>JBBQNY010000217.1:0-4580 GCA_038330365.1 Lysobacterales bacterium | reverse complement strand
TCGACAACGTCCTGCGTGATTATCGCGGCGAACTGCGCATCTCGCGCTCGGCCGCCCTCGGCGGTGCGTGCGTGCTTTTGTGCCTGCCACCGCTCAACTGATCCGGGGTTCGTGTACGCAGACGGGAGCATCGCAGCTGGCAAAGCCGGCGGCGATCGATTGACGCTCCCGTGTCCGGAGCCCACAGTGGGCAGGAGCAAAAAGAGGCACCGACCCACGTCGAAGCCAGCTCTGATGCCGCCCGCTTCCGCATCAGCGCGCAGCAACTCCCGGAACCTCTTGCCGCGCGCGCGCGCCGAGGGCTAACCTGCACGCGCGGAAGTCTGCGCCGATGATGGTGCCGTATTTTCGCGAACCACCCGTGCGGGTGTAGCTCAATGGTAGAGCTGCAGCTTCCCAAGCTGCTGACGAGGGTTCGATTCCCTTCACCCGCTCCACTCCCACTTCTGTCGGAGCAACATGAGCGCACAGTCCCCGCTGAGGAATCCGATCGTCGTGGGCTGGCGCGAGCTGCTTGCGCTGCCAGCACTCGGCATCGTCGCCATCCGGGCCAAGATCGATTCAGGCGCGCGCTCCTCGGCGCTGCATGTGGAACAGGCCGAAGAGTTCATGGAGGGCGGCGCGCCCTGGATCCGGTTCGCTGTGCAGCTGGGCGTACCGGGGGTGCTCGAACCCCACTTCAGCAGCTGCCGCATCATCGATCGCCGACCGGTCACGGACTCGGGTGGCCATACCGCCGAACGTGTCTTCATCCTCACCGCGATCGAGCTTGCTGGTCAAAGCTGGTCGATCGAGATCAATCTCGCCAGTCGGCGCAATATGCTGTTCCCCATGCTGCTCGGTCGCACGGCAATGGCCGGCAGGATCATGATCGATCCCGCGCGGGCCTTCGTGCATGGCGAGCCGGTGCCACGGCGCTCCGCTGCGCGCTGATCCTTGTCTCCACGCGGGCCCCACGCCGCACTCCGGAATTCCTGTCATGAAACTGGCGATCGTCTCGCGCAACAGCAAGCTCTATTCGACCCAGCGCCTGCTGGAAGCTGCACGATCGCGCGGACACACCGCGCGCGTGCTCGATCCGCTGCGCTGCTACATGAGCATTGATTCCAGCGCGCTTGCGATCCATTACCAGGGCCGCGCGCTGACGGGCTATGACGCCGTCATTCCCCGCATCGGAGCCTCGGTGACGTTTTACGCAACGGCCGTGCTGCGGCAGTTCGAGATGATGGGTGTGACCACGCTCAACAAGTCCGACGCGATCCTGCGCTCGCGCGACAAGCTCCGATGCCTGCAGATGCTGGCGCAACAGAAACTGGGTCTGCCCAAGACCGTGTTCGGCGACAACCCGGACGACACCGACGATCTGCTCAACCTGCTCGGCAAGCCGCCCCACATCGTCAAGCTGGTTGAAGGCACGCAGGGTGCGGGCGTCGTGCTGGCGGAGAAGATTTCTGCGTCCCGGAGCCTGATCGAGGCGTTCCGCGGTCTGTACGCGAACTTCCTGATGCAGGAGTTCATCGGCGAGTCCCGCGGCGCCGATATCCGTTGCCTGGTGGTGGGCCGCAAGGTGGTGGCCGCCATGCGTCGGCAGGCGGCCGGCGGCGAGTTCCGCTCCAATCTCCATCGGGGTGGCACCGCATCGCCGACGCGGTTGAACGCCGCAGAGACCGAAACCGCGGTGCGCGCCGCTGCAACGATGGGGCTGTCGGTGGCGGGCGTGGACCTGCTGCGCTCGAATCGGGGTCCGCTGGTGCTGGAGGTCAACTCCTCTCCGGGTCTGGAAGGTATCGAGGGGGCGACCGGCATCGATGTCGCGGGCGAGATCATCGACTATCTCGTTGCGCGCGTGCGCCGCGAGCGCCGCCGCGTCAAATAGTCCGGTTCACCAGGACAGTTGAAAAGAGCGCGACAACAGCGGCTGACATGCAACAAGCCCCTCTCCCCCGGGGAGAGGAGCTTGCGAGCGTGGGGATGGCGCGAACCCCGCGTGCAGAATTAACCAGAAAATACGGTACGTTTGACGCCGTCTTAATCCATTACGGCGGATGATGACTGCACACTCTCCAGCTGCATGCTTCGCGCGATCGGGCAACGCTCCATCGCACGAAAAGCAGGGCTCTTGCTTCGGCTCAGGATCGCGTCGCCCCCAATCGGCGCCTCTGGGCCTTTCTTTTTTGCCGCACATGGTCCGCCGCTCCACTGCGTCGGGCAGCGTGGCTCCGGTATGCTCGCGAGACCCATGACAGCCCAGACCGCCCAACCCTCCATGCGTGTTCTCGTCATCGAGGACAATTCGGACATCGCCGCCAACATCGGTGACTTCCTCGTCGACCAGGGATTCGTGGTGGATTTCGCGGGCGACGGGATCACCGGGCTGCATCTGGCCGTGGTGGAAGACTTCGACGTGATCGTGCTGGATCTGAACCTGCCCGGCATGGACGGCCTGGAGGTGGCGCGCAAGCTGCGCGAAGACGCCCGTAAACAGACGCCGGTGCTGATGCTGACGGCCAGGGACTCGCTCGAGCAGAAGCTCACCGGCTTCGAGAGCGGAGCCGACGACTACCTGGTCAAGCCATTCGCGCTGCAGGAGCTGCTGGCGCGCGTGCAGGTGCTCGGCCGCCGCGGCAAGGGCCCGAAAACTCGGCTGCTCGCCGTCGGCGAGCTCGAGTACAACCTCGACACTCTGACCGTTTCGCGCGAAGGCAAGCAACTGCAACTCAATCCCACGGGCCTCAAGTTGCTGCAGTGCCTGATGGAGTCCTCACCCTCGGTGGTGACGCGTCGCGAGCTTGAAATGCGCGTCTGGGGCGAGGAACTTCCCGACTCCGACAGTCTGCGCGTGCACATTCACGGGCTGAGGCAGGCGATCGACAAACCCTTCGACAAGCCCCTCATCCACACCCGCCACGGCATCGGCTACTGCCTCTCCGATCCGGATGCGGTACCGACGTAGGTTACGCAGCCGCATCGTCATCTCGTTCCTGTTGCTGGGAACGCTGCTGACGGCGCTGTTCGCGATCGCAGTGCTGTTGCTCCGGAACCGTCTGGAGGAGCAACTGATCAACAACACTTTGCAGCGCGAGGTCGCGAACTTTGTCGACTTCAAGCGCGCGAATCCCGACGAGTCTGCCCGTTTCGCGTTCTCCAAGCAGATCTTCGCCGACGTTTACGGCGCGACCAAGTTCGCCAATATCCCCTTCGATCGCCAGAAGCTCGAGACCGGCGTATACGACCAGGTCGAGGAAGGCGTCGACGGCCGTCGTTATTACAAACTTGCGGTGCAGCGAACGCCCGACATCCGCGGCTATGTCGAATACGACTACACGCAGGAAACGCTGAGCAACCGGCAGCTCGTGGTGGCGCTGGTGCTGACGGTCGGCGTGTTTGCGCTGCTCAGCCTGCTGCTCGGCATCTGGTCGTCCCGCCGCGTCATATCTCCCGTGCTCGATCTCGTTGAACGGGTGCGTGGCTTCGCGCGGAGCGGCAGGCACGACGTCCTGGCGCCGCACTTCGCGGCGGACGAAGTGGGAGAACTCGCGGCCGCGCTGGACGACTACGCCGGTCGCCTGACATCCGTGGTCGAGCGCGATCGCGAGTTCAACGCCGACGTCAGCCATGAATTGCGTACGCCGCTGGCCGTCATCCACGGCGCGGTGGAGCTGCTGCTGACGCAGACCGATGTCAGTGCACGCACACGCGAGCGACTGCTACGGATCGAGCGTGCGGTGCGACAGTCCACGGAACTCACCAATGCCCTGCTGCTGCTCTCGCGGGGCGAACGCCAGGGGCCGAACGAAGGCGAGAGCAGCGATGTCGTGGGCATTGTCGAGCAGGTAATTGACGCCTGTCGCAACCAGATCGGCAACAAACCGATCGAAGTGAAACTCGACAAGCGCGCGCAGCCGGCAGTGGTGGCACCCGCTGCGGTGCTGGCGGTGGCATTCACCAATCTCATCGGCAATGCATTCAAGTACACGCGAGAGGGCGACGTTTCGATCACCGTGCACGCCGACCGCCTCACCGTGGTGGACAGCGGTCCCGGGATCAACGCGGCAGAGGCGCAGCGTCTGTTCGAGCGTGGCTACCGCGCACATGACGTGAACGCGCCGGGATCGGGCATCGGGCTTGCGATCGTGCGTCGTCTCTGCGCCCTCTACGGCTGGAGCGTGAGCCTCGAGCCGCGCGCCGATGCCCGGGGCACCGTGGCGGAACTGCGATTCGCCTGAACCTCGCACCGCGCCGCGTTACCCGCGCCGCGATCCTCCACCACGCGCCGCCGCGCGTTCCTCGCACCGCGTTCCTCCATCGCGCGCCGCCGCGTGTTCCCCGCACCGCGTTCCGCCATCGCGCGCGGCCGCGCGCTCCCCGCACCGCGTTCCTCCATCATGCGCCGCCGCGCGTTCCCCGCACCGCGTTCCTCCATCTCGCGCCGCCGCGCGGTCCACGCACCGCGTTCCTCCATCACGCGCAGCCGCGCTCCTGTAGGAGCGCGCTGGCGCGCGCTGGGGGCATGCAAGTCCATTCCCAACCGCGCCAAATAACCAAGCCCCCAAAGCGCGCCAACACCCAACAAAACCAGC
>JBBQNY010000216.1:0-4621 GCA_038330365.1 Lysobacterales bacterium | reverse complement strand
GCCAACGCCGGCGCGGCCGCCACCGGCGTGGTCGTGCGCGATCGTCTGCCGATGGGTTCGACCTTCGTCTCCGCCAGCGACGGCGGCACGCTGGCCGGCGATATCGTCACCTGGAACATCGGTGCTGTACCGGCCAACTCGGGCGATCGCACGCTGACCCTCACGGTACGCGTCATGGGCGTGAACGGATCGATCATCCGCAATGACGACTACAACATTCTGGCGACGGGCATCTCCCCGGTCGCAGGCTCGGCGGTACTGACCACGCTGACCGCCGCCACGGTCGTGATTCCGCCGGTCGTACCCGACGCCAGCGCCTGCGCCGTCGTGCCGCTGCCCGAGATCGTGCGGATCAACACCCGCGAGCTTTCCAGCGACGGCAATTTCCTGTTCGTCGGGACCCTGGACGCCACGCGTGTGGATCCACGCTGCGCGACGCGCGGTTTTCCCTGCGAGGGCATTCTCGAGATCGGTGCCTACGACCGCACCACAGGTACAACGCGCGCGCTGACCGCGAACAGTCTGCAGGGCTGGGATGACGTGTACGCGCTCTCCGGCAACCGTGCGTGGTTGGTGACCAACGACAACGCAAGTTTCAGCTATGCGGGATCGCAACTGAACGCTGCCACGTTCTTCGCGCCGGGCGGCAGCGTGCCCGCACGCGGCGGCGAGATCGTCCTGTCGAACGCCGCAACCGGCGGCCTGATGCCGTTGCGTACGCCGTTCCGAACCGCCAGTGAAGCGGCGGGCCTGACGTGGAGCGGTCACTTCGAGGCGGCTTCATACGACGGCAACCGCATGGTGTTGGTGGAACTGGCGTACGACAGCTCCGGCTCCCTTGTTGATGGGGGGTTGAACTTTGTCGATATCGCGCAGCAGACCTCATTCGATCTGGTGAATCGCATCAGCAGTCTTGCTGGCTTGACCCAGGCTTTGCCAGTCGGGAGCAGTGGCCTTGTTGCGATGTCGGGCGATGGCAACCGCGTGAGTTTCAGCAGCCCCACGGTGTTGACCGGCCCCAATACGGGTACCGCAGTGCTGTCGCTGCCGAACAACGCCTATCGTCTGCGCGAGCTTGCCTACGTGTACGACGCGCCGTCCAATCAGCTGATCCAGGTGGCCAATCCCGACATTTCCCGGCCACGCGTCGGGAGCGCAAGCAGTCTGCTCTTCGTGCGCGAGCTGGGCGCGACCGGCTCGCTCGTTGCGCTCGACCGCACGGTGCCATTTCTCGCAACCCCGGGAAATCCCGAACAGAACGGCGAAATCTATGTAGCCCAGCCGGGCATCGGAATTACCCAGGTCACCAGCACGCCTTTGCCTGCCACCGGCAATAACCTGTCGCCGGGTCTCGCATTCATGACGCCCAACGAGCGCTACATCTATTTTCACGCGGAACAGGACCTTGTGGGCCGCAATGCGGACCTCAGCAATGAGCTGTACCGATTTGATATCCAGACGGGCCAGATGCGGCAGGTGACCACGCGTTTCGACGCGCGCGCCGCGCTGCTGGCGGCACTGGGACTGACCGTCCCCGATTCACTCGGCAACGAGCTGGTCGGCAACGAGACCAGCTTTGACGGACGTTTCGTGTTGATGACGCCCACGGGATCCAGGACTACCGTGCCGCTCGGCGGCGGCGCCCAAGCCGTCGTGTTTGAGCGGCCCACATTGTTCGACTGCCAGTAGCCGACTCGCGATCGCCGGAACGCGAGATCGGCTGCGCCGCGCCGCTGAGGGCGCGCGGTGCTCTGGCAGCGTCACGACGCGCGCTAAGCTCCCCACCTTGCCGGATTGGAGCGCTCACATGTCGAACACACATTGGCTGAAGTCCGTGGCGCTGGCGGCGGCCTGTGCGTTGCCGGTGCTGGCCGCCAGTTCAGCGCACGCACAAGTTGCAGTGTCGGCGGCGGCCAACAACATGGTTGTCGTCGACGCGGCGGCGAAGTCGTTGCAGCCGAAGGTGCTCGCGTGGCGCCGCGACATCCACGAGCATCCCGAACTCGGCAATCGCGAAACGCGCACCGCCGCCAAGGTCGCTGCCCATCTCAAAGCCCTCGGGCTCGAAGACATTCGCACGGGCATAGCGCATACCGGCGTCACCGCGGTGCTGCGCGGCGGCCGGCCTGGCCCGAAACTCGCGTTGCGAGCCGACATGGACGCGCTGCCGGTCACCGAGACGGTCGACTTGCCCTTCGCGTCGAAAGTGAAGACGCAATACAACGGCGAGGAAGTCGGTGTCATGCACGCCTGCGGACACGACACGCACACCGCGATCCTCATGGGCGTCGCAGAGGCACTTGCCGCGCGCCGCAGCGAGTTGCCCGGTTCGGTGCTGTTCCTGTTTCAGCCCGCCGAGGAAGGTCCACCCGAAGGCGAGGAAGGTGGCGCCAGCCTCATGCTCAAGGAAGGCGCGTTCCGCGATTTCAAACCCGATGCGGTCATGGGTCTGCACGTCTTCTCAACCCTCACCGCCGGCACCATCGGTTATCGCAGTGGTCCGACCATGGCGGCGTCGGACCGCTTTGTCATCAATGTGCTGGGCCGTCAGACGCACGGCTCGCGGCCCTGGGGCGGCATCGATCCCGTGGTGGCCGCGGCCGAGATCATCGGCAGTGCGCAACACATCGTGAGCCGCCGAACGGACATCAGCCGCCTGCCCGCCGTGGTCAGCTTCGGCGTGGTCAAGGGCGGCGTGCGTTACAACATCATTCCTGATCGGGTCGAACTCGTCGGCACCATCCGCACTTTCGATGAGGACGTTCGACGCGCCATCTTCGCGGATCTGACGCGCGTAGCCACCAACGTGGCGGCGACGCACGGCGCGAGGATCGAGGCGCGCATTCCGGCGGACGATGGCAACCCGGTTACGGCCAACGACCCTGATCTGACGGCGCGCATGCTGCCGAGTCTCCAGCGCGTCGCCGGCGCCGACAAGGTGCTGGAGATGCCCTTGACGATGGGTGCGGAGGATTTCGCCCTGTACGCGCAGCAGGTTCCGGGGTTCTTCTTCTTCGTGGGGGCGACGCCACCGGGACAGGATCCCGCGACCGCGCCCAGCAACCATTCGCCGGCCTTCTTCGTCGACGAGTCGGCGCTCGATCTTGGCCTGCGCGCGCTGCTCGGCGCCAGCCTCGATTTCCTGGGCGGTGCCGGGACAGACCCCGCGCCTGCGACGCCGTAGGGGCGCTCTGCAACGCGGTCGTCTCCGCTTTTTCTCCGCCGCCATGAATTGCCGTTGAACCGGATCGCGTCGGGTCCGCGTTCTCGCTTCCCCTGCGCTGCGGCGTGCTCTACCGTGCTTTCTCCGCCGCGGTCGCGATGCTTGCTTCTATCGACTGTGGCTGCATCACTGCATGAGGATTGCCATGTCGGTCACGCCACGCAAGCCCGGTTCGATCTCGCTCAAGCCCAGCACCTCGCTGGGAACGCCCGCCGTCGCCAAGAGCGCCATCGGCGCGCCGCGACCTGCTTTCGGCAACGTGCGCGCAGGCAGCACAAGCACCGCGCCGGCTTCGGCCCGGCGCCCGGCTTTCGGCAATGTTGCGGCCGGCGTCGTGACCAGTGCGCCACGGGCACTGCCTTCCACCTATACGGTTCTCCGCGGCGACAGCCTGTCGAAGATTGCCAAACGGCTGTACGGCAAGGCCTCGGCGTGGCCGAAGTTGTTCGAGGCCAATCGCGACCAGATTGAAGACGCAGACCTGATCCATCCAGGTCAGGTGCTGCGCGTTCCGCAACTCTAATCCAAGAACCCCGATTTTCCAGGAGAAACACCATGAACAACGTGCGCCTGTTGACCCTCGCTCTTGCCGCGGCCATCGCCGTGGTGGGCTGCAAGAAGAAGGATGAGTCCACCGAGATGGCGACGCCGGAGCCGGTGAATCCCGCCGCGACCAGCCCGCAGATCATGCCGAACGATCCGGCGTCCCAGATGCCGGTGCCGATGGACCCCTCGGCAGCCTCGACCTTTGCCGTGCGCTCCATCGATCTGGGTTCCGCCATCGGACCCGACAACCGCATCTCGGCGTCGACCATGACCTTCAGCCCGTCGGACACCATTTACGCCGCGGTTTCGAGCGACGGCAGCGCGCCCAGCGTCAATGTCGGCGCCAAGTGGACGTTCCAGGACGGTCAGCTGGTGAACGAAGCCAGCCAGGCCATCGCACCGACTGGTCCGGCGGTCACGACCTTCAACATCAGCAAGCCCGATGGCTTCCCCGCCGGTCGCTACAAGGTTGAGGTCATGATCGATGGTCAGCCGGCTGGCCAGAGCGAATTCGAAGTCCGCTGACGCGAGCCGGGTGACCCTGCAGCGAAGCGCCTCCGAGCAGGCACTTCGCTGCGCGCTGCACCCGCGACCGCAGGCAACCGGACCGGCCATGACGGACGCGACGCATCAGGAACTGCTGTCGCGCTCCGCGCTCGGCAAACCCCGGACTGCCCGCGACGGTGCCGATGCTGCGCAGTTGTTCGCGGTTCCACGCAGTGCCGGCCGCGCGGCACTGGGACTGGCGCCCGGTGGGGCACTGCCGTTCACGGGTTCGGACCGCTGGACCGCGTACGAGTTGTCATGGCTGTCGTCGGCAGGGCAACCGTGCGTGGCCATCGCCACCCTGGA
>JBBQNY010000215.1:0-4629 GCA_038330365.1 Lysobacterales bacterium | reverse complement strand
TTCACCGTGGTCTCCCACAGTTGTTCCGGATTCATTTCGCCGAGCCCCTTGAAGCGTTGGATCGCACGCCCGCGCTTGGCTTCGTCCATGAGCCAAGTGTGTGCCTGATGCATGTCATCGATGGGCTGGCTGCGATTGCCGCGCACGATCGATGCGCCAGGCTGGAACAAGCCATCCAGGGTCTTCGCCAGCGTACCGATGGGTGCGTACTCGTTGCCGGCGAAGAATGTCGACGGAATGCGCTGCTCGCTGGTCAGGCCGTGCTGGATCTTGCCGATGCGCAGGGCGGCGGGTCTGTCCTCGGCAGAGGCTACCCAGTCCAGGGTATATCTCGATGCGCCGGATCGCGCGTTGCGGCCGATTATTTCCCGGAGTTGCGCGACCCAGGCGTCCAGCCCGGCGCCGTCATCGATGATGGCTGAGTCGAGTCGCGGCACGTCCAGCAGAGCGCGCAGTATTCCCGGATCGTATCGATGCGACAGACGCGCGATCTGATCGAGGGCCAGCTGGTACTCCACCAGCAACTGCTCGAGTCCGACGCCGCGAAGCGGCGGTACTTCCGGTGCGTATCGAAGCTCCGCCTCGTCCACCGCGTTGTTGATGAGGTAAGCGGCCAGTGCGGCATCATCCTTGAGGTACAGCTCCTGCTTGCCTTGTTTGATCTTGTAGAGCGGAGGCAGTCCGATGTAGATGTGGCCGCGCTCTATGAGCACCGGCATCTGCCGGTAGAAAAACGTCAGCAGCAGGGTGCGGATGTGCGAGCCGTCGACATCCGCATCCGTCATGATGATGATGGTGTGGTAACGAAGCTTGTCGACATTGAACTCGTCCTTGCCGATGCCGCAACCCAGCGCGGTGATCAGCGTGCCGACTTCGGCGGAGGCGAGCATCCGGTCGAAGCGCGCCTTCTCGACGTTGAGGATCTTGCCCTTGAGCGGCAGGATCGCCTGCGACTTGCGGTTGCGGCCCTGTTTGGCGGAACCCCCGGCGGAATCGCCCTCGACCAGAAACAGCTCCGACTTCGCAGGATCCTTTTCCTGGCAGTCCGCCAGCTTGCCGGGCAAGCCCGCGATGTCGAGCGCACCCTTGCGGCGCGTGAGTTCGCGGGCCTTGCGTGCGGCGTCGCGTGCGCGCGCGGCGTCGACCACTTTCTCGCAGATCGCGCGCGCTTCCGCCGGATGTTCCTGGAGGAATTCCTGCAGGCGCATCGCCACCACGCCTTCGACCACGGGTTTGACTTCCGAAGAGACCAGCTTGTCCTTGGTCTGCGAGGAGAATTTCGGATCGGGCACCTTGACGGACAACACCGCGATGAGACCTTCGCGCATGTCATCGCCCGACAGGCCGACCTTGGCGTTCTTGCCGATGCCGGACTGTTCTATGTATTGCCCGAGCACCCGGGTCAGCGCTGCGCGGAAACCAGTGAGGTGGGAACCCCCGTCACGTTGCGGGATATTGTTCGTGAATACGAACATCCGTTCATCGTAGGCGTCAGTCCATTGCATCGCTACTTCGACGACGATACCGTCCTGTTCGCCGGAGAAGCTGGCAACATGAGGGTGTAATGGCGTACGAAGCTGGGCCAGGTGCTCAACGAAGGAGCGAATTCCGCCCTCGTACCTGAACACGTCCTGCTGCCCTTCTCCACGTTCGTCTACCAGCGTAATCGTGACCCCTGAATTGAGGAAGGCGAGTTCGCGGAGCCGCTTGGCGAGAATGTCGTAGTGGAATTCGACATCGGAGAAAGTTTGGGGGCTCGGCAGGAACCGCACGCGCGTGCCGCGAAGTTCCGAGGTTCCGAGCTGTTTGAGCGGATAGAGCGGCTCCCCGTGGCGATACTCCTGCTGGTAATGCGAGCCGTCGCGCCAGATGTCAAGCCAGAGGTGCGCGGACAACGCATTGACCACGGAGATTCCCACGCCGTGCAAGCCGCCGGAAACCTTGTAGGAGTTGTCGTCGAACTTTCCGCCGGCATGCAGCACGGTCATGATGACCTCGGCCGCCGAGCGTCCTTCCTCGGGGTGGACGTCTACCGGTATGCCACGCCCGTTGTCCTGCACGGACACCGTGCCCTCACCATGGATGGTGACGGTGATGGTGTCGCAGAAGCCGGCAAGCGCTTCATCCACCGCGTTGTCGACGGTTTCGAACACAAGGTGATGAAGACCTGTCCCGTCATCCGTGTCGCCGATGTACATGCCGGGCCGCTTGCGGACGGCGTCGAGGCCCTTCAGCACTTTGATGTTGCTGGAGTCGTAGGTCGGTTCGGTCATTCGCTGTCCTGTTGAAACCCGGCGCGGGCCGCCCGGAAAAAGCGTTCAATTGTAGCAGTTGCGGCTATCCGGCCGCGTTCTGGCAGAGCCCGTGTTCCACGTGGAACACGCGCGCTTCGGCCAGTGACTTGAGTGCAGTGTTGGTCTCGGTAGCCGTGATCAGGACCTGCGCGGGCAATTCCGCCAGTCGCGCCAGCAACCGTTGCTGGTGTGGCAAGTCCAGCTCGGAGGGCAGATCGTCAAACAGCAGGATCGGCCATTCTCCGTGGCTTTCGGCGTAAAGCGCGGCTTGCGCGAGGACTGCCGATAGCGCCACCAGCTTTTCCTGCCCACGGGACAGCTGGTCGCGACGGGGGAGTTCTCGAAAGCTTGGAAGCCAGTCTGCGCGATGCGGTCCCCGCGAGACATGACCCCGGCGCCGATCCCGGTCGGCCAGTTCCGTGAGTACCTGCGCCAGTGGGCGATTGGCGTCCCAGCCCGCTTCGAAACCGATGTCCGCGGGACCCAGCTCCGGCAGCAACCGCAGGGCTTCCTCCTGGAAATGGCCGCGCCAGGCATGCAAATAGCTTTCCCGATGGTGGGTGAGCGGCCCGGCAGCCCTTTCCATCGCCAAAAACCACGGAGCGAGTTCGCCCGGCGGGGCGTTTTGCCGCATGAGCAAGTTGGCGTGTTTCAGGGATCGGCTGTAACGGCGCCACTCCTCGAGGAACGCCGGTTCCACGTGGAACACGCCCCAATCCATGAAGGCCCGGCGCAGCTCCGCCGTGCCCGCAATGAGCTCGTGAGAGCCCGGCTCGAAGCAGCAGACCGCGCACTTCAGAAGCAGCTCATTGAGATTTGCGGCGGCGCGCCCGTCCACGCGGGCTGTCCAACCGTCGTCGCGACGCTCAAGCCCCAGCAAGGATGCCTGGCCTCCTGCGCGACGCAGCCGGCCCACGATGCGCAACGGTCCGCCACCGTCGCGCTGCAGCGCCTTGCTGCTGCCACGACGGAACGACCGACCGTAGCTCAGGACGAACGCCGCTTCGAGCAGGGTCGTCTTGCCTGCGCCGTTGGGGCCGTGGATCAGGTTGAAGCCGGGGCCGAACTCGAGGGCAAGGGCCGGGAATCGCCGGCAGTTTTCGAGGGCGAGCGATTCAAGTCTCATGGCGGAATATCAACCCGCGGGCGCGACAACCGCGCCGCGGGCTCACTCGCACGCTGGAGTCAGAGGCGCAACGGCATGATGACGTGACGTGATCGTTCCAGATCCGCGTCGCGCAGCAGGCAACTGGAATTGCCGTCGCGCACGCTCAGCACGACCCTCTCGCCCCGCAGTGCGCCAAGCGCATCTAGCAGATAGTTGACATTGAACCCCACTGCCAACCCGTCGACGCGCGTCTCGGCCTCGAGGTCTTCGCTGGCCTCTTCCTGCTCGGGGTTGTGCGCCACGATCTGCAGCCGGCCAGGCGACACTTCGAGCTTGACGCCGCGGTATTTTTCGTTCGACAGGATGGAAGCGCGCTGCAGTGCAGCACGAAAATCCTCTCGGCCAAGGTTGATCTGCTTGTCGGCGGCGATCGGCACCACGGCTTCATAGTCCGGGAACTTGCCGTCGATGAGCTTCGTGGTGAAGACGAAGTCGCCGCGCCGGACACGTAGATGCGCGCGGCCGAACTCCACATCGACCAGGCCATCTCCATTGTCGAGGAGGCGCTGCAATTCGAGCACGCCCTTGCGTGGGATGATGATCTGCCGGACGTTCTGCTGGACCCCCGGGACGTCTGTCTCACAGATCGCGAGACGATGTCCGTCGGTCGCCACGCAGCGCAGCGAATTCTCGCGCAGGTCGAGCAGGGTGCCGTTGAGGTAGTACCGCACGTCCTGGTTGGCCATCGCAAACGAGGTGCGGTCGATCAATTCCTTGAGTGTCGCCTCGGCCAGACTGACCTTTTCGATGAGGTCGAAATTGTCCACCTGCGGAAAATCAACGGCAGGCAGGGTCGCCAGCGTAAAGCGGGACCGGCCCGCGCTCATCGTGACCTTGTCCCCGGCGCCGCGCTTGAACTCGATTCGGCTGCCGTCCGGAAGAGCGCGGCAGATGTCGAACAACTTTCGCGCCGGGATGGTGATCTCTCCCGCCTCGAGATGGTCCGCCGCAGTGCGCGACACCATTTCGACTTCGAGATCGGTGCCGGTGAAGGAAACCCCTTCGGCATCGACCACGACCAGCAGGTTGCCGAGGACGGGCAGGGTCTGCTTGCGCTCGACCACGCCGGCGACCTGGCTGAGGGGCTTGAGGAGGACCTCGCGTTGCACGGTGAAACGCATGCTGGCTCGCTCTATCAGGTTTTAATTAGTAGATAGTGATGATGAT
>JBBQNY010000214.1:0-4693 GCA_038330365.1 Lysobacterales bacterium | reverse complement strand
GCATGGAAGCACGCTTCACCAGCGCGGATTTCTTTGCGATGTTCGACGTGCCTTTTCTGCACGGCCGTGGCTGGAGCGGCGCGGACGACGAGGCGCGTGCCCGCGTCGCCGTGATCACCCGCGATCTCAGCGAGAAGCTGTTCGGGACGGTCGACAGCGTGGGCAAGTCGATCCGGCTTTCACAACACGAATTCCGCGTGATCGGCGTGATCGACGACTGGGCGCCCCGGCCTCGATTTTTTGACGTAACCAACGACCGCTTCAGCGGCGCGGAACAGGTCTACGTGCCGTTCCAGACCTCGCGCGCACTCGACTTCGGCGCGCAGGGCAACATGAACTGCTGGGACGACTCGCGCAAGGTCGCCGATGATCCCGAGGGCAACCGGGGCGTGAACGCTCCCTGCGCCTGGCTGCAGTACTGGGTCGAACTTGGCACCGTGGAAAAAGCCGACGCATACCGGCAGTACCTGCGCAACTACTCGGACCAGCAGCACACGGCGGGTCGCTTCCAGCGGCCGACCCATGTCGCGCTGTCGGACGTCATGACCTGGCTCGACAAGAACAACATCGTTCCGGGCGATGTACGCCTGCAGCTGTGGCTCGCGCTCGCGTTTCTGGTGGTGTGCCTGCTCAACACCGTCGGCCTGCTGCTCGCCAAGTTTCTCCGCCGCAGCAGCGAACTCGGAGTTCGGCGTGCACTGGGTGCCTCGCGCTGGCAGATCTTCCAGCAGTGCCTGGTCGAGGCCGGCATGATCGGTCTCGCCGGCGGCGTCATCGGGCTGGGTCTGGCATGGGCCGGCCTTTGGGCGGTGCGGCAGCAGCCGGCGGATTACGCGGCGCTTGCCTCACTCGACGGCGTCATGCTCGCCACCACGTTCGTGCTGGCCATCGTTGCCAGTCTGCTCGCGGGACTGTTGCCCGCGTGGCGAGCCTGCCAGATCACGCCTGCCGTCCAGCTCAAATCGCAATGAAACCCGGCCATAGAGGATCCGCCATGGACATCCGCCCCATTCTCTCCACCCTGCTGCGCCACAAGACGGCGGCCACCTTGATCGTGCTCGAGATCGCGCTTTCGTGCGCCATCGTGTGCAATGCGGTGTTTCTCATCGCCAGCCGACTCGAGCGCATGGACCGCCCCACCGGAATGACCGACAACGAGATCGTCGAGATTGAAATGGCCGGCATCGGTCGCGACGACAATCCCGACGCGCTGGCGCAGCGCGACATGGCGGCATTGCGTGCCATCCCGGGTGTCGTGGCTGCAACGCGTACCAACCAGATCCCGTTCAACAATTCCTCATGGAACAGTTCGATCAATCTCGTCAAGGAACAGCAAAACCCCACCGTGAACGCGTCCGTCTACATGGGTGACACGGCCTTCCTGGAGGCGTTCGGACTCAAGCTGGTCGCCGGTCGCAACTTCACCGCCGAAGAAATATTGTCCTGGGGGAAATTGAACGAACCGGGCGTCGAAACTTCATTTGCGTCCGCCATCGTGACGCGCGCGCTGGCGGAGAAACTTTTTCCGGGCGAGTCTGCGCTCGGCAAGTCCATCTACAGCTGGGGCGATGACGCCACCCGCATCGTCGGCGTCGTCGACAAACTGATCCGTCCCAACGACCAGGAAGGTCCGGGCGCCAGCCAGTACTCCTTCATCCTGCCAGTCGCCGGCGCACCGGGGCCGTATGTTCTGCGCACGAGCGAGGATCGACGCGAGGAAGTGCTCAAGGCGGGAGTCGCCGCCCTGGAAGGCGTCAGTTCGAGACGGATCCTGATGCGCAAGCAGACCTTCACCGATGTCATCGCGAAGCACTATCGGCAGGATCGCTCGATGGCGTGGCTGCTCGTATTCGTGATCGTGGCGCTGTTGATTGTGACCGCGCTCGGCATCGTCGGACTGGCGAGCTTCTGGGTGCAGCAGCGGACCAAGCAGATCGGCGTCCGCCGCGCCCTGGGCGCCACCCGTTCGCAGATCCTGCGCTACTTCCAGACCGAGAACCTGCTTCTGGCCACCATCGGCATCCTGCTCGGGATGGTGCTGGCCTACGGCATCAACCAGCTGCTGATGTCCCGCTACGAGCTGGGGCGGCTGCCACTGGTGTACCTGCCGGTCGGTGCAGTGGCGCTCTGGCTGCTGGGGCAGATTGCGGTATATGGTCCCGCACGGCGTGCCGCGGCGGTGCCGCCCGCGCTGGCAACGCGCAGCGTGTGACGCGAAAGTCGTGGAGGAAGACGTGTTGATTCGGCGCATTGCATCGCGATGGGAGCGGACCGGGAGGCAGTCGACGTGGATCAACGCGTCGGCGACGTCGGGCCTGCGCGCTGCGCAACGCGCGCGCTGCTGAGCAAGCCGACCATGCCCCGGATCCTGGTCATCGATGACAACCCCGCGGTCGGCATCGCGCTGGAGGTGCTGTTCTCGCTGCACGACATCGACACCGAAGTGAAGGGTTCCCCGCGCGACGGCCTCATGCGACTGGAGCGGGGCGGGATCGATCTCGTCATCCAGGACATGAACTTCGACGCCGACACCACGTCGGGCGACGAGGGCGTGGCCCTGTTCCATGCCATCCGTGAGCGCCATGCCGACTTGCCGGTGATCCTGCTGACGGCGTGGACGCACCTGGAATCCGCCGTCGACCTGGTCAAGGCCGGAGCGGCCGACTATCTCGGCAAGCCCTGGGACGACCGCAAACTGCTTGTCACGGTCAACAACCTGCTGGAACTCGCCGAGACGCGGCAGTCGCTGGCGCAGCACGCACGCGGCGAGAAGCAGCGGCGCGCGGCGCTCGCGCGCGAGCACGAACTATGCGGCGTTATCTACGCCGATGGGGCGACCGAGAACGCGTTGTCGCTTGCCTGCCAGGTCGCGCCTTCCGAGATTCCCGTTCTCATCACCGGCCCGAACGGCGTCGGCAAGGAAAAATTTGCGGAGATCGTGCACGCGAACTCCAAAGTGCGCAGCGGTCCGTTCGTCGCGCTCAATTGCGGCGCACTGCCGGCCGAGCTGATCGAGGCGGAACTCTTCGGAGCCGAGGCGGGCGCCTACACCGGTGCCGCGAAGCCGCGTGCGGGCAAGTTCGAGGCGGCTGATGGCGGCACACTGTTCCTGGACGAGATCGGCACGTTGCCGCTCGCGGGCCAGGTCAAGCTGCTGCGTGTGCTTGAAACCGGGCGCTTCCAGCGGCTTGGTGGCAATCGCGAGCGCAGCGTCACGGTGCGCATTATCAGCGCGACCAACGCCGATCTCGCACATCTGATCCGGGAAGGAAAATTCCGCGAGGATCTGTTCTACCGCCTCAACGGGGTGCAGATCCGCCTCGTGCCGCTGTCGCAGCGCCCGCGGGACATCCTGCCGCTTGCGCGACACTTTCTGCCGTCACAGTCAGTGCTGGCCGACGACGCCGAGCGCGCGCTGCTGCGCCACAGTTGGCCCGGCAACGTGCGCGAATTGCGCAATGCCATCCAGCGTGCGGCACTGTTGGCCGGCGCGCGGAAGATCGTGGCCAGCGATCTCGATCTCGCAGGTGTCGCGCCGACGACGCCTGACGGAAGCGAAGAACCGGATCGTGCTGCCATCGAAGCGGCACTCGAACGCAGCGAGGGCGTGCTCGCACAGGCGGCAGCCGAGCTCGGCCTGTCGCGCCAGGCTCTGTATCGGCGTCTGGACCGCTACGGCATCAAGCGTTAGCCCCGCCATGCGCTGGCGCCAACGGATTCCGCTGACCGTCATCTTCGCGGCGCTGGCGACAATCTATCTCTGTGTCGGCGGCGCGCTGGCGCTGTTCCTGCAGCGCTGGCTGCATCCCTGGGCGGCGGTGGCCGTCGCGACCCTGATCCTGATTCCGCCGCTCACCTACCAGGTGCATCGCATGCTCGCGCCGATGCATTCGCTGTTCCGCGCGCTGGCGGGCAGCGTCGCCACGTACCGTGACGGCGACTTCAGCTTCGGTGTTTCCTGGGAGGGCAGCGGCGCGCTCGGGGAACTGGTCGCAAGCCATCGTGCACTCGGCGAGACGCTGCGCGACCAGCGCATCGCGCTGGTGCAGCGCGAGCTTTTGCTCGACACCATCGTGCAGAACACGCCGGTGGCGATGGTGTTGCTCGATCCCGCACAACGCGTCGTGCTGGGCAATCTTGCCGCGCGCCGCCTGCTCGGCGAGGGTCGCAAGCTCGAGGGCAGGGCCTTGGATGCTTTGCTCGTGAACGCAGACGACGCGTTGCGTGAGGCCCTCGCACGGGGTGGCGACGGCATGTTCACGGTGGGCTTTGAGGACGACGAGCACATCTTCCACCTGTCGCGGCGCAATTTCCGGCTCAATGGCCGTCGACACGAACTGCTGCTGCTGCGGCAGCTGACGGCCGAGTTGCGGCGTCAGGAAGTGGACACCTGGAAAAAAGTGATTCGCGTCATCAGCCATGAGCTCAACAATTCGCTGGCTCCCATCGCGTCCCTTGCGCACTCAAGCAGCGAGTTGCTCCGTCGCCAGCAGTACGAGCGCCTGCCGAATGCGCTGGCGACGATCGAGGAGCGCGCGCGTCACCTCGAAGCTTTCATCCGCGACTATGCGCGCTTCGCCAAACTGCCGGCGCCGCGCCTGCAGCCGGTGGAATGGCAGCGCTTCGTCGGGCAACTGCGTGCGCAGGTGGAGTTCGTCGCCGACGTGGAACCGCTTGACGGGATCGCCCGCAT
>JBBQNY010000213.1:0-4728 GCA_038330365.1 Lysobacterales bacterium | reverse complement strand
CTGCAGGCGGTCGGCAGCCTGCGCGCCGACGAATCGGTGACGCTGCGCCCGGAAGTGGCCGGACGCATCCTTCGCACCGGATTCCAGGAAGGCGAACGCGTTGACCAGGGCCAGGTGCTGTTCGTGCTCGATTCCGCGATTGCCGAAGCCGAATTGCGCGAGGCCCAGGCCAATCTCGCCGTGAGCGATACCGCGCTCGGGCGCGCCGCCAAGCTCGGGGCAAAGTCGCTGGTATCAAAGTCGGAGGTCGACAAGCTGCGTGCCGACGTCGCCGTCATGCAGGCGCGGGCCGCGTCCGCCACCACTCGCCTGGCGAAGACCCGCATCCGCGCGCCGTTCGCCGGTGACACCGGTCTGCGCGAAGTCTCGGTCGGCGAGTACGTCACGGCCGGGCAGGCGCTGGTGAACCTGGTCCGACTGGATCCGATCGAAGTCGATTTCTCGCTGCCGGAGACGCAGCTCTCGCAGGTCTCCGTGGGCCAGACGGTCACGCTCACGCTGGATGCGTTTCCCGGGCGCACGTTCTCCGGCGCAGTGGTTGCGATCGATCCCGTCATCAATCCCACCAGTCGCAGTGCGAGGCTGCGTGCGCGTATCGACAACGCCGAGCGCCATCTGCGACCCGGCCTCTCCGCGCAGGTCTCGCTCGGTGTGGGCGAGGCGCGCAGTGCGCTGCTGATGCCCGAGCAGGCGCTGATGCAACAGGGCGATACGCGCTTTGTCTATACCGTCGTCAAAGGCAAGGCCAAAAAGATCGAAGTGCGTACGGGCCTGCGCCTGCCGGGCGAAGTTGAAATCGTGTCAGGACTCAATGCGGGCGACCAGGTCATCACGGCGGGCCAGGCGAAGTCGATGATGCACGAGGGCGCAGACGTCATGGTGGTGGGTGGTACCGATGAGGTCGAGGGCAAGAACAAGGCAGCCGCCACCAGTGGCCGGGCCGACTCGAAGCCGTGATCCTTTCCAGCATTTCAATCCGCCGGCCGGTTTTTGCGACCGTGGTGAATCTCGTGGTGCTGCTGGTCGGCGTCATCGCCTACCAGCGCCTCGCGGTGCGGCTGATTCCCAATGTCGACGTGCCGATCGTGAACGTCAGCACCTCGTATCCCGGCGCCAACGCGCGCGTCATCGAATCGCAGATCACCCAGCCCATCGAGGACGCGCTTTCCGGCATCGAGGGCATCGACTTCATCCAGTCAACGTCGCGCGAGCAGTCGAGCCAGGTCACGGTGCGCTTCCGGCTCGATCGCGATGCCGACGCGGCGGCGTCCGACGTGCGCGATCGCGTCAGCCGTGCCCGCCAGTTCCTGCCGGAAGAGGCCAACGAGCCGATCGTGCAGAAGCAGGAAGCAGACGCGCAACCCATTATCTATCTCGCGTTCTCGTCCGACCGGCACGAGTCTGTCGAGATTGCCGACTATGCCGAGCGCCTGGTCAAGGACCGCGTACAGACCATTCCCGGCGTCGCGCAGGCGCAGGTCTTCTCCAGCACCTACGCCATGCGCGTCTGGCTCGATCCGCAGCGCCTGGCCTCGTTCCAGTTGACGCCTGCGGATGTGGAAGGCGCGCTGCGCCGACAGAACGTCGAGATCCCCGCCGGCCGCGTGGAGAGCAGCAATCGCGAATTCACCGTGCTGTCGGAGACCGACCTTCACACCGCCGAGGAATTCGGCGCCGTCATCCTCAAGGACGAAAACGGTTATCTGGTGCGGTTGCGCGATGTGGCGCGGGTCGAGCTCGGAGCGCAGGAAAACCGCTTCCGGGCCCGCTTCAACGGTCGCACCGCGGTACCGCTCGCGGTGGTCAAGCAGGCGGTGGCGAATCCACTGGATATTTCCAACGCACTCAAGAAGCTCCTGCCGGAGATCCAGCGCACGCTGCCCGAAGGCATGAAAGTGGAAATCGCCCACGACTCCACCGTCTTCATCGAGAAATCCATCAAGGAGGTCTACACCACCATCGCCGAGGCGCTGCTGCTGGTGGTGATCGTCATCTTCCTGTTCCTGCGCAGCTGGCGCGCGACCTTGATTCCACTGGTGACGATTCCGGTGTCGCTGATCGGTGCGTTCGCGGTGATGTATGCGTTCGGCTACTCCATCAACACGCTGACACTGCTCGCGATGGTGCTGGCCATCGGGCTGGTCGTGGACGACGCGATCGTGATGCTGGAAAACATCTACCGGCATGTCGAGGAAGGCATGCCGCCGATGGAGGCCGCGCTGAAAGGATCGAAGGAGATCGGTTTCGCCATCATCGCGATGACGCTGACGCTCGCCGCCGTATACGTGCCCCTCGCCTTCTCCACCGGCCGCACCGGCAAGCTGTTCGTGGAGTTCGCGATGACCCTCGCGGGCGCGGTGATCGTGTCCGGTTTCACCGCGCTCACGCTCTCTCCCATGATGTCCGCGCGGCTGCTGCGGCACGAAGACAATCCCGGGCGCTTCTACGTCTGGGGCGAGCGCGCCCTCGGGGCGCTCGACCGGAGCTATCGGAGTCTGCTGGCAGGCGCACTCAAGGCCCGCTGGGTGGTACTGGTGGCGGCGCTCGCAATCTACGCCGGTGCCGCCGCGTTCTTCCTCGCACTTCCCAAGGAGCTTGCTCCGCAGGAAGACCAGGGCCTGGTAATCGGCTTCGGCATCGCGCCGGAAGGCTCCACCGTCGAGTACACCGATCGCTACGCGCGGCAGATGGAAGCGGCCTTTGCGAAGATTCCCGAAGTCGATCGTTACTTCCAGATCATTGGTTTCCAGTCGGTCAACTCGACCATCGGCTTCGTGCGACTCAACGACTGGGCCAAGCGCGAGCGCAGCGCCGCGGATATCAAGGCCCAGTTGGGAGGTCTGTTCGGGGGCATTCCGGGAATCATGGCGTTCCCGACGCTGCCCGCTCCCCTTGGCCAGCAGGGCTTTGGCCAGCCTTTGAGCTTTGTGGTGCAGACCACCGGCAGTTGGGAAGACCTCGGCATGATCGTGGGCCGGCTGGTCGCGAAGATGGCAGCCAATCCCGATCTCAGCAATCCCGATTCCGATCTCAAGCTCGACAAGCCCGAACTGCGCGTCAACGTCGACCGCGACAAGGTGGCGACACTGGGCACGACCGTCGATGCGGTCGGGCGCACGCTCGAGACACTGCTGGGCGGGCGCAACGTCACCCGCTTCAAGCGCGGCTCCGAGCAGTACGACGTGATCGTGCAGGTGGAGGACGCGCAACGTCGGGTGCCGGGCGATGTCTCCAGCATCTATGTGCGCAACAACGAAGGCCAGATGGTGCCGCTGGCGAATTTCGTCACGGTGAAGGAGACAATCGCGGCCAAGGAGCTGAATCACTTCAACAAACTGCGCTCGGCCACCGTGAGCGCCGGCCTGGCGCCCGGCTATTCCATGGCGCAGGCCATCGAGTGGATGGAAGGCGCGCTCGATGAAGTCGCTCCGGATGCTCAGTACGACCTGTCAGGACAGAGCCGCGAGTTTCGCGAATCGGCCAGCGAGTTCGGTGTGATCCTGGTCCTCGCGCTCGCTTTCATCTTCCTGGTGCTGGCGGCGCAGTTCGAGAGTTGGATCGATCCTTTCATCATCCTGCTGGCGGTTCCCCTGGCCGCGTTCGGTGCGTTCCTGCTGCTCAAGTTGACCGGTGGCAGCTGGAATATCTATTCCCAGATCGGCATCGTCACGCTGATCGGGCTAATCGCCAAACACGGCATCCTGATCGTGGAGTTCGCGAATCAGCTGCAGGAACGCGGCAAGTCGAAGTTCGACGCGGTGCTCGAGGCTTCCGCGTTGCGCCTGCGGCCGATTCTCATGACAACCGGCGCGATGGTGCTGGGATCGCTGCCGCTTGCGATCGCCACGGGTGCAGGCGCCGAGGCGCGCAACCAGATCGGCCGCATCATCGTCGGCGGCATGTCCATCGGCACGCTGTTCACGCTGCTGGTGGTGCCCGTCGTCTATCTGCTGATCGCGCGCACGCATCCGGATGCGGCGCCCAGCGCGCCGGGCACAGCGCGGATCGAGCCGCTGCTGAGCTGATCCCGGCGTCGCTACGGGAGCCGAAGTGCCGCGAAGAATATTCGGTCGCGCGCAGCCGACGCTGGCGTCGGCTCTCATCGCGGGTGATGCGGCGCTGCCCTGCAGAAGCGCGGAGCCAGTCTGATATCCCGTGTTTGCAGGTGCCCGTCGCCGACAGGCTGAATCTGCTGTTCATTCGCGGCGGAGCCCGCGTCAACGGCGCGAGGCCGGTGACGTTATGTTCCCAGAGGCCTCTTTCTCCAGCCACAACGGAACCCACATGAAATTGAATCGCAATTTTGTCGCGCTTGCGGTCGCCGGCGCACTCGGCGCCAGCCTGCTTGCCATCGCCGTCGCGCAGCCGCCCGCGGCCGGCGAAGGTCGACGCGCATTTCCCGTAAGTGTTGCTGATATGCAGACCCGCATGCACGATCGAGCCACGGCCATCGACGCGAATCGCGATGGCTTCATCACGGCAGCCGAGACGCAAGCCTGGCGCCAGGCGCAGCGCACACAGCGACAGGAGCGTCGCATGGCGCGCATCGATACCAACAAGGACGGGCGCATCAGCGTCGCGGAGTTCGAGGCGGCGCGCATGGAACGGATCTCGCGAGCCGATGCCAACAACGACGGGCAAGTGACCCGCGAGGAGATGAAGGCCATGCATGCCGAGAATCGCGGCAAGCGGCACGGTCGTCATCACCGGGGCATGGATCACGCGAAC
>JBBQNY010000212.1:0-4755 GCA_038330365.1 Lysobacterales bacterium | reverse complement strand
CGGCACGGCCGCATTGCTCGCGCACGGTCTGCTGCACGTGGTCTCCGACTGGCCGCCGCTCGCCGTGCTGCTGATGCTGTTCGGGCTGTCGGGTTTGTTGACGCAGATCCTGTCCGACTCGGCGACCATCGTGCTGCTCGGACCCATCGCCATTGGACTTTCGCAGTCGCTGGGCCTGCCGCCGACGCCTTTCGTCGTGTGCACGGCGCTGGGTGCGGTGGTCGCGTTCCTCACGCCGATCGGTCACCACGGCAATCTGCTGATACTCGGTCCCGGACAATACCGCTTCAACGACTTCCTCAAGATCGGCTTGCCGCTTACCATCCTTGCTTCCCTCGTCAGTGCATGGATGACACGCTGGCTGTGGCTGCAGGGACCCTTGTTGCCCCACTTCGGAAGCTGAGCGTATGCGCTCCCAGATGTATTCCCCAACGCGACAATGCTGACCCCAGTTACGTTCCTGCGCTGGCTGCGCCAGTGGCGGCGCACCAATCTCAAGGTCGAGCGCATCGAGGTGCTGGAGCACGTCGACGATGCCGGCGCACTCGGGCCGCGCTACGCATTCATGACCGTGATGTCGTGTGGCATCGCGACGCTCGGACTGCTGCAGAACTCGGCGGCCGTGATCATTGGCGCGATGCTGATCTCCCCGCTCATGGGCCCCATCGTGGAGATGGGCATGTCGCTGGCGACCTTCGACTATCGCACGCTGCGCGCGTCGCTGATGACCCTGGTCGTCGGCGTCGCATTGTCCCTGGTGACGGCGGTTCTCATCGTCGCGGTGTCGCCGATCCAGGACCCGACGGCCGAGATCCTGGCGCGCACACAGCCCACCCTCTTCGACTTGATGGTGGCGATATTCTCCGGCCTTGCAGGTGCCTACGCGACCATCACCCGCAAGGGCGAAACCATCGTCGGCGTCGCCATCGCAACCGCATTGATGCCGCCGCTGGCGGTGCTGGGATTTGGAATTGCGACGGGCAATGCGCATATCGCGGGTGGCGCGGGATTCCTGTTCATGACGAACCTGCTCGCGATCGCGCTCTCCGTTACCGCCATGGCTCGCTGGTACGGCTTCGGGCGAGGCGACACGCCGCAACAGACTGCGGTGCAGGCAGCGCTTATCATCGGAGTCTTTGTGGTGCTGTCGATTCCACTGGGCATCGCACTGCGCAACATTGCCGCCCGCGGACTCGCCGAAGCCACGGTGCGTTCAACTCTGGACGAAGCCGCTGAACAGGCGTCCGGCCGCATCACGACCCTGCGCGTCGACGCCAGTACCAATCCGGTGCTGGTCGATGCCGTGCTGCTGACACCGCACCACGTGGTGGCGCTCCCGGCCGCGCTGGAGAAATCGCTGCAGAGGAAGCTTGGACGCAAGGTCGATGTGCAGATCCGCGAGGTGCTGACGTCCGACGAGGCCGAACTCGCGCGCGAGAAGTCCACCATGTTCGAGTTGAGACGCAGCATCGAAGCGCTGCAGTCCGCCGCCCAGAAAGAGCAGGAGAAGGAGAGCGATCGCGTCATCGCCGAAGCCGCGCGGTGGGCAGCGCGCGAGCGGGTGCTTGGGGGGCTCGGTACTTTCGAGACCAATCGCGAAGGCGTGACCACGAGATTGCTGCTTGCACCGGACAGTGGGCTTTCATTGACAGCCGCCCGCCGACTGGAAAACGGGTCCGCCAGCGACGGGTCTGACCCCACCCTCGAAGTGGTGCCGCCGCTGCAGGCGCTGCCGGTCGTCAGTTTCGCCGACGACAGTGCCGAACTCGGCACCCGTGCGCTGGCGCGGGCGCGCAATGCGGCATGGGCGCTCAGGCGCTGGCGTGCGCCCGCGGTGCGCGTGATCGGCTACGCGGGGGGTGATCCGGAGTTGGCGCGCGCGCGCGGCGAGGCACTGGCCGACGCCTTGCGTACGGAAAAGGCGGCAGTGGCATCGGTCGACGTTGCCAGTCAGGCGGACTTCCGCACGCTTGCGGCCCGGGAAGGCGTGGACGCTGCACGCAGCGCGCGCATCGAGCTTGCCCCGCTGCGTTGAACAGCGCACCACCCCGGACCCCGCATTTTCGCGAGTGTGCGCCAATGGACACGACGCGTCAGGCCTGCACGTTCGCGTTCGTTTCGCTGCATCGCGCCATCGCGCCATCGCGCGCGAGCGCGCTCCTACACCGGAACCGTGGGTACGACTCTGCTCTTGCAGGAGCGCGCTAGCGCGCCATGGCGCAATGCAAGAGCGTGCCTTGCCGGGTCAGCCGAAGTCCGGCTGTGGATGGCCGAAACGCTCGCCCTTGTCCCATGCCCGACGCTGGTTGCCCCACGCCGGAAAGCCGCCCGCATCCTTCAGCAGACGCGCCACATGCATCAGGTTCCAGGCCATGAACGTCGTGTTGCGCTGGGTGAACTCGTTGTCGTATCCGCATCCTTCGTCACCGTAGGACGGCCCGGGCCCGGCCTCGCCGATCCAGCCTGCGTCGGCCTGCGGTGGTATCGCGTAGCCAATGTGCTGCAATGCGTAGAGCACGGTCATCGAGCAGTGCTTGATGCCGTCTTCGTTGCCGGTGACCACGCAGCCACCGGTACGACCGTAGTAGATGTACTGGCCCTGCCGGTTGAGTCGCGCCGATTCGCTGTAGAGCCGCTCGATCACGCGCCGGCAGACCGAACTTTCCTCACCGAGCCAGATCGGTGTTCCGATCACGAGTATGTCGGCCGCCATGACCTCTTTCGACAGCTTCGGCCAGTCGTCCACCTTGAACCCGTGCTTTGTCATGTCGGGCTGCACACCCGGAGCCACGGCGTAGTCGACGGGCCGCAGCATCCGCACGGTCACACCCTGATTTTCCATCAGCGTCGCGGCGACTTTCATCAGGCGTTCGGTATGCGAGGACTCGCCGCTCGGCTTGAGGGTGCAATTGAGGAACAGCGCGACGAGATCGTCGTAGCGGGCGGGGGAACCTGGGCTTGCGGTCATGGTGGAGTGTTCCTGTCAGCGCGTCGGATCGAAGCGTTGTTCCAGCATGAGTGCCCGCGCGTGTGGATAACGTCAGCGCAAACGCAAAATCGCACGTCCCCTGTAGGAGCGCGCTCGCGCGCGATGGCGTCATGCCAGCACGTGCGCAAGGCTCCGATCCGCCATTGCGCCATCGCGCGCCAGCGCGCTCCTACACGAGCACAAGCTATCGCGCCGCTTTTGTAGGAGCGCGCTCGCGCGCGATGGCGTCATGTCCACACGTGCGCAAGGCTTCGATCCGCCGTTGCGCCAGCGCGCGCCAGCGCGCTCCTGCGGACGCGGAGCCTTGCTACGCGAGTCGGGCGAGGGCCTCGGCGTAGCGTGCGCGGGTGCCCTCGATGACGGCGGGCGGCAGCCGCGGGCCGGGCGCGGTCTTGTCCCAGTCCAGCGATTCCAGATGATCGCGCACGAACTGTTTGTCGAAGCTCGGCGGCGACCCACCGGGGCGATATTGCCCGGCATCCCAGAAGCGGGACGAGTCCGGGGTCAGCATCTCGTCCATGATGTGCAGCGTGCCCTCGCCATCGAGACCGAACTCGAACTTGGTGTCGGCGATGAGTATGCCGCGATCCCGGGCGAACGCCGCCGCGTAGCGGTACACGGCGAGCGTCACATCGCGCACGCGTTCGGCCAACTCGCCACCGACCAGCGCCACCACGGCATCGAAGCCGATGTTCTCATCGTGCGCGCCGGCGGCAGCCTTGGTGGATGGCGTGAAGATGGGTTCCGGGAGCGAGTCGGCGATTGCCAGCCCCGCGGGCAGTGCGATGCCGCTGACGACGCCACTGGCCTGGTAGTCCTTCCAGCCAGAGCCGATCAGGAAACCCCGCGCGATGGCCTCGACCGGGAGCGGATGCAACTTGCGCACGACGACGCTCCGTTCCGCGTAGAGCGCGGCATCCACTCCTGCAGGGAGCACATCACCCACCGCCCGCGGCAACAGGTGATTGGGCACAAGGTGCGCCGTGCGCGCGAACCAGGCGTTCGAGAGCTGCGTCAGGATCTCGCCCTTGCCCGGAATAGGGTCGGGTAGAACCACGTCGAACGCAGACAGGCGATCGCTCGCCACCATCAGCAGGCTGTCGGCACCGACTTCGAACACGTCGCGGACCTTGCCCCGGTACAGGCACGCAAGTCCGGGCAGTTCGGCGCGCATCAGGGTCGTGGTCATTGCCGGGTTTCTCCGTCATCCGCCCGGCGACATGCTAGCCGGGACGTCTCTCGCGGTCGCGTCGAACATGCCGCGAGTGATGGCCGAAAGTCCGAACCACCTTGCCAGATGGCAGCGGGCGTAGTCCTGGCCGCTTGCACATTCCGTCTGCTCGCTGCAGTTGCAGCAGCGGCCGTAAAGGCGGGCCGCAAGTCCCTGGGCAGCCTCTGCTCCGAGGTCCGCTAGAATCTCGCGTCCTTGTGCCGGTGCGGGAGCATGCATGCCGTTGTGGTTACTGGTGGGCGCCGTGTCGTGGGCGCTGGCGCCGAATGCGGGCGTCGCTTCGACGCCGCGCCCCGCCAAGATCGGGCTCTGTGTGTCCTGCCATGGTCAGGACGGCATCGCCGTGACGGACGACGCGCCGCATCTTGCGGGTCAGCGTGAACGATATCTGGCACGTGCGCTGGACGCCTATCGCTCGGGCACGCGGCGGCACGCGGCGATGCAGGCTGTGGCGGGGACGCTCTCGGCGGGCGACGTGGCGGCATTCGCGCTTTGGTACGCGCGCCAGCCCTCCGCCACGGCCGACGTGCGCGCA
>JBBQNY010000211.1:0-4830 GCA_038330365.1 Lysobacterales bacterium | reverse complement strand
CACGACGGTCAGCAGCCGGGCCGCGCGATCTGCCAGGTGCTGCGCCTTGGATTTGGATTTCTGCGCATCGGCCACCAGCCGCATGATTCCGGAGAGCTTGGTCTTCTCGCCCGTCCCGGTAACCTCGACGCGCAGGGATCCTTCTCCGTTGATCGTGGCGGCGATCACTTCGTCGCCTTCGCGCTTCTTCACCGGCCTGGACTCGCCGGTGATCATCGCCTCGTCGATGTCGCTCTCGCCCTTGCGGACCACGCCGTCCGCGGGAATGCTCTCGCCCGGACGCACCAACAGGAGGTCACCGTTCTGCAACGCGCTGACGGCGACCTTCTCCTCTCCTGCATCGGTGATCCGCGTTGCGGTGTCCGGAAGGAGCTTCGCCAGTTCCTTCAATGCCCCTTGCGCCTGGTTGATGGACCGCATCTCGATCCAGTGGCCGAGCAGCATGATCGTGACCAGCGTGGCCAGCTCCCACCACAGCGCATCCGCCTCGATCAGCCCGAACTGAACGACCCACGAGAACAGGAAGGCAACCGCGATGGCGAGCGAGATGAGGGTCATCATCCCCGGCAGTCGGTCTGCCAGTTCCCGCCATGCTCCCTTCAGGAAGACCAGGCCGCCGTAGAAGAACACGACCGTGGCGAGCACGGGCCCGATCCAGTCCGATCCGGGGAACTCCGGGGCCCGGTAGCCGAGGAGCTCCTGGATGTGGGCCGACCAGACGACCACCGGAACGGTGAGAGCCAGCGAGAGCCAGAACCGGTCCCGGAACATCGCGGGAGAGTGGCCCTCGTGCTTGTCATGGTTGTCGTGGCCTGCATGGCTGGACGCCGCTCCAGGCTTGTCGGGCTGAGCGCCGTGGGCTGATTTTGCCGCGATGGACGTGTGCGCGGGTGCCGTGGCCGGCGCGTCCGGGGAAGTATCCACCGTAGACGGCGGCGTCTCGGCTTGCTGTTCGTTTCTCGAAGATGCGGTGGGCGTGACGGAAGCGGCGTCCGGTGGCGTCTTCGGCGCAGTAGGCGCGGAGCTTGCGGGTGGCACGACCGGTGCCATGTCGCCTTCATTATCCTCGCCCGTCGGAGCGGCGACGGCCGCAGCGGAATCGTGCCCGCGTTGGCGCACGGCCGACTTGATGTCGGCGACTTCCAGTCGGGTCTCGTCGTAGCGCACGGTAGCGTTCGTGGCGGCGAAATTCACTGTCACGCTTTCGACGCCAGGCACTTCGCTGATCCGCTTCTCCACCTCTTCGACGCTCAGCACCGACAGCATCGCGTGAACGTCGATAACGCTGGTCTTCATCGTGTTTCCTTCGTCGGCTTCGGGCGCTAATAAGACTGCGCCACAGAGATGTCCTTCTAACCGTTTTCCGGCGCCATGTTGTCTTCTTGTCCATCGCCTGCCGGGACAGCGGATGATTTGACTGGCGAGTCCGGTGGCGTTAACGGCGCCACTTCGTCCTGTTTTGAGGCAGCTGAAGAATCGCTATCCGGGGTTGCAGAATCGACCGGAGCGGCCGATGGCGGCACAGGCGCAGCCGTGACTGAAGACACTTCCGTTGCTGCGTTGCCTTCGTGAGCCTCGCCCGACAAAGCGACAGACGCATACCCCTGTTGGCGCACGCTCGACTTGATGTCCGCGACCGCCAGTCGGGTTTCGTCAAAGCGCACCGTAGCGCTTCCCGCAGCGTAGTTCACTGTAACGCTGCCGACCCCCGGTACCTCGCCAATCCGCTTTTCCACCTCGTCCACGCTGAAGGCCGACAGCATGTCATGCACTTCGATCACGCTGGTTTTCATCATGTTTCCCTGAGTTATCTGGTCTCGACGGATGCATGTGCAGTCTTGGCGCAAGCAGGCCGGAATGCGACGCTGCCCGATCAGACCCGGAAACATCCGTCCGCCTATTTTCGATTGGCGGTCCTGTGTTTTTCGATCTTTCCATTCAGACCGGCGAATTGTCGGTGCGGTAGCGCACTGAAGCCCCTAAAGATTGGGCATATGGTCATCTGGTTTCAGGAGATGCCATCATGATCGACCAACTCACGGATCCCGTCTGCGGCATGCAGGTCGATGCCTGGAAGAACGCGTTGGAATACAAGGGCGTGAACTACGCGTTTTGCTCGCCGCATTGTCGCAAGAAGTTTTCCGACGAACCCGAAAAATACGTTTCCGAGGCGGCGGCAAAACAGCCAACAAAAGTCGGCAGTTGCTGTAGCTGACCCATCACCGGTCACACGAATGAGCGAGTGGCTTTTCCCGTCAATGGGGATGCCTGTGCCACGGGCCGAATGGAATTTCCCGAAGTCCCTCGCCGCTGCGTCGAATGTGACGGCAAATCAGAAGGCTGTCTATGTGGCAGCGGACTTAGCGAACGTCAGCGACTCTTCCGTAGCCACACCGTGCCGGGACTCAAGCTTGCGGCGTGCCCGTTGCAGGGCTGGCGGGCTTCGCTGCTTCCCAGGGCAGAAGACGCGCGAACTCCTTCTTGACCACTTCGTAGCACTCACACGCCATCTGTTCCAGGCGTGGTCGATCAAGAACCCGGATGCGCCCCCGGCTGTAGCTGATCACGCCCGCTCGCTGCAATTTTCCGGCCGCCTCGGTGACGCCTTCGCGACGAACGCCGAGCATGTTGGCGATCAGTTCCTGGGTCATCGTCAGTTCGTTGGACGACAGTCGATCCACGCTCATCAGCAGCCAGCGGCAGAATTGCTGATCGACGCTGTGGTGTCGATTGCAAACAGCGGTCTGTCCCATTTGAGTAAGCAGGGCTTGGGTGTAACGCAGAAACAGCTGCTGCACCGGTCCGGCGAGTACGAACTCATCGCGGATGAACTCCGCGCGCATGCGATAGACATGTCCCGCGCTCTGCACCACAGCCCTGCTCGGTGTTGTATCGCCGCCCATGAACAAGGAAATGCCGACCAGTCCTTCGTTGCCGACGATCGCGATTTCGGCCGACGAACCGTCCTCCATTGACGTAGAGCAGTGAAACAATGGAATCCGTCGGAAAATAGACCCAGGGTTGTGTCGTTCCTGACTCGTAGATGACATCGCCGAGGCCGAGCGTCACGGGCGTGAGATGAGGCGCAAAGCGCTCCCACTCCAGCGCCGGCATCGCGTCGAGCAGATGGTTGCCTCTCGAACCGGGAAGCTTTGATTTCATTTAACGTGATGGCTCACATTGCGGTCCTAGGCCGTGCGCCGGTGAGAGACGTCTACGCAAGGGCTCGCGCGGGGAATCCGTGTGTTCGACACCGAACACAGCCTCCAGCGTACTCCTAACAGCCGCGACGTGCCGAGTGACGAGCATCGTCGTCATGCCAGACGACGGAACTTGCAGACCGTCGTCTCATCCGACGCTTGCTCGCAGCCAAGATCAATCCCCACGAAGCGCCGTATCGATGCCGAGTCGTACAACGCTTCGTGCTCTGCCGGATCGCTAGGGCAATGCCACTGCTGCAGGAAGTGGATGCGCAGCATGCGCTCCAGACCAACCGGACGACGACCACCCTCGGGACGCATCTTGGGATAGTACGGTTCGATTACTGCGCACAACGCCGACCAAGGCACGACCTTGTCCATCTCCGCCAGGAACACGTCACGCCGGGTCGCCTTGCGATAGGCTTCAAATCCGCCATCCGCTTGCGTGGCCAAGGTCATTTGATCACGCATCTTCTAGACTCTGTCGGGAAGGCGCAGACTTCGACAGCGAGGCAAAATCAGAGTTTCCTTAGCGGACGGCGGATTCGCGGAATGCCGATAGAGAATCAGATGACTATCACCACGCTCACAGTGCTGTGGTCCCCGTTCCACGATGGTCTTGTATGGATGCGTCATGTGGCTGGCGAACCGGCAAGCTGAAAGATAGCCGTGCGACGACGCCAAGTCCTGCTCATGATTCTGGTCGCTTTTCTCTGGGCGATCTGCTTCCCATTGATTGATGTCGGCCTGAGCGGTGCGCCGCCACTGGTCTTCGCTGCGATGCGTGCAGCACTTGCCGGTGCGGTGCTGGTCCTGCTCGCTATTGGCCTTCGCCGGCCTTTGCCTCGCGGTGTCGCGAACCTCGCCCTGATTTCGGCGATCGGCGCTTCCTTCACCGCGTTGGGATTTGGCGGAATGTTCCTGGGGGGAGGCAAGATATCGCCCGGGGCCGCCACCGTTCTGGCCAACGTCCAGCCTCTGTTCGCTGCGGTACTTGGAATAATGTTCCTGTCCGAGCGCCTGACCCCGCGCATTGCCATAGGACTGCTGCTGGGATTCTGCGGCGTGGTGATCATGTCGTTGCCCGGCTTCACAGGCCAGAATCGCGAAGCCAACCTGCAAGCCGTGGCTTTCATCACCCTGGGCGCGGTCGGGACAGCGGTTGGCAACGTCCTGCTAAAGAGGCTTGCTGGGCGAGCCGGCGTCGACGTTCTTATGGCGACAGGACTGCAGTTGCTGGCGGGAGCCGGCATGCTGGCAATCGCGACGCAATCCATCGGCAGCGGCTGGGTCGTCGCATGGACGCCCCGCGTCGCCTTTAGCCTGATCGGCCTCGCTATATTCGGCAGCGCGCTCGTGACGGTTCTGTGGTTTCACCTGTTGGAGCACGCTCCGTTGAACCGCCTCAATAGCTTCACTTTCCTGACGCCGATATTCGGACTGCTGCTGGGCCGGATGTTTTTTGCGGAGCGCTTCGGATTGGTCCAGGTCGCCGGGATGGTTGTCATCGTGATCGGGGTTCAGTTGATTGCAATGAATGCCAGGAAGCTGTCTGCTGAAACTGCGTCGTGATGGGAAAAGCGCCGCGTCGCTCCTGCAATTCACGCCCGTCGCCGATATCGCTAATGCT
>JBBQNY010000210.1:0-4850 GCA_038330365.1 Lysobacterales bacterium | reverse complement strand
GCCATGCCGTAGAACACGACCCGCCCTCCGGTGCGCACCGCGCGCAGCGAGTCGCCGAGCGTGGTGCCGACCGAATCGAAGGCCACGTCGACTCCACCCGCGGAAAACTGCTGCGCCGCACGAACCCAGTCGTCATCGTAGGTGGCAGTGGCGTCGGCGCCGGCGGCGCGCGCCACCTCGCCTTTCGCCGCCGTCGAGGCGAGCGCGAATACGCGCGCACCAGCGGCCACGCACAGCTGCACCAGCAACTGGCCGACACCGCCCGCTGCCGCGTGTACGAGCACCGTTTCGCCCGCCGCCAGCGGATGGCTGTCGCGAATCAGGTACTGCGCAGTCAGTCCCTGCAGCAGCAGCGCGGCCGCCGTATCGCAGTCGATTCCAGCGGGTAGCGGAATCAGTCTTGCCGGTGGCGCGACCACGAGTTCGGCGTTTGCGTGCGCGACATCCGCGAATGCAACGAGGTCGCCCACCGCGAAGCCTGAGCCCGCGGGTGCGTGCACGACATCACCCGCCGCCTCGTATCCGGCGATCCACGGCGGTGGTCCTTCCAGGTGATAGCGACCCTGCCGTCGGTAGACATCGGCAAAGTTGAGTCCGATCGCTCGCGGTCGCACGACGACCTCACCGTCACCGGGCAACGGATCCGGCAGCTCCTCCCATGCCAGTACCTCCGGGCCGCCGAATGCACGGAACACCAGCGCGTGCACTTCAGTCGCCCGCGATCACACCGAGTGCGCGCCCGACCTTGATGAAGGCATCGACAGCGCGATCGACATCCTCGGGCGAATGCGCGGCCGACATCTGCGTGCGGATACGCGCCTGTCCCTTGGGCACGACCGGAAAAAAGAATCCGATCGCATAGATGCCTTCCTCGAGCAGTGCCGCGGCGAAGCGCTGCGCGAGATCCGCATCGTGCAGCATCACGGGGCAGATCGGGTGCGTACCCGGCTTCAGCTCGAATCCGGCGTCGCCCATGCGCTGGCGGAATCTTTGCGTGTTGTCCATCAGCCGCGAACGCAGCTGGTCCGCCGCTGCTCCCGCCAGGCGATCGAACACCTCGATGCCCGCTGCCACCACAGGCGGTGGCAGGGAGTTTGAAAACAGGTAGGGCCTGGATCGCTGTCGCAGCAGGTCGATCACCTCGGAGCGTGCCGTCGTGAATCCGCCCACCGCGCCACCGAGCGCCTTGCCCAGTGTGCCGGTGACGATGTCGATGCGGTCCATGACTCCGTTGACTTCCGCGGAGCCGCGTCCGGTCTTGCCGAGGAATCCGGTGGCATGGCATTCGTCGATGTGCACCAGCGCGTCGTACCTGCGCGCCAGATCCGTGATGCGATCCAGCGGCGCCAGCGTGCCGTCCATCGAGAACACGCCGTCGGTGGTAATCAGCTTGGTGCGCGCGCCGGCGGCATCGGCTGCCTGCAACTGCGCTTCCAGATCCGCCATGTCGGCGTTGGCGTAGCGATAGCGCTTCGCCTTGCACAGGCGCACGCCGTCGATGATCGAGGCGTGGTTGAGCGCGTCGGAGATGATGGCATCCTGCTCGTCCAGCAGCGGCTCGAACAGGCCGCCATTGGCGTCGAAACAGGCCGCGTAGAGGATCGAATCCTGCTGGCCGAAGAAGGCCGCGATCTTCGCCTCCAGCGCCTTGTGCAGGTCCTGCGTACCGCAGATGAATCGCACCGAAGCCATGCCGAATCCGTGCGACTCCAGCGCCCGTCGCGCGGCAGCGATGACGCCCGCGTCGTCCGCCAGTCCCAGATAATTGTTGGCGCAGAAATTCAGCACCTCGCGCCCGTCCACGAGGCGGATGTGGGCCGACTGGCTCGAAGCAATCACGCGCTCGCGCTTGTAGAGCCCCTGGGATTCGATTTCGGCGAGCGTGTCGCGGTAGCGGGAAAATGTGGCTTCGGACATGGGAACTCCGTGAAAAAAGCGGGCTAGAGCCAGCGCACGATGGCAAGAAGAATCAACGCGATGGCAGCGTACTTGAGTGCGCGAAAGACGGTTCGATTGCGGCGCTTGAGCCGTTTTGCCAGCCCGTCGAGGCGCTGTCCCACCGGCTGCAATAGGCTTCCATAGAGTCGATTGAGCAGCCCGACCGGATCTCCCGTCGCGTTGCCGCTGGCGCCGGCCGACACGATCACGCGCGCGATCGCCCGATTGAGCCAGCGCATGGGCGCGGAGCGAAGCGGACGCTCCACGTCGCAGAACAGGATGATGCGCTCGGTCTGGGTGTCGTTGCGTGCGTGATGGATGAAGGTCTCGTCGAACATCACGTCCTCGCCGTCGCGCCATGCATAGGTTTCGCCATCGACCGTGATTGAACACTCCGGCGCATTCGGCGTGACCAGGCCCAGGTGATAGCGGAGCGAACCCGCAAAGGGATCGCGATGCGGATTCAGATACGCGCCCGGTGGCAGGATCGCGAACATCGCGCCGCGCACACTCGGAATGGCGCGCAGCAACTCGACCGTTCGTGGACACTTCGCGGCGGCGGAGGGCACGGCCTTGCCGTACCAGCTCAGGTAGAAACGCCGCCAGCCGGTCTTGAAGAAGGAATTGAATCCAAGGTCGAAATTGCGCGCCAGGCGCTCGTCGACCGTGTGCGGTGCATTCAGCGCAAGAGCCTCGTCACGGATCACGGTGTAGTGATCGCGCAGCGCATCGAGTTCCGGAAAGCGCGAGCGGTCGATCCACGCTGTGGCAGGGACGCGCGAGAAGGCGTAGGCCAGCACGTTGAACGGCGCGAGCAGGGTGGAGTGATTGAACAGCTGTCTGAGGAATCCGAAGCGCTCCCGACCCCGCAGGTGGACGACCGCAGCCGAGCCCACGAACACCGCCGCGACCAGCCACTTGATCCACCACAGTTCCACCAGTTCGCGCTGCCGTCCGCCCAGTCAGTCGGCGATTATGGCAGCGCGTGCACGATCGCCTCTCGACGGGGAGCAGTCGGCGGACCGCAGTCTCGCCAGGCTGGCGCTATTGCACGGGCTAGAACTCGATCGCGCCTCCGATCGAGACGCCATATCCGGAAAGGATGCTGTCGCCGAGCCTGGAATCGACATCGAAGTAGAGCGAACGGCCGCCGCTGAACAGCCACGCCACACCGAGCCCGGCTTCCAGAAAGTCGCGATCAGGGTCGGGCGTGCGGAAAACAATCGGCGTGCCTGCGGTGTCGCCAATCAGCCGCACCGCGACGGCGCGTCCATCGTTGTCGAACTCGTGACGCCACCACGCGCGTCCATGGAATGAAACCACTCCGCTGGCCGTTGAGCGCACGAGATCACCCGACAATCCCAGCCGCGACTGCGTCGAGCGGATGCTGCGATCGGGAAGGGAAACGGCGAATCCTGCGCCCCCGGTCTCGCTCAGGGCGTCGAAATCCGTGCGCTCATGATCCAGGCCGAGATCGAGCCGCAGATTGAAGTCACCTTCGACCAGGCTGCGTTCGACACCAAAGGCGGCGGCGCTGCGGTCACCATCGGTGCGTCCAAGCGCCGTGGATCGAAAACGGACATCGCTCGCGCCCGAGCCTGGATAGCTGAGGACATAGTCGATTTCCCTGCGGGTATCCAGATCGACCTGGCCAAACTCGAGCTGGCCGTAAAGGGTCCATCGGGGCGCGGGCCACCACAGCCCGTGCGCGGAAAGGCTGACACTCTGCTGCTGCTGATCCCCGGCCCCGGTATCGAGCGACGTGTCGTCGCGCAGCCAGTTCAGGGCAACACCGAGTACTCCGCGCTCGGAAATGCGTCGATCGACGCCAAACCGGGCGAAACTGCGGTCGTTGTCGAAACCGGTCTCGGCGGGACCGTCATCGCGGCTGACCCGGGCGAATCCCGCGCTCGCGTTCAAGGACCAGAATGCGAAATCTTTACTGGCTTCAACGCGACCGCCGTTGGGGTCGGTCTCTGCTCGGAGGCTGCCGGACTCGGTGTTGTCGGACAGCGCGGCGATCCGCCCCTGCACGGGCACAGTGTTGAAGCGATTGCCCCCGCCCGCACTGCTCGTGCGCGCACCCGAGCCCGGGCTCATCGCGAAGACTTCGGCGCATCGTCTGCCGAGATCACTGGCTGCAGCCGCCCCGGCACACGCTGCAGCAAAGCTCGCGTTGAAGGCATCGGCGGGATTCTGGGCCGCCAGCGGCGTGGTGGCTACTGCCAGCACCAGTAACGCCAAAGACTTCCGCAGATTGCATATCTCGCGCTTCAGCATGGCTTTCCCCCCGGTCCCATGAATGCGGCGATTCTACGCGCGTTCCTCGCCCAGTCACGAAGGCGGCATGCATTGATCGAACCCCCGGCCTTGCGCCGACATGGACGCTTCTCGGGCGAGCACGATTCCCGTTCTTCTGTAGGAGCTGCCACCCCGACTCCGTCGGCGCGCTGTCGCGTGGCAAACAGGGTGCGGGCGTGCGTGACGGCATCCGGGACTGTGCCTTGAGGCAAGCAGGCGTCCATGCGGCGGTAATCCGGCCCGGCCACCCTTGCCCGTGGGTTCGAGTCAGCGCGCGGCAGTGCCGCGCAAGCGCTGTCTCTCACGCTCATCCGGCGATGCGCGCCACCTTACGCACCACATCCCTGTGCTGCGCCCTGCGTGCCGCCTGCGGCGTTCGCAGCTGCTCCTGCAGCTGTCGTCTCCCACGCGGAAATGAGAAGAGCGCACGGTCGCCGCCGAGCACTCCCCTCTCCAGGGGGAGAGGGGCGGGGGGTGAGGGTCCAAGGCCCCGCGTCATGCTGGATCGCGCCAGACATGAGCCGGAACGCCCATCTCACTGTAGAAACAGACGCGTCAAATCAATCGCCTAATTCTTGATTGATGAGAGCTTCCACTCCGACGTTGTCGGC
>JBBQNY010000209.1:0-4935 GCA_038330365.1 Lysobacterales bacterium | reverse complement strand
CCAACTCACGGATCCGGTCTGCGGCATGCAGGTCGATAGCGCAAAGAACGCTATGGAATACCAAGGCGTGAACTACGCGTTCTGTTCGCCGCACTGTCGCGAGAAATTCGCGGGCGAGCCCGACAAGTACGTGTCCGACGCACTGGCAAAGCAACCAAAGGACGGCAGCTGCTGCAGTTGAATCATCACGGATCGCTCAAGTTGACCAACCGGCTTCACTACCGTCGGCCATGGTGGTGCCAACGGCCGGTTGGGTCTTCGCGAAGTTCCCGTCGCAATCGCGCCACAACCGCTCATCCGATCATCCGATCATTGCAAGGAATCGGAGCTGAGTCATGTGTTTCTCCGCATCCGCCAGTTTCATCGCCGGCGCCACCCTGACCGTAGCGGGAGTTGCCACGCTCAGGATGGTCACGCGACCGGGGCAGGTGCCGTTCGCGCTGATCCCGCTCCTGTTCGGCGTGCAGCAGATCATCGAGGGCCTGATCTGGTTGTCCTTTGGCGACCGTTCGTCCATCGACAATGCGTCATTGACGCTTGGGTACTCGGTGTTCTCGCACGTCCTGTGGCCGATTTACGTGCCGTTCGCGGTCGGCCTGCTGGAGACGGTCACTTGGCGCAGGAAGGCATTAGCCGTCTGCCAGGTCGCTGGAGTTGCTGTTGGTCTCTACTTGCTGTACTTCATCGTGCAGTATCCCGTGGTGTCCCGGGTCCTCGGCAAGCACATCGTCTACGAATCACCGCACTTCTACATCGCCGCGGTGATCACTCTGTACGTCATTTCGACATGCATGAGCAGCCTGTTTTCGAGTAACAGCATCATACGAGTGTTCGGCGCGCTGTCGGTGGTGACGTTTATTGCAGCCTATGCGATACATGTCGCCACGCTGGTCTCAGTCTGGTGCTTTTTCGCGGCAATCCTGAGCTTCATCGTGTATTTCTATTTCAGGCAACAGCGTGCCGAGTCCGGCCGCGCTCCGCACGCGACGGTACTCGCGACTTCCTGAGTTTCCGACGACGCAAACTGTTTTCACGGCCGGGTACGCGTGTTCACCTGCAATTGAGCAAGCAATCATCATGTCAACGCATAGTCCTGATCTTCTCAGTTGGATGCACTCATGGTATTTGGCGGCGAACTATCTTTCCGTCGGCCAGATCTATCTGCACCCCAATCCACGACTCGAAGAACTACTCACCCTGGAGCAGAAAAAGCCGCGGCGGCCGGTGCGCTGGGGGACGACGCCTGGGCTGAATTTGGGGTAAGTGCATCTGAACCGGGGGATCGAGGCCAACGACCCGGAGGCGATCGACATCATTGGTCCGGGCCATGGCGGTCCGGGGCTGGTAGCGAGTACGTATCGGGAGGGGTCATATACCGAGACCTGTCCGGCCATCAGCCGGGATCGTGAGGGTGCGCGTACAGGGGGTCATCATTGAGCCGATCAACCGCCCCGTCCGATGCGCTCGTCCTATTTGGCGCCACCGGAGACCTGGCTTACCAGAAGATCTTTCCCGCGCTGCAGGCGCTGGTCCGGGCCGGCGAGCTGGATATGCCGGTGATCGGCATGGCTCGCGCCGGCTGGAATCTTGACCGGCTGCGCGACCGCGTCCGCGCCAGCCTGGAAAATGCCGGTCAAATCGATGAAGCGGCCTTCAGCAAACTCGCCGCGCAACTGCGATACGTCGATGGCGACTACGAGGATCCGGAGACCTTCCGGCGGCTCAAGCAGGCGCTCGACGACGTGTCCCGACCCTTGCACTACCTCGCGATCCCGCCCTCGCTGTTCGATGTCGTCGTGCAATCGCTGGGCAGTTCCGGCTGCGCCCGAAACGCCCAGGTGGTCGTGGAAAAACCTTTCGGTCGCGATCTGGCCTCCGCGCGGGCGCTCAACAAGACCCTGCACGCGGTCTTCGCCGAGGATGCGATCTTTCGGATCGATCACTACCTGGGCAAGGAGGCGGTTCGGAACCTGATGTACTTCCGTTTCGCCAACGCATTCCTGGAGCCGGTCTGGAACCGCGACCACGTCGACAACATCCAGATCACCCTCGCCGAGCACTTCGGGGTACAGGGTCGTGGCAGTTTCTACGATGGCGTCGGCGCGATCCGCGACGTGATCCAGAACCACATGCTGGAGGTGGTCGCCCTGCTGGCGATGGATGCACCGGTCGCCGACGACGCAGATGCGATCCACGCCGAGAAGTTGCGCTTGTTCCGGGCGATGCGGCCGCTGCAGCCAGGAAACGTGGTGCGTGGGCAGTTCCGTGGCTATCGTGACCAGGAAGGCGTGGCCAAAGATTCCAATGTCGAGACCTTCGCCGCGCTGAAGCTGGAGATCGACACTTGGCGCTGGGCCGGGGTGCCATTTTACCTTCGCGCTGGAAAGCGCCTGCCGATTACCGCAACCCAGGTGATGGTCGACCTGAAATCGCCGCCGCTGCCTATCTTCAAGCAGGACCAGCCCGAGGGCATGCAGTTTGCCCATGGCAACTATTTCCGGTTCCGTCTTAGCCCGGAAGTGGTCATCGCTGCCGGCGCACGGGTCAAGCGCTCCGGCGAGGCCATGCGCGGCGAGGATGTGGAGCTGATCGCCCGCCACCAGCAGACAACTGACGCCCTGCCGTATGCACGCCTCCTGGGCGATGCGCTGGCCGGGGCCGGGGACGCAACGCTGTTCACCCAAGCCGAGGCGGTCGAGCAAGCCTGGCGCGTGGTCGATCCAGTACTTGACCTCCCAGAGCCCGCGGAAATCTATGCCCCCGGCAGTTGGGGCCCCGAAGTTGCCGGCAGACTCGTTAGTGGCGTGGGCGCTTGGCACGATCCCAAGCCTGAGCGGAGTACGCCGTGTTGAGCCTTGCCTCGAACGCCATCACATTTCGATCCCATGCTTCGCGATCAAATTCGGTGAATCGGCGCCATATCCTGGCGGTCTCGCGCACGCCCTCCACCAAGGAATCGAAATGAACCCGAATCTGCAGAAACTTCGCGCCTCCGGCCAGAGCCTGTGGCTGGATAACATCACCCGCACCCTGCTCGATGACGGAACATTGGAGCGCTACATCGCCGAATACGGGATTACGGGACTTACATCTAATCCCACCATTTTCGAACATGCCATCGGCGGCAGCGATGCCTACGACGCCCCGATCGCTCACAAGGCCGCCGCGGGGGTCGACCGCGAAGCGCTGTTCGTGGAGCTCGCCCTGGAGGACTTGCGCCGTGCGGCGCAGATGTTCGAGTCCGCGCACAACGCCAGCGATGGTGTGGATGGCTGGGTATCGATGGAGTTGTCGCCATTGCTGGCCAACGACACCGCTGGCAGCGTCGCCGCGGCGGCGCGCATCCACACCCAGGCAGGTTGTGACAATCTCTACATCAAGATACCGGGCACCCCCGAGGGCGTGCCGTCGATCGAGGAATCGATCTACAACGGAGTCCCGATCAATGTGACCTTGCTGTTCTCCACCGGACAGTACCTCGCCGCCGCGCATGCCTACCTGCGCGGAATCGAGCGCAGGATCCGCGACGGTCGCGACCCGGTCGTGTCATCGGTGGCATCGTTGTTCGTCAGTCGCTGGGACAAAGCGATCGCCGACAGCGCGCCGCAGGAATTGCACAACACGCTGGGTCTGGCGGTGAGTCGTCAGGCATATCGCGCCTATCGCGAGCTGCTGGCATCGGATCGTTGGAACAAGCTCGCCGCAGCCGGGGCGCAGCCGCAACGTCTGCTTTGGGCCAGCACCGGGACCAAAGATCCGAAGGCGCCTGACACGCTGTACGTCGCCGCTCTGGCCGCGCCCGACACCGTGAACACGATCCCAGAGAAAACCCTGCATGCCTTTGCCGATCACGGCAAGGTCGACAGTGTCCTGGAATCGGACGATGCGAAAGACCTGCTGAAGCCGTTCACTAAGGCGGGTATCGATGTCGACGCTCTGGCCGTGCAGTTGCAGCGCGAAGGGGCGGACTCATTCGTCAAATCCTGGCAGCAGTTGATGCAAAGCATCGGCGAGAAGGCGAAGAAACTCGCATGAACATGTCGGATACGGATAACCATACGGTGTCGCGGGCGCAAGGCCCGCACTGTCGTGCGTTCTTGCAGCACTCGCAGGCGATGGGCTGGCACCGGCTACGGGATCTGTTCACCGCTGATCCCAAGCGTGGTGGTCGCTTGCATGTCGAAGCGGTCGCGCTGTACGAGGATGACTCCAAGCAGGGGGTCAACGATGAAACCCTGCGCGTGTTGCCGGCGCTGGCTGACCGCCTGACGATGCACAGCCTCGGCGCGCTGGTGAAGGTGTACGAACACAGCGTGTTCGTGCCTGGCGTGATCTGGAACGTCGACAGCGTCGACCAGTGGGGCGTGGAACTGGGCAAGCAGCTGGTGAAGCAGGCCCAGGCCGAGCTGGCAAGCGTCGATGCACCTGAGCTTGACCACAACAGTTCCACCAACGCTCTGATCCGCCACTACCGGGGACGTGGCGAACTTGCCTCGTGAAGCATCCGCCGGACGCCACTCGCACCGCGACCGAATTCACCGGTATCGACCTCGATCCGCGCCGCCAAGCGCCACAAGGAGAGTCCATGGCAAACGCTCTTGACCAACGCTGCATCGACACCCTGCGCTTCCTCGCCGTGGACATGGTGGAGAAAGCCGACAGCGGCCATCCCGGCCTGCCGCTGGGCGCCGCGCCGATGGCCTACGTGCTGTGGCAGCGGTTCCTGAAGTTCAATCCACAAAACCCGGAATGGCCCGATCGCGACCGCTTCGTGCTGTCGGCCGGCCACGGCTCGGCACTGCTGTACGCGCTGCTGCACATGACCGGCTACGACATTTCGATGGACGACATCAAGCAGTTCCGGCAATGGGGCAGCAAGACGCCGGGGCATCCCGAGCGCAAGCACACGCCGGGCGTGGAAGTCACGACGGGGCC
>JBBQNY010000208.1:0-4957 GCA_038330365.1 Lysobacterales bacterium | reverse complement strand
GCGACGCCAGGGCATCCGGCTGCTCAACCGCACGGAGTGGAAGGCAGCGCAGTCGCGCTGGCTGCTCGAGCATTTCCGGCTCGAGATCCTGCCCGTGCTCTCTCCGCTCGGGCTCGATCCCGCGCATCCGTTTCCACGCATTCTCAACAAGAGCCTCAACCTCGTCGTGGTGCTGTCCGGGCGGGATGCATTCGGACGCGAGGGCAACATGGCGCTGGTGCGCGCGCCGCGCTCGCTGCCGCGCGTCATCGAGTTGCCGCGGGAAGTCGCGGGGCCGGAGCATTCGTTCGTCCTGCTCTCAAGCGTGTTGCAGGAGTTCGTCGGCGAGCTGTTCCACGGCATGCAGGTCAAGGGTTCGTATCAGTTTCGCGTCACGCGCGACAGCGAGCTCATCGTCGACGAAGACGAGGTCGAGAACCTTGCGCTGGCACTGCGTGACGAGCTGATGGAGCGCGGCTACGCCGACGCCGTGCGGCTGGAAGTCGCGGCCAAGTGCCCGCGCCGCATCATCGGTTTCCTGAGCGGACACTTCCACCTTGCACCGGAGGATGTCTATCGCTGCGCCGGCCCGGTGAATCTCAACCGCGTCGCGCAACTCTATGATCTCGTGGACCGGCCGGACCTGAAGTTCCCGCCATTCGTGCCGCGCATGTCCCCGGGTTTCGGTGGTTCGGAGTCGCCGTTCGACATCATCCGTGACCACGACGTGCTGCTGCACCATCCCTTCGATGCCTTTGCGCCGGTTCTCGAACTCGTGCGCGAAGCCAGCGTCGATCCGAAGGTGCTGGCGATCAAGCAGACGCTGTACCGCACCGGGCACGATTCGCCGCTGGTGGGCCATCTGATCCAGGCCGCGCGCAACGGCAAGGATGTCACCGTGGTGGTGGAGCTGCGCGCGCGTTTCGACGAGGACACCAACATCGCACTCGCCGATCGCCTGCAGGCCGCCGGCGTACAGGTCGTATACGGCGTGGTGGGCTTCAAGACGCACGCCAAGATGTTGCTGATCGTGCGGCGCGAATCCCGGGGCTTGACGCGCTACGCGCATCTATCCACCGGCAATTACCACATGCGCACCGCACGGGCCTACACCGACATCGGTTTGATGACCGCGCATCCGGGCCTGGCCGAGGACGTCAATCTCCTCTTCCAGCAGCTCTCGGGACTCGGTCCCGTCATTGCACTCAAGCATCTGCTGCAGTCGCCTTTCACGCTGCATCAGGCGCTGCTCGCGCGTATCGATCGCGAAGCGGAACACGCGCGGGCGGGCCGGCCGGCGCGCATCATCGCCAAGATCAATGCGCTCAACGATCCGGAGATGATCCGTCATCTGTACGCCGCCTCGAGCGCGGGCGTCCGCATCGACCTGATCGTGCGCGGCACCTGCACGCTGCGTCCAGGGGTCAAGGGCGTGTCGGATAAAATCCGGGTCGTGTCGGTGGTCGATCGTTTCCTCGAGCATAGCCGCGTGTACTTCTTCAGCAATTGCGGCAAACCCGAAGTCTGGTGTTCCAGTGCCGACTGGCTGGAACGCAATCTCATGCGGCGCGTGGAAACCTGTTTTCCGATCCTCGATCCCGCGCTGGCGGAGCGGGTGCGCGAGGAAACCCTCGAGAACTATCTCGAGGACAACGCACGCGCCTGGAACCTCGGTGCCGACGGCGAGTATGTGCGCGCGAGCAACGCCGCAGACGAACACCATGCCCAGCAGTGGCTGCTCGAACGGATCACCCGGTGATCGCAAATCCCGAAAATCCCATACTTGAAGGCGAGGTCCTTGCCTCGGTCGACCTCGGCTCGAACAGCTTTCACATGCTGGTTGCGCGTTACGAGCTCGGCAGCCTGCAAGTCATTGACCGTCTGCGCGAAATGGTGCGGCTCGCCGCAGGCCTCGACGAGCAGGGCGATCTGGACGACGCCTATCGCACGGCGGCGCTGGCCTGCCTCGCACGCTTTGGACAACGGCTGCGTGGCATCCCCCGCAATCGCGTGCGCGCCGTCGCGACCAACACCGTGCGGCGGCTGGCCGATCCCCTGACCTTCCTGACGGCAGCCGAAGCCGCGCTCGGGCACAGCATTGAAATCGCTCCGGGTCGGGAAGAGGCGCGCCTCATCTATCTCGGCGTCGCCCACGCATTTCCGCAGGGTCGCGATCGGCGCCTGGTAGTGGATATCGGCGGCGGCAGTACCGAGTTCGTCATCGGCAAGGGCCTGGTCGCGCTCGAGACCGAAAGCCTGCAGATGGGATGTGTCGTCAGCACGCGCCATCTGTTTCCCGACGGGCGGCTCTCGCGGGGCCGCTGGCAACGCGCCTTCACCGAGATATCGGTTGAGCTGCGCCAGTTCGCCGCGCACTATCGGGCGGTCGGCTGGAGCGACGCCATCGGCAGCTCCGGCACGATCAAGGCGCTCGGCAACGTGAGCCAGGCGATGGGGGTCGGCGACTGGGTGGTGACACGCGACTCGCTTGACGCCATTCGCGACCGCATCATCGCGGCCGGCCACGTCGACCAGATCAGCCTTCCCGACCTCAGCAAGCAGCGCCGACCAGTGATCGCTGGCGGCGCGCTCATTCTTGACGCGGTATTCGATGTGCTCGAACTCGATCGCATGCGCATCAGCGAGTCGGCGCTGCGCGAAGGACTGCTGTGGGACATGATCGGGCGTAACGAGGAGCGTGGGCCGCGTGAGCGCGCCGTCGCCACCTGGTCGCAGCGCTATGGCGTTGACGCCGCCCAGGCCGCGCGCGTGCGCGCAACGGCGCTGTCGATGTTCCATCGGCTGCGCTCAACCTGGGAGCTCGACGATGGGGCCGAAGACTGGCTGCGCTTCGCGGCGCAACTCCACGAGATTGGACTCGCGGTCGCACACAGCCAGCACCACGTGCACGCCGCGTATCTGGTCGAGCACGGCGATCTGCCGGGCTTCACCGCACAGGAAAAGCAGATCCTCGCGTTCCTGCTGCATTTCCAGCGACGCTCGCCCAAGGCCGCACTGCCAAGACTCGATGCCCTGCCCGAACGACTGCACCGACCGGTATTCCAGGTGGGCGTGTTGCTGCGGCTGGCGATCCTGCTCAATCGCGCGCGCAGCGATCCGGCCGTACCCGACTTCGAGCTCAAGGCCGGCGCGCGCAAGCTTGCGCTGGACCTGCCGCAGGACTGGATCGACGCCAGTCCGCTGACCCAGGCCGATCTGCAACAGGAACGCCTTTCGCTGCGCGCATCAGGGTTCGAGCTGCAGCCTGGAAGCATCTGATCTTCCGCACCGCGGCCGATCCGCGCCGGTTCCGTTCATTGTCCATGCCAGGTCGGTTAAACGTCGATCCGGGGCAGCGGAGCCGTATCGCCTGATTCCCCGCGTAGCCGGATCCTGCAGGGCGAAAATCCCGGGAAGGGCACGAGGCTCAGGGCACCAGGGTCCAGAACGCAAGCGCCAGCATCGCCAGCACCATGACGCAGCCGAGCATGAATACATTGCGTCGCAGCGGCACGATGTTCGATCCCGTGTGTATGCAGGCGTGCAGCAGACGACTCGCGACGAACACCCACGCCAGTGACTGGGCCAGCCAGCCCGTGGCGTCGAGCTGGTGGAGGACGAGAATCAAAACGTAGAACAGCACGGGCACTTCGAACTGGTTGCGGATGTTGTTGTTGATCGCGACGACGTTTTCCGGCCACGCGTCGGCATGCAATGCGCGGCGCTCCTCATCCACTCGCCCCTGCCTGACTGCCTGCCCTTTGGCGACCGCCAGGCGCACGTAGAGCGTGAGCGTCAGCAGCACCTGCGCCAGCAAGGGCAGGAAGAGTGCGTTCCCGGAAGATGTCATGCAGTGCTCCTGGATTGGGGGCGCGTCGGACGAGAGCACCCGATGAACTACGGAAGCTTGCCGCGGATCGCGCGAGGGAGGGTAATCAGACCTCGGACGACCGGCTTGCATCACGTCGGCGCCGTCTGGATCGCGCAAGGCGAACTCGGAGGTGCGCGTATTAGGGTTCCGTCCGCTTCCTCAGCCAGCGATGGCACCAGAGTGCGGGCTCTGCGCAGCGTGTCTTCAGAGTCGCTACCGCTGTGCAACCCCCACTACGCAATGTTATAACGTAAATTCATTCATCGGGATCCATCCATGCCAGTTCAGTCCGCCTTGCGACCGGTGTCGGTCCTGTTTGCCAGCATCATGGCCGCCACCACAGTTGCCGCGCCTTCTCCTGCCCCGGACCCGGATCCCGCGGTCGACACTGCTTCCGATCCGCGCCATGGCGAGGTTACGCGCCTCGACGAGGTGGTCGTGACCGCGTCGGCGCTTCGTGGAACACGGGAAGAGATCATCAAACCCGTCGAGATTCTGACGGGCGAGGCACTCGACGCAGCAAAGGCAGCGACCCTCGGTGAAACCGTCAGCGGGTTGCCCGGCGTGCAAACCTCGTACTTCGGTCCAGGTGTCGGTCGCCCCATTATTCGCGGCCTTGATGGGCCGCGCGTAGGTGTGCTGTCGGGCGGGATCTCGACGCAGGATGTTTCCACCGTCAGCCAGGATCACGCGGTGACGAGCGAGCCCTTCCTTGCCGACCAGATTGAGGTCCTCAAGGGTCCAGCGACACTGTTGTACGGCAGCGGCGCCATCGGCGGCGTGGTCAACGTTGTTGACGGGCGCATCGCCGAGACGGCTCTGGATGCGCCGTTCTCCGGACGCAGCGAGCTGCGCTACGACGCCGTTTCCGACGGCTTCACCGGAATGGTGCGGGCCGATGGCGGCGACGAGCGCTTCGCGCTGCACTTCGATGGCGTCTATCGCGACAACGACGACTACCGTCTCCCTTCGGGGCGGCTGGACAACAGCTATCTCGACACGCGTACGGGCGCGGTGGGTGGCTCGCTGTTGGGGGACTGGGGTTTCGCGGGGGCTTCGGTATCGCGCTTTTTGGACACGTACGGCAATCCGGGTGAACCCGGGGAC
>JBBQNY010000207.1:0-4972 GCA_038330365.1 Lysobacterales bacterium | reverse complement strand
CCGCACGGGAGTGAGCTCGCCGGCGTGGATTGGGTCCGCCAAGGTTCCGCGCAGGGTGTAAGTACGGGATGCTTCGTCGAATTCGCCCATGGTTGTATAGAGACCGGTCGACATCGAATCGAACCAGAGCCCCGTGTAGCGTTGGCGCACATTGTCGAAGCCGAGCACCCACGTGCCCTGGAATGGCTTGCCCGCAAAGTCGCCGGTGAAGGTCATCTCCACGAAGCGACCATCGTAGATCGACTGGGTGGTGGCGTTGCCTTGTGACGTCACGGGTTCTGCCCCCGACTCCATCCATGTCGTGACCTTGGCATCCCAGTCGCCCACGAACCCGGCCATCCGCGTGTGCGCGTCTCCGACCTTGCCGGCGGCTTCCCAAGCGGCCATCGCGGCATCCGGAGCGTTCGAATCAGCCGCCGCACTGTCAGCTTCGGCGGATGCCGCGCCGTCGTTGGCGGCTGCGGCCATCGCATCTTCAGCGGCAGCGGCGTCATCGGGCGTCTCTGTCACCGCCGGCTCGGTCATCGCATCCGCGATGTCCTCCGCCGGCTGTTCCTGCAACGCCGCGCCGGCAGTCGCACTTGCCAAGGCCAGCACCAGAGCAAGCGGAATGATGCGTGCAAATCTCGTTGGAATTGAATTCATGATCGGGCGATCCTGCGGATGTGGCGAGAGGCGGTAGAGCCTACGCTGCCTGGCGCTCCGGCTCCAGTCGAGGCGCCGCTCTCGCCCGGCTCGGGCATGAACGGTTTCCCGACCGCCCCGCAGGCGACGGGCGCTGTACTGCTACAAAGCACGGCGGAGCGAACGTGGCAGCCACACAGGAAACAGGCATGGCGAAGGGCGAAGTGCAGGGCGAGGCGGAAATACTGGACTGTCTCATCATAGGCGCCGGTCCGGCCGGCCTCACCGCGGCGACCTACCTCGCGCGCTACCGTCGTCGCATCGCCGTCGTCGACGCCGGACACTCCCGTGCGCGCTGGATCCCGACCTCGCACAACTGCCCCGGCTTTCCATTCGGCATCGGTGGCGATGAGCTTCTGGCACGCTTGCGCGATCAGGCCGCGCAGTACGGGGTCGAGATCCAGAACGCGCACGTCGACACACTCACTCATTCGGAGGCGGGCTTCCACGCGAAGGCGGAATCCGCGAGCTGGCGTGCGCATCGCGTGATTCTCGCCACCGGCATCCGCGATCACATGCCGGAACTCGACGACATCGAGGGCGCGATTGAAAGTGGCGCGGTGCGCCTGTGCGCGGTCTGTGATGCCTTCGAGGCGTGCGACGAACGCATCGGGGTGCTTGGAGAAACCGACACCGCGATCGAGCACGCCGCCTTTTTGCGTACCTTCTCAGCGCGCGTCGACGTGATTCCAACCGATTCGGATACCGCTTCGCCGCAATGCGCGGCACTCGTGGAGCAGCTCGGAATTCGCGTGCATCCCGCATTCGAGCGCATCGCGCACGAGGCCGGTCGCTGCGTCGTTTATGGCGCGGACGGCGCGCGAACCGTGTTCGATACGGTGTATCCGGTGCTGGGCTGTGAGCCGGGCTCGAAGCTCGCTCGCCAGCTGGGGGCCGCGCTGGACGAGGCGGGCGAGATCAAGGCCGATGCCCACCAGATGACATCCGTGGACGGGCTCTATGCCATCGGGGACATCGTCAGCGCGCTGAACCAGATCGCCGTCGGAGTTGGTCATGCCGCCATCGCGGCCACGGCCGTGCATCGCTCGCTGCCGCGCAACCCGTGTGAGGGCACGTCCTGCGAAGACGGCTCGAGCGTCGCCGCTTGAAGAGCAATTCCGGGACAGGCGAGGCGAAGTCCGCAGACACAGCCCGTAACTCGGAAGAGGCGATTGCGAGCGCACGCGAGGCCGGGCTCGTCTATGTATCCGACACCGAGCCGGGTATCCGGCGACGACGGCGTGGAACGCAGTTCCACTATGAGGATTCTGCCGGCGAGCGTGTAACGGACAGTTCCATACTCGATCGCATCCGCAGGCTTGCGATCCCGCCGGCCTACTCGGATGTATGGATCTGCCGGCGGCGCAACGGCCACCTGCAGGCAACGGGGCGCGACGCCCGCGGTCGCAAGCAATACCGGTATCACCCGGATTGGTCCAGCACGCGCGGCTCGGGAAAGTTCGACCGTATCGTGGCCTTCGGCAGCACCCTGCCGAGACTCCGCCGCCGTGTGCGGCGCGACCTCACGCTGCGCGGCTTTCCGCGCGACAAGGTGATGGCGATGATCGTCGTGTTGATGACCGAGACGCTGGTGCGCGTCGGCAGTACGGAATACGCGCGCAGCAATCGTTCATTCGGCCTCACCACGCTGCGCAACCAGCACGTGAAGTTTCTCGGCGCCAGCAAGGCGCGGCTCCATTTCCGCGGCAAGGGTGGGCAGATGCACGACGTCGCGCTCGACGACCGGCGCCTGGTCAAGCTGGTACGCGGCGTCCAGCAGCTGCCCGGGCAGTCGCTGTTCCAGTATCTGGATGAAGAGGGCGAGGTGCAGCCGGTCGACTCGACCCGCCTCAACGACTATCTCGAACGCGCCATGGGCGAGAACTTCACCGCCAAGGACTTCCGCACCTGGGGCGGCACGTTGTCGGCGTTCCAGCGCTGCGCCAAGGTTCCTGCCCCGGACGCGGACATGAGCGAGCCCGAGCGCAGGCGCGTCGAGAAGGACATCGTTCGCGAGGTCGCCGCTGCGCTCCGCAACACGCCCGCCGTGTGTCGTCGCGCCTATATCGACCCGGCGATCTTCGCGGGCTGGGTCGACGGATCGCTGCACCGCGCCGCCGCCACCGCGCGCGGCGCGCGGCAATGGGAACTGGCGGCGCTCAAGTTCCTGCGCCGCGCCCGGCGACGAGTGGCAAAGTCGAAGGGTGGAATTCGGCGATCTGGAAAAGCGTGATTTCAGATCAGGTAGCGAGAGCTACTGGAACGCATCTCTGACCGGGTATTCACAAGGCCCACAGGCAAACCGCTGAGCACTCGCCCATGGCGATGGTTGCGCTCACCCAGCCTATTGGGGTGCGCCCGCTCGCGGTACCGCGAGGACCGCGAGGGCCGCGGTCCGGGAATACCTGATCGGGGATCCCTCGGACTGCCACACTGGCCCGCTTGGCGACTTGGCTGAAATAAGCCAAAATGAGCAGTCAACCTCAACAAGCGGACCCTGCCGATGCGCCTCCTATCCATTCTTGCAGTCACTTTCGCCGTGGGGTTGTGCGCGACCGTACAAGCGCAAACCCCTTCCCTGTTGCGCAGTGGGCTGAGCGAGACCACGACCGCGGGTCCTGTTCCGTCGGGTGGCTGTGGCACTGCGGTGCTGTCGCAGAATCCGAACAACACGCCCGTCGCAGGCAACAGCGTTGCGTGCAGCACCGCCGGAATCCATACGGACAACGGCTATTTCCGCGCCTTCGATCTGGGCGCATTTCCGCAGGGCTTCACCTCCTGCGCAGTTGAATTCGGGATTGAGCAGGCCGACGCGGGCGGTGCCAACCAGCCCGTCACCGTGCGCCTCTATTCCAGCACCGGCGCCGCGTTCCCGGGTGGCACGCGCACCGAGGTCGGCTCGGCTACGGTGAACGTCACCGACCAGGCACTGTCGCTCTTGTCGGTCCCTTTGACCGCCACAGTTCCTGCGGGTGCGCAGCTGGTGGCCGAAGTGTTCACTCCCGACGGAACGGCTGGAGGCAATTCTTTCTTCATCGGGTCCAACACCACCGCCGAGACCGGGCCGAGCTATATCCAGGCGGCTGGCTGCGGACTCACGGCACCGACCCCGACGGCGGCGATCGGCTTCGCCGGCATGCACATCATTCTCAATGTGCGCGGAACCGACGCCGGTCCGGCGCCGGCGCCGATGCTCACCGTGTCGCCAGCCACGGGTGCCAGTTTCGGGCAGGTGGTAACCGGCCAGAACGGAACGGCGACTGTGACCCTTACCAATACAGGTAACGCGCCGGCCACCATCACTGCGATCACCGCGCCGACCGCGCCGTTTTCGCTGGTCACCGACGGCTGCACCGGCCAGACGCTGGCAGCTGGAACCGGCATGTGCACCGTTACTTACCGCTTCTCGCCGACTGCGACCGGTCCTTTCTCGCAGACACTGACCGTGACCAGCAACGCTCCGCCCATCACGTTCCAGCTGCAGGGTACGGGCATCGCGCCTCCGGTGGCCGTTCCGGGACCGGGCCTGCTCGCACTCATCGTGCTCGGCCTCGGCCTCCTCGGCTTCGGTGCCTGGCGCACCACGCGCGGCTGAACGAAGTCGCAAGCGGGCGCTCAGGCGCCCGCGTTTCATTGAAACCCGCCGCGCGCAAGCCGGCGGGTTTTTCATGATGACGCCAGGGGACGTGCCCTGTGCGTTCCTGACTGACACTCGTATTCGCGCTCGCGGCAAGGCCTCCGGTTGCAGGCGGCGCGAACCCGCTCAGGCCGTGAAGCGGCGTGCGGGATGCCGGATGCCGGACGCCTGCGCCGCGGATCAGGCAGCGGCGCTGGTCGAACCTCTGGATGCGTCGGACTCGTCTGATTTCCACTGACCCATCAAAGTTGCATCCCGCGCACGCGCATCGGCGAGGTGGGCTTCCTTGACGTGTCCGAAACCGCGGATGTGTTCGGGCACCGAGGCGATCTGCACGGCGAGATCCATGCGCTCGGCATCGAGGCGCTGCAGCAGGTCGTCGATGGTGCTCACGTAACTTTGGATCAGTCCGCGCTCCATCCGGCGTTCCGCGGTGTAGCCGAACACATCGAACATGGTGCCGCGCAGTCCTCTGAGTTTCGCCAGTATTCCAAAGGCGCTGAATACCCAGGCCCCGAACTCGCGCTTGATGAGGTGGCCGTGCGCGTCCTTGCGTGCGAGCAACGGCGGCGCGAGATGGAAGCGCAGCGTGTAGTCACCCTCGAACTGCTGCTCGAGCCGGCGCCGGAACTCGCCACTGGTGTAGAGCCG
>JBBQNY010000206.1:0-4993 GCA_038330365.1 Lysobacterales bacterium | reverse complement strand
CTGCAGGCGTCGGTGGTGGTGGCGCTGGTCTTCGGCGCCAGCGGCGAGGCCTTCATCGCGCTCGGCTATCCGCTGGTCGCACGCGTCACGGTCATTGCGTACCTCGCGCTTGCCCCGATCCTCTGGCTCGCCGAGCGCAAGGCCGTGCGGCGCCGCGAGCGCATTGTCCGCGCCGGACTGCTCGTGGACATCCTCGTCGCTGGAATCATGGTGGCGGTCAGCGAGGGAGCGGACAACGGCATTGCCACGCTGCTGGTGATCACGGTTGCCTGCGGAGCCTTGCTGTTTCCGCTGCGCTGGGCGCTGACGTTTGCGGCGCTGGCTGCGGTCGTCGCCGTGATCGGCACACTTCCCGACAGCACCATCGCGGGTGCCGAGCCGCTGCGCTGGGCTGAAGCCGGCTTTTTCATCGCCACTTACCTGGCGGTGGCGCTGCTTGGGCAGATCCTGAGACAGCAGGCGGACGCGGCGCGCCTGCTCGCACGCGAGCAGGCCTCGGGTCTCGCCCGCATGGCGGAGCTCAACGCCCACGCCATCCGGCGCATGCGCACGGGCGTGCTGGTGGTCGATCGCGACAACCGGGTGCTCCTGCACAACCAGGCCGCGGTCCAGCTGCTCGGCCATCCGCTGGTCGACGGCGGTTCGCTCTACAACGCTTCGCCGCTGCTCTCGGAGCGGCTTCGCGCCTGGCGGGACCGGGGCGAGGCGCAGCCACTTCCGCTGGTACTGGTTCCCGACAGCGCACCCGTGCGCCCGCGCTTCGTGCGGCTGGCGGGCGGCGATGACGACGTGTCGATGGCGTTTCTTGACGACACCTCTCTGGTTTCGCGCGAAGCCGAATCGCTGACGCTGACTTCCCTCGGACGCCTTGCAGCCAGCATCGCGCACGAGATCCGCAATCCCCTGGCGTCGATCAGCTATGCCTCCCAGCTGCTCGACGAGTCCGAAACCATCGATCTTGCGGACCAGCGCATGGTTGAGATCATTCGCGATCAGTGCCTGCGTCTGAACGGTATCGTTGACAATGTGCTGCACCTGGCGAGAAGGGAGCGCTCGCAGCCCGAGACGCTGGATCTCGGCAACTGGATGCAGGCGCACTGGGATCGCCAACGCCAGCAGCAACCCCTGGTCGGCGGCGACGAAGTCGTGCTCAAGCTGCCAAAGGACCCCATCCATGTGCTCGCCGATTCGAGCCAGCTTGAGCAGGTCATCGGCAATCTCTTGCAGAACGCGCTCCGCTACGGGCGCATTCCGGGTCAGCCGGCACGCGTGGTGGTAGCGGTCGGACGCGACGCGCGCGGCATGCCGCAGGTGGAAGTCATCGACCGTGGACCGGGCGTTCCGAAAAAGCTCATCGAGCGCGTATTCGAACCTTTCTTCACCACCAGCGAACACGGTACGGGGCTCGGACTCTATCTTGCGCGGCAGCTGTGCGAAGCCAATGAGGCTCGACTTGGCTACGCGGCGGTGGCGGGCGGGGGCGGCTGCTTTCGCATCCAGTTCCCGGAGCCCAACGCACTGACTTCCATGGCCCGCAATACCGGCGAGATGCCTTCGGTGACGCGGCCGGCACATTAAGGGCCCTTGTTGCTTGCTAGGATTCCCCCTGCACACGCAGACATTGGGGACTCATGCGACGGCGCGCACTGGTGGTGGACGATGAGCCAAGCATTCGCGAGCTGGTCAGCATCACGCTCGGGCGTCTGGGTCTGGACGTCGACACGGCGGCCACCGTGGCCGAAGCGCGCGCGCATCTGGCCGAGAACGCGTACGCGCTCTGCCTGACGGACATGCGCCTGCCCGACGGCAGCGGCCAGCAACTGGTGGAACACGTGGCACGCGCGCATCCGCATCTGCCCATCGCGGTGATCACGGCATTCGGCAATCTCGAGGACGCGGTGGTGGCGCTCAAGGCGGGCGCATTCGACTTTGTTTCCAAGCCCGTCGATCTGGCCATGCTGCGGCGCCTTGTGCAGGCCGCATTGAAGCTCGGGGACACGCGGCGCGGCGAAGCCGAGCAGAGCGCAGAACGGTTGCTCGGCGAGTCGCCGTCGATGTGCGAGTTGCGCGCCCTCATCGCGAAGGTCGCGCGCAGCCAGGCGCCGGTCTATATCAGTGGCGAATCGGGTTCCGGCAAGGAGCTGGTGGCGCGCCTGATCCATGAATCCGGCCCGCGAGCGAGTGCGGACTTCGTGCCGGTCAATTGCGGTGCGATTCCGGCCGAGCTCATGGAGAGCGAGTTTTTCGGTCACGCCAAGGGAAGTTTCACCGGCGCGCACGCCGACAAGCAGGGCCTGTTTGCAGCCGCAAATGGTGGCACCTTGTTTCTGGACGAAGTCGCCGACCTGCCGCTGCACATGCAGGTCAAGCTCCTGCGGGCCATCCAGGAGAAGTCCGTGCGGCCGGTCGGTTCAAATCGCGAACTGGCAGTGGACGTGCGGCTGTTGAGCGCGACGCATCGCGACCTTGCGCAGGAAGTGGCAGCTGGCTCCTTCCGACAGGACCTCTTTTACCGTATCAACGTCATCGAACTGCGCGTACCGCCGCTGCGGGAACGCGGTGACGACATCCTTTCGCTGTCGAGAGTCTTCCTCGCGCGCCACGCGCAGGAACTCGGCGTCGACGAGATCCGTCTTGGCGACGACGCCAGCGCGGCCCTGCTCGCCTATCCGTTCCCGGGCAACGTTCGCGAGCTGGAAAACATCCTGGAACGCGCCGTGGCGCTGAGCGAAGGCGATGTGCTCGGACTTGCCGACTTGCGTCTGCCGCCGGTGCCGCCGCGCCGGGAGCGTCCCGCAGAGGCTCTGGGTGTGACCGCGGCTTTCGCGAACGCCGACGGCGGGACTGAAGACCGTTCGGTGCCGCGAGAAAAGCCTTCCCCGAAAGTCGCTGCCGCGACCGGGGCAAAGATCCCGAATCGAGGCGATGACAGACCCCCATCACCGGGCACCTCGAAGACCGCGCCGGATCTCGAATCCTACCTCGGCAGCATCGAGCGCGATCTCATACTCAAAACGCTCGAGGAGACCCGATACAACCGGACCAAGGCAGCCGAAAAACTCGGCATCACCTTCCGGGCGCTGCGCTACAAGCTCAAGAAGCTCGAGATCGAATGACGAGCGCCGGGGACCTCTCCCGCTGGACAGCGGGGTTCGGGAGTGACCGTGATCCGGCTATCCAGCACCAGCGGCTGCACCCTTGACGATTTCTGCGACCGCGCATGGTGCTTCGGGTTCCAGCGAAGCCGCCCACGATCGCTTCTGGATCTGGCTGATCCTGATTGCCGTCGTGTTGACGCGCATCGCGCATCTTGCGTTCGCGTTGCGCAGTCCTCTCACGTTCCAGATCGGGCCGGACGAGCAGTATTACCTCGCTTTCGCGCGCGATGTCGCGTTCGGATCGAGTGGAATGACGGTCGAGTTCGCATTCATGGATCCGCTCTACGGATACCTGCTGGGACTCGTACTCAAAATGTCCGGCGGTTCGCTGTTCCCGGCCTATCTCCTGCAGGCACTGGTCGACTGCTCCATCGCGGTGGCGATGATCCTGACCGGTCGCGAGCTTGGAATGCGTCGCGAGGGTCTGGCTGCGGCGGCCGTCTACGTGCTGGTGGGGCCGGCGATGGCGTTCTCCACTGCTCTGCTCAAGGCGACGTGGGTTGCAGCCTTCGTCGCATGGTTTGGATTCTTCGGGCTGCGCCTCATGCGGAAGCCCGGTTGGACGGGTTGCATTGGCTTCGGAGTCTTTTGTGGTCTCGGCATCGCCCTTAGATCAAACCTGCTGTTGCTCGCGGGTGCAGGACTGTTACTCATCCCGATGCTGGCAGCACGGGTCCCGGGATCGACCCTGACGCGCTCCGGAACGCTCAGGTCGGCCGCCCTGATATTCGCGGGAATCTGCTTGCCTCTGCTGCTGCTTGGCTGGCGCAACGCGCACATCGGCACGGGCTTCAACTTCGTTCCAACCAATGGCGGCGTCGTACTGCACCAGCTCTACAACGACGAGAACCCCCGCTCCCTGTCCGGGGTGCCGTCCTTCGTTCCCTACGCACACCCGTCGGAGATTCTCCGTGCTTATACCCGCGAGGCGAAAAGACGTGCGGGGCCGGACCTCGACGCCAGGGCGGTGGACCGGTTCTGGCGGCAAGAGGCGATCACTTACGGACGCGCGCACCTGGCACAGTCGGTGCGCAATGCTTTTCGAAAGATCGGCGAGTTCATGGCATATCCGGAAGTCCCCAACACCCGCTCCTACGCCGACGACCGGCAGTTCTCTCCACTTCTGTCCTGGCTGCCCCAACCATTTGGTTGGCTGCTCGCCTTCGGGGTTCCCGGCATCGTCCTCATGGTTCGGCGCGATGAACGATCGTGGCTGCTGGTCGCGCCCGTGGCAGTGGGTCTCGTCACCGTCGCGATCTTTTTTGCCGAGGACCGGTTCCGCTTCGGCGTCATTGCGCCCTTCGTCTTCGGCGCGGGTGTCTATCTGGTGGCGTTGCGGCGGTACTTCCACTCGCGCAGGTGGCGCGCCCTTGCGGCGGGCACACTGGTGTCAGCAGTTCTGGGATTCACTTCGCTGGTGCAGGCACGCCACCTCGATCTGCCACCATCCGATTGGCAGAGAATCGCCGCGGGCTACGTCAACATGGGCGACATGCTGCGAGCGGAACGCGTGGTCAACACGGTCGCCGCAAAGGATCCTGACACCATCGGGATCTCTGAATTCAAGGGTCTTTTCGCGCTCAAGCGCAGAGACTTCGAGAGTGCCAACCACTTCTACGAGCGGGCTCTAGCCCAGCGCACGTCTCGCCACGAGGTCTGGCACAACTACAGCCTCGCACTCGAAGCACTGGGCTGGACCGACGCCGCCCTCGTCGCGGAATCGAGAGCCTACGCCCTGTCTCCGCTTCCCGACTACGTCACGCGCATGGCCGCACTGCTGAGGTCGATGAACCGGGAAAGCGAGGCGCAGTCCCTCGAGAAACTGCTTCAGGCCG
>JBBQNY010000205.1:0-5000 GCA_038330365.1 Lysobacterales bacterium | reverse complement strand
CGCGGTGCCCGCATCGGTCGTGTCGCCGCCGTATTGCGTGAGCACATCCTCGCCGCCGTCATCGTGTCGATGATCGTGCTTGAGGCGGAGGCCGTCGGGGCTGCGCGTAATCACCCACGTGCGTGAGCGGTCTTCGCCGACATGAAAAGGAATGCGCAGCTCCGTGTCGCTGCATTCCCGAACGTGCATCACCAATGCCTTGCCCGCAAACGGATCCTCACCCATCGGCGCGGGCTGATCGGCTACCACGCGACCGCCGAACGCCTTGTGGCATTCGGCGCGAAGGTTGTCGAAGAAGGTCTGCTGCGGCGAGGCCGTCGCGGCGCTCGCGGACGCACCATCGGGACCCTCCGATCCATGCCTGGCACAAGCGGCCAGTCCGCACACAACGGTGAGCGACACCAAGCGGTTGCGAAGCTGCATTTTCATGGCGCTACCGTATCCGCGAGGCGCCCTGCCCGCAACGAATCCCACCGGTCCGGCAGCCGGCAGAGCCTGCCCTCGGCGCCACGGAACGAAAGTCGCAGGAAAACCCGAGTCAGAAAACCCGCGTCAGAGTGCACTGGCTGACCCACTGGCTTCGTGGTTTCTCCTTACTCGAAGCCGTCGGCGAAAATTCTCGGTCCAGGCGGGCCAACGATGCGCGGTGCTGCGATCAGGATCGTGTCCTCGCCGCCGTCTGGAGTGATCCGGAACGCAAGGTTCGTGGTTTCGCCATCGGATGCGAAGAAAGAGGGTCCGGCGACGAAGGTCCACTGCGGTCCGACCGACACGACGAACGCGCCGGGGTTCGTACCGGTAAACGTGCCCGCGGCATCAAAGATGGGCATTGATACCGTGACGTTCTGCGGCGACATGTCGGCATTGCCGGAACGAAGGTAGAGCTCGCTCCAGTAGCGGTACTGGCTGGTCAGTGGTGATCTGACGACCTCGTGGTCGAAGCCCTCGAGTGTGCCATCACCGTTGACAACACTCATCCGTACCGCCCGAGTGCCGGCGCTGCCGGGAAACAGATCGCCAGCGGGCAGCGCCACCGAACTCAGGTTGAGGGTCCCGGTGCCGACCGCGAAGCCACGCCAGTCATTCGGAACGGTGCCGGTCACCATCCCATCGACCGCACCCGCAGAACCGACAAACCCTGGATTGGGAGCGATGTTCTCGACCACCGGCCCGCGCACCGTCGGCAATGCAACGATGATCGAGTTCTCGCCGCCATCATTGACCAGGCGAAATGCGAGGTGCGCGTAGAAGTCGCCCGCGATACCCGTTGCGGTCGGAAGGGTGAACTCGGTCCAGTTCGCACCGGCGGTACCCGTGAACGTCCCCGCGTCACGCCCCGTGAACGCCAACGCGCTGTCGAAGACGGGCAGGCTCACGAAGAACGACTGCGCCGAGTTGTCGCTGTTGCCGCTGCGGATATAAACCCGCGGCGTGTAGCTGATGCCCTCACGGAACGGGAAAACAGCGTTGCTGTGGTCGAATCCCTGATCGGCACCAAACGCCGAAACCGTGACCTCGACCGCTTGCGTCGGCGGACTTCCGGGAAACAGCGTGCCCGCCGGCAGCGCCATGCTCTGCAGGTCCAAGACAGCCCCATCGATCGCAAAGGCGCGCCAAAGCGTAGGCACCTCGCCCGTGACCGTCGCATTGCTGACACCGTAGACCCCGAACGTTCCCTGCAGGGACGCGTTGGGAACCAGGTTGGAGTCGGCCGCGCCAACCGGCGGAGTGCCGGCCTGTAGCGCGCCGCAGATCCATGGACCGCTCAACAGCAGCACGAACGCGACTGCATTCCCCGCAGAGGCTGAAGTCCTGGGTGACCTGGCCCCGTTTTGCAGGCGTGCAGGCGATTGCGATGGGTGACCGGGCTGATGCCCCAAGCGTAATCTCATGATGTTTCTCCCTGACAGAAGCACAAATGCAGAGCGTCTCTGCGACCCAGAGTACTGACTCGAAGAGTGATTGCAATTGTGAACAAGCGCTTCCGGCACCGTTTTCTTCTAGCCTCCCTGCCATGCCTCCATTGCCAGGGCGAACGAGCGCACGCGTGCGGCGTGGTCGAATACGTTGGCGGTCAGCAGCAACTCGTCGGGACGGTGTTGCTGCACAAATGCCTGCATGTTCTGCCGCACACTGGTCACTGAACCCACGGCGGCGCATTGCAGTGCCGCGTCGACACCGGCGCGCTCGCCGGCATCGCAATAGCCGTCAAAGGCCTGCGCCGATTCCAGTGGTGGCGGCACCAGTCCCGGGCGACCGCGACGCAGGTTGACGAAAGCTTGCTGCTGGGTGGTGAACAGGCGCGCCGCCTCCGTATCGGTGTCGGCGACGACCACGTTCAAGGCGAGCATCACGTGCGGCTGCTGCAGATAGCGCGAGGGACGGAAGTCGCGGCGGTACACGGCCAATGCCTGTTCCAGCATTGCCGGCGCAAAATGCGAGGCGAATGCGTAACGCAGGCCGAGCGCCGCGGCGAGCTGTGCGCCGAACAGGCTCGACCCAAGGATCCACGGCTCCACCTCGACACCCGCGCCCGGCACGGCCTGCACCGTTTGCCCATCCGCGACCGGTTCGAAATAGCCCAGCAGTTCGACCACGTCGGCGGGGAACTCCTCCGCACCCTGGTAGTAGCGGCGCAGCGCACGCGCTGCCGGCTGGTCGGTGCCCGGCGCGCGGCCGAGTCCCAGATCGATGCGCCCCGGATACAGCGAGCCCAGCGTGCCGAACTGTTCGGCCACTTGCAGCGGCGCGTGGTTCGGAAGCATCACCCCGCCCGCGCCAACGCGAAGCGTGCTGGTGCCACCAGCCACGTGGCCGATGAGCACTGCCGTCGCCGCACTGGCGATGCCCGGCATGTTGTGGTGCTCCGCCAACCAGAACCGCCGATAGCCCAGGCGCTCGGCTTGCCGGGCCAGGTCCAGCGTGTTGGCAAAGGTCTGCGTCGGCGTGCTGCCGGCGGTTACGGGCGCGAGATCGAGAACGGAGAGAGGGAGCATGGCGGCAACTTGAAGGGGCAACCCATTAGGTGGGGGCCCCGCGCCTTGATCAAAGTACCCAGCGTCCGGCGCGCCGCAGCGCGCTGTGACCCGGGTTCTATGTGGTCGCCGGAGCCGCCCGGTATTCGCCCTGGCTTGCGGTGGCCAGGCTGACGAAATAGATGGCGGCCCACGCGGCAACGAAGCCCGGGATGATCTCGTACACGCCGGGTCCACCCATGAAACTCGCGTCCCATCCCAGCGCAATCCAGGCCATTACGGTCAGTGCACCGACCACCAGACCGGCGACCGCGCCGGTGCCGGTCATCCGCCGCCATGTCAGTGCCAGCACGATAAGCGGACCGAAGGCTGCACCGAATCCGGCCCACGCGTGGCTGACCAGACCGAGCACCCTGGAGGTTGGATCCCATGCGATGACGGCGGCGACCACGCCGACCAGCAACACGCTCACGCGACTGACCCGCACGGCCTCTTTCTCACTGGCCGCTTTGCGCAGAAACAAGCGGTAGAAATCTTCGGTCAACGAAGACGAGGCCACCAGCAACTGGCTGGAAATGGTGCTCATCACAGCCGCCAGCAACGCCGCAAACAGGAAGCCGGTCACCAGCGGGTGGAACAGCAGTTCGGCCAGTACGATGAAGATGGTCTCAGGGTCGGCAACCTCAAGCCCGTTGCGCACCGCGTAGGCACGCCCGAAGATGCCGAGACTGATCGCGCCGACTACTGATATCACCATCCACGACATGCCGATGTTGCGGGCTGTCGGCACTTCCCGGAGCGAGCGAATCGCCATGAAGCGCACGATGATGTGGGGTTGTCCGAAGTAGCCCAGACCCCAGGCGATTGCCGACAAGAAGCCGACGAGCGACAGCCCGGAAAACCAGGACAGATAGTTCGGGTCCACCGTGGCGAGCGTTTGCGCAGCCTGGGTCAGGCCGCCGCCACCCGATCCGTAGAGCACCACCGCGGGCATGATGATCAATGCCAGCATCATGATCACGCCCTGGCAGAAGTCAGTGAGGCTGACCGCCAGAAAACCACCGATGACGGTGTACACAAGCACGACGGCCAGCGTCAGCGTCACGCCCACTGCGTAGTCACTCATCGAGCTGAATTGCAGCACGGCACTGAAGGCGCTTTCTGCCAATTTGCCGCCTGCCACCAGACCCGACGCGGTGTACACGGAAAAGAACACGACCACGATCACCGCCGAGATGACGCGCAATGCCGTGGCTCTGCTGGGAAACCGGTTGGCGAGGAATTGCGGGATCGTCAGACTGTTGTCGTAGCGCTCGGTCTGCTCGCGCAGGCGCGGTGCAACCACGATCCAGTTCACCAGTGCGCCCACCGTCAGGCCGACACCGATCCAGGCCGAAGTCAGGCCACTGAGAAACAGGGCGCCGGGCAAACCCAGCAGCAGCCAGCCGCTCATGTCGGAGGCACCGGCAGACAGTGCCGCCACGGCAGGTGAAAGCCTGCGACCGCCGAGAATGTATTCCTCGGAAGACGCGGTCGAGTTGCGGTAGGCGTAAAAACCGATCGCAAGCATCAACGCGAAATACAGACCCAGACTGACCCAGACACCAATCGCCATAAAACCCCGTTCTTGATAGGCACGGACTTGCGCCCATGACCGCCGAGTCAATCACACCCGGCGCCGCACAAGCAAACCATGACCGGGATCAGTGTGCACGTTGCCTGCACGTCAGCAGGCAATGCTGACGCGCAGGCATCGACGCCCTGCTCGCGCTGGCGCATCGGAAAAGGTGTCTGAGATCCCCGGTTTTTACGGCGCGCCCAGACTTCCGCGGAAACAACCGGCAATGTCTCAATCCCGGGCTTCGCAAACCGCGGCTCTGGTAATCCTTGATGATGCGCACGACCTGGTTTAGCAAGGTTCCGGGAAGTCGGGGTTCAACGCGAGCCGTGTACGCATCTGCGAGCGCAGCAGCAACCAGCTGATCAGGGCTTGCAGGGCAACGGTCGCAACCGACAGGTACCAGA
>JBBQNY010000204.1:0-5100 GCA_038330365.1 Lysobacterales bacterium | reverse complement strand
GCCCAAGCTGGTGGATCGCAGCGGGCGACATGTCGGTGGTGGTCGAGTTGCGCGCGTTGAACGCGTACCACGCCTGGCCATTGGGCAGTGCGTCGAGGCCGGCGCTCGTGCGCGTCTTCGGCATGTACTCGTCGCCGACGTACGTACGCAGTCGCCGCATCGCGGGCAGGATCTGGCCGTCGATCATCTCCCGGTACGCCGTGGTGAGGCGCGCCTTGTCGGCCGCGGGGAACGTCGCCGGCATGTTCGTGATCGGCATCCAGAAAAGCGTGTCCTCCGCGCGCGCCTTGATAATGTTGTCGAGTTGCGGGATGACCTTGACCATCAGCGGCCGCGGCTGCACGACGCCCGCCGCGACGCCTTCGCGCATGTTCGCGATGGCCTGGTCGGAAAGCACCGGGAAACGCTTGCCGCGTGCGAGCCAGTTGTCGTAGTCCTTGACCGTCCTGAATGGTTGCGCGCCCGTGCCCGAACCGAACTGCACCGCCAGCGTCGTGAAGTTGCCGAACTGGTTGACCGGTTGCATCCATCCGGGGAACTGCTCGCTCTCCAGCGACTGTTCGAGGTCGCGCACGAAGATCTGGTAGCTGAGGAGATGCTGGCCTTCCAGACCGTCCGAGCCGATCGCACGGATTGTTTCCAGCCATCTCGTGTTGAACGCATGCGTCTCGTCCCGGAACTCCTGCGACAGCGTGTTCGGAAGCTGGTCGTTGTAGCGCGGATCGCCCTGGAAGGTGGCGGCAACGGGGTTGCGCCTGAGGGTCTCCTCCCAGAATGTCTCGTACATTGCCGTGAGTTGCGCGGACTTGTTGGTCGAGGGCGCTGTCGGCGCCGACTCCACCGCCTGCGACGCGCGCGCAACGTCGTTCGGGGGAGCACTGGCGCATCCAGCCAGGGCCAGCATGAGGGCGACAGGCAGCAGTGCAACTCGTGGCGCGCGCATACGGACTCCGGGACGGGACAGGAAAGGCCCCCGAGGCTGGCGCGCGCGCGGCCGCGGGGCATGAGCCATAAGTCATCCGTTACCGCCGCTACGCGCGCACCGCCTCGATTTTCATGCGCGTGGCGGTGCTGCGGCCGAGCCAGCGCTCGATCGCGCCGTGCATGAGGTAGATGACCGGGATCAGCAGGATGGCTGCGATTACCTTGTAGGCGTAGTTGACGCTGCCGATCGCGAGCAGCCGCTGCATCGACCATTGCTGCGGTCCGAGCACGAAGGCGATGTACAGCACCACGAAACTGTCGACCAGTTGCGAGATGAAGGTCGATGCCGTGGCGCGCAACCACAGCCGTCGCTCGCCGGTCAGCCGCCGGATGCGGTGGAAGATGGAGACATCGAGCATCTGCCCGAGCAGGAACGCGACCAGCGATCCGCTGATGGTCCACAGCCCCTGCCCGAACAGCGCGGCGAACGCCGCCTGCTGGTCCGGCACGCCGTGGGTGGACATCGCGCCGATCCACCAGCCGGCCGGCGCGAGCCGGATCGCGAGGAACGCGAACGCGAACGCGTACACGATGAGCAGGGCGGTCAGCCACGAGATGAAGCGCACGCCGCGGCAACCAAAATACTCGTTGATGATGTCGGTGAGCACGAATACGGCAGGCCAGAGCAGTACCCCGGCCGTGAAATCGAGTGTGCCGCGCTGGCCAAAGAGCTGCCAGTCGAAGTTCGGCAGGCCGAGCGTCGGCTCCAGCGCGAAGATCTTGACGCCTACGAATTCGGCCAGCAGCGCATGCGCGACGAACACCGCGCACAGGAACACGAACAATCGTTGGCTGCGATCGTGCGCCAAGCCTTGCCCCCGTTCTGACCGACGCGGCGAGTTTCGCATAGCCACCGCGGCACGTCCGGCACCTACGCCACGGAGCCGGGCTACGGAGAGGACGGCGGGGCAAAGGCGCCGATAGCCGTCCGGGCCGCAACCGGCTGCCCCGCATGACCGACATCATCGAGCGCCGCGTCCACCAATCGCACGACACCACGCGCACCCGCGGTGACTTCGAAGAGGCTCGCACCGCCTCTCTCGCGCCCACTTTTCCCTCGACCCGCTTGCGTCCGTTCTCGAATCGCGTCGCCGTCGCGCCACGGACCGGAAGGGACGCGGCCCGGCGTCCGGCCCCGTCACCTGGAAGGGCGGCGGCGGCTGGGTAAACGGGATTTTCCGTGAATGTCGATCTCCCCACTGCCTGGTCGCGCATCCACGCCATCAGCACAGGTAAGGTGGGTTCAGGGCAAAGCAGCGGCGGTCGGACAGCATGAGAATCCTGGTCGTCGAAGACAATGCCGGACTGGTCGCGAACCTCTTCCAGTATTTCGAGTCGCGTGGCCACGTACTTGATGCGGCGCCCGATGGGGTGACCGGCCTGCATCTGGCCGTGCGCAATGATTACGACGTCATCGTGCTGGACTGGATGCTGCCCCGGCTGGATGGCCCATCAGTGCTGCGCAAGTTGCGCACCGAAACGACGAGGCGCACTCCGGTGCTCATGCTGACCGCTCGCGGCGAACTGGCGGACAAGCTTGAGGGCTTCCAGGCGGGTGCGGAAGATTACCTGAGCAAACCGTTCGCGCTGCCCGAACTCGAGGTGCGGCTGCAGGCGCTGCATGCGCGATCGTCCGGTCTGCTCGATGCGGAAGCGTACCTGCAAGTACAGGATCTGCGCCTGGATCTGCGCACGCTGCAAGTCAGCCGTGACGGCACATGGATCAAACTCTATCCGGCATGCCGCAAGATTCTCGAGGTGCTCATGCGTGCGGCGCCCGCGGTGGTCTCCCGCGAACGTCTAGAAAGTGAGCTGTGGGGCGACTCACCGCCGGACAAGGATTTGCTCCGCTCGCACATCTACGAGCTGCGCCGCGCCGTGGATGCGCCCTTTCCACAAAAAATGATCCACACGGTGGCGCGAGCCGGATTCCGGATAGGAGCGTCCCATGCAGTCCCCTAGGCGTACGCTGCGTGCGCGCATCGCGACAGGCCTGCTGGCGTATTCGGTGCTGCTGGGTGCCGGCATCCTGTTGCAGGGATACCTGACCAACGAACAGATCGAGCAGGTGCTCTGGCGCACGTTGTTGACCCAGGAAGCTGAGCATTTCGAGGGGCGCAGGGCCGCAGATCCCGCGGAACCGCTGCCGCGCACGCGTGCACTCGTCTCGTATGAGAGTCCGTCGGATCGGCTCGCTCGAGACATTCCACCCAGTCTGCAGGGGCTGGCACCGGGACTGCACGACGACATAACCGTCGATGGTCGGGATATGGCCGTGCTGGTGCGCGATCGCGGCGGCAGGAGACTCTACATGGCGATCGACATCTCCGGGCTCGAAGCGGCGGAAAGCTCCCTCATGCGCCGCGTCCTCGCCTCTTCCTTGCTTGGGTTGGCGGTGCTGGTCGGGGCCATCTGGTGGCTGGCAGGCCGCATGCTCCGGCCGGTGTCGGAATTCGCCGCACAGTTCGACGACATGCGCCCCGACGTGCGCGGTGAACGTGTGGAGATCGCCGACGCGGCGAGTCTTGAGGTCGCAACCATAGCGGGTGCGATGAACCGGTATCTCGAACGCCAGGAAGACTTCGTGATTCGCGAACGCGCGTTCATCAACACGATGAGCCACGAACTGCGCACGCCGGTCGCGGTCATGCGCGGTGCGGCGGAGCTGATAGGTGAAGTGGCAGAGTTGCCCGTGGATGTGCGCAAGCCGCTTCAACGAATCCGCCGCACGCTCGACAACGTCGAAGAGTTGATTGCCATGTTGCTCGTGCTCGCGCGAGAGCCGGAGCGGTTCGAAGGCAACCAGGAAACCATTCGCCTCGAGAACGTCCTGCCTGACATCGTGCTCGCGCACGCTCACCTTATGCGTGACAAGGACCTGCACGTCGAAATTGGAAGCGTCGAACCGGGCCCACTGCACGCTCCGATGCAGGTGGTGGAGACGGCGATCGCCAATCTGCTCCGCAATGCCATCGAAAGCAGCGACCACGGAGTCATCCGCATCGAAGTGAGGCCGACAGGCGTCGTGCGCATACAGGATCCCGGTCACGGGATGTCGCCGACGGATATCGGCAGGCTCTACTCCTCGAGTGCTCGCGCAGGCGATAGCCCGAGTGGCGCTGGAATTGGGCTCGCACTCATCCGGCGGATCTGTGAACACCTGGGATGGCGGCTTGAACTGTCGAGCGAGGAAGGGCAGGGCACGCTCGCGGTGCTCGATGTCCGCGCTTCTCTGCGGCCGGATGCCCCACACGATCCCCCACAGGGCTGAGGTGACAAAGGTTTAACGCGCTGCGAACACCATTCCGACAATCGTCCGACAGGCTTTTGCCCACAGTCCCGCTGGCGCTCCGGCTGGTGGACGGGGCGGGATACGCGGACCAGGTCAGTGCATTGATTCCCGTCCAGCGCGGCTTTGACCCCGTGAGTGCGAGGGACGATGTCTGCAGTCGATATGGATTTAGTGCCACCTGCGCACGCCCGCGCGGGGAGGCTTGGCAAGTCAGTTCTGCACGTTGGCCGCGCCCCGTCACTTGCATTCACGACGACTCGTTTTACGTTGATCCTCGCGGTCTATCTCGCGCTCACCTCCAATCGCTCGATGTTCGGCCTGGTCGCGAGGGCGCTCGCACCACTGGATGCGATGTCAGTCACCTACATGGCGGCAATCGCAGCGCTGCTGGTCGCCACGCTCTGGGTGCTGTTGAACCTGTTCGCGTGGCGCGGCTTTACGCGCGTCGCATGCGCTGCGCTGGTCGTGATCGCGTTGGCGGGCGCATACTTCATGGATACCTACGGCGTTGTTATCGACCGCAGCGCCATTCAGAGCGTGTTCGAAACTGACGCGCGCGAAGTTTCGCAGTGGGTCAGTCCCGCCATGCTGCTCTATCTGGCGTTGGCGATTCCACCACTCTGGCTGATCGCCACCGTCAGACTCACCGCGCGCAGCCTGGCGCGCGAGCTGGCAGGTAAGCTCGGGTCGCTCGCGTTCCTGCTGCTGGTGCTGGGCTTTACCTTGCTGCTGGCCTATGTCGACCTCGTCTCGATTTCCCGCAGCCACCGCGAGTTGCGGCACATGATCAACCCGCTCAGCGCGCTGAATGCGGGGCGGAGCTA
>JBBQNY010000203.1:0-5114 GCA_038330365.1 Lysobacterales bacterium | reverse complement strand
ATACTTGTAACTTGTTAAACCGTAGTTCAAAAAGCAATTAGGAAGAAGCAACATGCAACACAAGGGATATCCCTGGAGCCTAGGAGCGAAAGGCAGGAGCGCTGCTGCGTGGGGTTGACGGGGGTTTCCTTACGGAATAGTTAGGCGACTCACGGCAATGGACGAAGTTGGATACGGCGGCCCGCGACGAAAGCCGGGAGCCGATTGTCACTTGATGCAAGCCTGCGCAAGTCAGCGGCCCGTGCTCAAGTGTCCGAAGAAGCGCTCAGGCAGGCGATCCATCAGGTACGTGCGATACCCGGTGTTTCCGAAGCCGAGACCGGAAACCATCAGGTGCCGAAAGATGCCAGGGCAAGCGAGGGCGATCAGTTTACGATGACACGCAAAAAGAACTGCTTGATCCGTGGCCTAACACCTGAGTTAAGCCGCGCCGCGCAGTGGCGAAAGCTTTGCGCTAGCGTAGCGCAGGCGGGTTCTACCCCGAAATCACGGACGGTTGTGAAAGGGTGGAAAACTTCAAATCCTCTCTAGCGGTCCTTCGCCGCATTCTTGGGTTGTGGCGCCGCTCGATGTATTCGAACACATCCGCTCTTGCCGCATCGAGTGTCGGATATGTCATGCGGTAAATCCGTTCGCGTTTGAGCAGACCGAAGAAGCCCTCGCATGCGGCGTTGTCTCCGCAATGACCCACGGCGCTCATCGAGCACACCAGGGCGTTGGCCAGCAAATACGTCTGATAGTCACCGCTCCGAAACTGACTGCCTCTATCGGAATGCAAGATCACCGGTTCGTTACCTTGGCGCTGCCATACGGCCGCCTGCACGGCTCGGATAACCATCTGCCGATCCTGCCGATGGTGCATTGACCAGCCCACCACCCGGTAGTCAAACAGATCCAGCACAACGCACAGATACAGCTTGCCTTCCTTGGTCTTGATCTCGGTGATGTCGGTGACCCATTTGGTCTCTGGCTCCAGTGCGGTGAAGTCCCGTTCCAGGCGGTTGCGCACGCCCGGCGGGGTAAGCGCCGGCGGCCCCCGCTGGCCTCGTCGCTTCGGGCGCGGCCGGCCTTGCAAGCCCCCGGCTACCATCAATCGAGCGATACGGTTCAGGCTGGCTGTCTCGCCTTCATCGGCAAGGTCTTCCTGCATTCGTCCCGCCCCCAATGTCCCGCGACTGTCTTCATGAAGCCCACGGATACGCCCCAGCAAGCGCTCGTTGTCGAGCTGGCGGGCGCTGGGCAGGTGCTGGCTCCAATCGTAATAACCGCTGGCCGATACCCGCAGGCAACGACACATCAGCCGGATCGGGAACTCATGGCGGCAACGTTCGATCACCTGATACTTCAGGATGATCCCTTGGCAAAGAACGTCGCCGCTTCTCGCAAAAAATCCCGTTCCTTCTTCACCCGCGACAGTTCGCGCTTCAAACGCGCCAGTTCCTCATCCCGTGGCGTTCCCGTGCCGACAAATGCGCTATTGCCCTGGCTCCCTGCCTCGCGCTTCCACCGAGTCAACAGGTTGTCCCGGATCCCCAGCTCACGAGCCACCTGGGCACAACTGACACCGGGCTGGTGAGCTTGCTCAAGCGCACCACGCTTGAACTCCGCACTGAACTTTCTTCGCTTCGACATGAACACTCCTCATCGGCCGAATCGGCCTTCTCGTAAGTGTCCGAGAAATCGGGGGTGAACCCCTGGCAAAAAAAACGCCCCGCGAGCCCGACCCGGGAGAAGGTCACGGCACCCCGGATATTGAGGGTCAGACAACCTGTCCGACGGAAACCACGCTTGATGCAGAGGAAGAGAAGCTTGAGTCCGCAGTGCTCGCACCGTCACTTGAGTCCACTCCGGAGAACCACGTGCAGATTCGTCGCCTCTTGGGATCGCCCGACGCGGCTATCGATCACGAACTGCTCGACGCAAGGCTGCGCGAATGCCCTGCCGAAGTCTGCATTGACGGGGTGTTGATCCCTTTAGGCAGCGTCGCGTCTCCGGCGCCACCGAAGGATCCGCCCCGGGCACCCGCACCAGTCGTTCTGGAGCGAATCGGAAATGAGACGCTGTTGCTCACGGATAGCGCCCTCTTCCGCGGGGCAACCGTTCAGCAGATTCGAGAGATCGACGTCGGTGCGACTGTCATCGTGGATGGCGGCGCGTGCCGGCGTTCTTTCATCGCTGGGCTAGAAGCAATTCGCCTCCAGCACGAGTTCGATTGGGATCCTCCGGTTACTCTTGCAGCGCCGCCGTAATCGCCAATAGGGCAAGAACCCGGCGCATTCCGACGCGGCGGGGCCGCCCCCTCTTATCCTTCTTCGCGCTCAGGACTGTGACCTGCGACAAATCTGGCCCGAGGCGTTCCCGGTGGATGTCAGTCTCCGAAATACCGACGGCTGACAGCAGTCGGACTAGGACCTCCACTTGTGTATCCGGCAGCCGCAGTCGCTCCCCCACTTGAGGGTCGGCGTGAACGAAGGCCGCGTGCGCGATCGCCAGGATGTCTTGTCCTCCTGCGGGGTCCCGGTCGAAATCGTCCCACAACATCTCGGCGAGCGCGTCGCCGCGGTCGCTTCGCAGAGATCGCTGCACCTGGCCTCCTGGAATGTTGCCCGGAGGCAACAGACGGCGCTTCACTTTGAGCTCCCACGCAAACGCGTGCCGTCGAATGGCCGCTTCGTCAGACATCGACAAGCCGCTCAGGCGGAGCGCTTCGGACAGGCCGCTACACCGCGAAGCCAAATCAAACAGGCAGCCCATTTGGCGCGCGGACCGGGCGGGGCGTTTCGAGGGGGTCTCGGTCTCTGGGCTGATGTATTGCGCCTGGATGCGACCTGTTCTGAATCGGCCGAACCACGCAGTCTCTTTTGACACGCCGGGTCGGTCGCGCAGGAGACTGTCAAAGAACGCCGCGCTGTACCCCAGAGTCCCAGGCAGGAACCTGCGGTTGAAATACAGGCGTCTGCGCCGCGCTGTTGAACGCGACTGCAGGATCCAGGGAACATGGAGGTACGACTGCAATGTCGTCATCCAGTGCCAGTGCCCCATGGGCACGCTGACCGCGGCGAAATCCCGTGGCTCTAGGACACCAGCGGGCTTGAAAACCGCCTGGCTGTTCTTGGCAGCGTCCTCGGACGACAGCGTTACTGCCTCGAGGGATTCATGGGCCACGATGTGGCGCAGACGATGCAAGCGCTCGCTGCTGCGTCCCGTCTGCGCGGCAAGCGCTGCGCGAATCAGACGACTCACGCCTCCAGGTTCGCCAAACGACCGGGACCGGTCGAGTTCTGCGCTGAGGTAGGCCCCGCCGGAACGGCTCGGCTTCGCTTTGGAGCGGATGGCAGCTCGCCACTCCCACACGACGTCCTGTTCCAATTTGGACGCCGCCTTCAGCGCCACCATGCGGCGGCCAGACTGCGTCTTGAGCCGGCGCATGCGGTTGCTTCGAACGTACGCGTAGACCGTGTTGTCAGGCATTCGTCCCAAGTCGCGCACGCGAAACCCGAGCGGCTCGCTGAGGCGCAAGCCGGTTCGGGCCAGCCACTCTGCAGTCACCCCGGCCAGACGGCCTTGGCGCGCCTCTGTCTCGTTCGCCCCCCGCCAGGCTCGCCGTCGAAGTTCGTCCAATGCGCGCTCTCGTTCGGCTGGCAGGATCAGCGCAGCATCGACGTTCCGCTCTCGCGGCCCGAGTACGGCATACACACCGCCAAGGTCGACCTCGGGAAGGTCGAATCGCGCTTCGCTGAAACGGTGGAACGACACGAGCGCCGCGGCGACCTTGTGCTTGGCATATTTAGACGACTCAAGTGCATACGCGTAGGCATCCTCGAATGACGTCTCGTCCCATTGGCTCGGTTCGGTGTCGCCAATCATTCGAACAAGCGCGGAGCCTATTCGCGAGAGGTAGGTCGCCACCGTTCTGTCAGCCAAACGGCCGCCGCGTGGCAGCGGGCGCTTGAGCTCTGCGAATGTCCATTCCGCGAGCATGCGAACAATAGGCACGCGGTAAGCCCCGCGCTCAGTGCTGTCGAGCCATGCGCGCAATTCGGCGACGACGGCGTCCCGCGTTGCTCGGCGGTTCAATGACGAGGCCGCGATATCGCATCCGGTCAACGGCAGTCGCAGTTCATGTCCACGCCTTGGAATCATCCTTAGGACTTCGGAGTACTGGCGTCGGGGAGTGTCGCCTTTTAGGCGTAGAGCCGGATCGTCTTGGACACTCCCACGTGCAGAGCTCTCGTCCACGGTAGAAGATGGCGTGCGCACCGGTCCGATCACATCGCCATCGGTCAGCGCCAGTTGTTCCTCAAGACAGGCTTGGACCGAGCCGTGCTCCTCGTCCATGGCAAATCGCGCCGCCGGAGACAACTCGAAGCGGTTACAGACCCGCATGGTGCTGCACAGGTCCTTCAGAACGGACCCCCGGGACGGCCGGGTTGCCCACGCCGGCATCAACGAGCGCAACGTCGCGTCTACTGCTTGCCGCGAAGGCAGTGGTTGTTCTGGAAACTCCTGCGCGAGCGCGGCCATCGCGAGGGCAGCGCCGTCCCGTAAATGCACGATGCGCCCGTCGTCCAATGGAACGAACAACATGTCGGGGTAGCGCGCGGAGGGGAGCGCGCGGGTGCGCGCGGCGAGCACTTCGATGAGCGTTGAGTCGTTGTCGACTCCACCAAACAGCGCAAGCGCTTCCGCGGTTCGGGCCACCTGCAACTCGAAGGTGCGTGGTGGAGCCGCACGCCGCCGTCGCTCGCCGATATGCGCCCTCAACGTTGTTACTTGAGACAGCGCCCGGCACGCGCCCGGAAAAAACGGGTTGTCCAGCGGCCTGCGCACAGGCACCGGAATTGGAAGGTTCGGCACGGGAAGCCGGGCGCGAGAGGCCAAGGACTTGAGCACGCTGCCGAGCGCCCGGATGCGCGCCACGGCGACGATTGCATCGTCACCCGCATCTAGAACCAGCGCGTCACGAACAGCCTCGACGTCCAACGAACGCAGGGCTTCGCGCGGCACCGTGGATTGCCGATCGCGATAGCTCGCAGCCAATCCAGTCGCAGTCACCTTGGGGTTCTCCAGCACGGCCTCGATTGCTTCGAGGCGCAGCCGGTGCCGTTCGGTCT
>JBBQNY010000202.1:0-5142 GCA_038330365.1 Lysobacterales bacterium | reverse complement strand
CTTCGGCGTCAACAGCAGCACGTTCACTTCGAAACGCTTCTCGACGCCAGACCGGGACCGGGCGATGACGGTCGCAACCTTGGCCCGGCCGTCTTCGAGTCCGACGATGTCGATGGTCTCGGAGCCGTCCAGTTCGAGCTTGCGGGCATTGTCTTCGCCGCGGAAGGAGCACGGCAGCACGCCCATGCCCACGAGGTTGGAACGGTGGATGCGCTCGAAACTTTCTGCGATCACTGCCTTTACGCCGAGCAGCAGCGTGCCCTTCGCAGCCCAATCGCGCGATGACCCGGTCCCGTACTCTTTCCCGGCGAACACCACGAGCGGAGTCTTCGAGGCCTTGTACTTGATCGATGCGTCGTATATCGACAGCTTCTCCGGCTCAGCCGTTCCATTGAAGTGCAGGGTACTGCCGCCTTCCTCGCCGCCGAGCATGAGATTCTTGATGCGGATGTTCGCAAATGTGCCGCGCACCATCACGTCGTCGTTGCCGCGACGCGAGCCATAGCTGTTGAAGTCGGCATGCCCGACGCCGCGTTCCTGCAGGAAACGGCCTGCGGGTGAAGAACCCTTGATGTTGCCCGCTGGCGAAATGTGGTCGGTGGTGATCGAATCACCGAACAAGCCGAGCACCCGCGCACCATGGATGTCGTCGATGCTGCCGACTTCCATCGTCATGCCCTCGAAATACGGGGGATTCTTGATGTAGGTCGAATCGCTGCCCCATGCAAATGATGCACCGTCCGGCGAAGGGATCGCAGCCCAGCGGGAGTCGCCTTTGAAGACGTCTGCATAATTTTGCGCAAACAGCTCCGGACCTACCGTCGCGGCGATGACGTCGCCGATCTCCTTGTTGGTCGGCCAGATGTCGCGAAGGTACACGTCTGTACCGTCGCTGCCGACGCCCAGCGGCTGCGTCACGAGGTCAATGTCGACGGTCCCGGCCAGCGCGTAGGCCACCACCAGCGGCGGCGACGCGAGGTAGTTCATCTTCACTTCCGGATGCACGCGTCCCTCGAAGTTGCGGTTGCCGGACAGCACCGAGGCCACCACCAGCTCGTTCTCCGCGATGCCCTTGGACACGGCGTCAGGCAGCGGTCCAGAGTTGCCGATGCAGGTCGTGCAGCCATATCCCACCACGAAGAAACCAAGTTTTTCGAGATCGGCAAGGACACCGGCCTTGCGCAGGTAATCCGTGACGACCAGCGAGCCCGGCCCGATGGAGGTCTTGACCCAGGGCCGCGACTGCAGGCCGCGGGCGACCGCATTGCGCGCGAGCAGGCCCGCGCCCAGCATCACGGCAGGGTTTGAGGTGTTGGTGCAGGACGTAATCGCCGCGATCACAACGGACCCGTCACGAAGCTCACAGTCGGCGTCGCGGATGCGGATCTTCGAGATGGGCTTGGCCGCCAGATGTTCGGCCTGGGGCTGGTCACCGCCCTCCGCCTCGAAGCGCACGACCTCGGATTTTATGGGAGTCCGATTCGCAGTGAGCCCCTCGAGACTGGTGTGGAAATTGGCCTGCATCTTGCCCAGCAGCACGCGGTCCTGGGGACGCTTCGGTCCGGCGAGCGATGGTTGCACCGTGCTCAAATCCAGGTCCATCGTCGCGCTGTATATCGCGTCCGGCATGCCGGCTTCGCGCCATATTCCCTGGGCACGGGCGTAAGCCTCGACCAGCGCGATGAGTTCCTCGTCACGGCCCGAAAGCCGCAGATAGGCGATGGATTCGGAATCGATCGGAAAGATGCCGCAAGTGGCTCCGTATTCCGGCGCCATGTTGGAGATGGTGGCGCGGTCGGCGAGGGGCAGGTGGTCGAGTCCGTCCCCGAAAAACTCGACGAACTTTCCGACCACGCCGAACGCGCGCAGCATCTGCGTCACGGTCAGCACGAGATCCGTGGCGGTCGCGCCTTCGGGCATGCGGCCCGTCAGGCGGAATCCGACGACCTGCGGGATGAGCATCGAGGAAGGCTGGCCCAGCATGGCCGCCTCGGCTTCGATGCCGCCGACGCCCCAGCCCAGCACGCCGATGCCGTTGATCATCGTGGTGTGCGAATCGGTACCAAACACGGTATCCGGATATGCGAACGTCTCGCCGTCGCCCTCGGAAGTCATGACGACGCGCGCGAGGTTTTCCAGGTTCACCTGATGCACGATGCCGGTGTTGGGCGGTACCACCTTGAAGTTCTTGAAGGCCTTCTGGCCCCAGCGGAGGAAGCTGTAGCGTTCCTGGTTGCGTTCGAATTCGATCTGGCCATTCATCTCCAGCGCATCTGCGCGGCCATAGACATCGACCTGCACCGAATGATCGATGACGAGTTCCGACGGGATCAGCGGATTGATCTGGCTGGCTTCACCGCCGAGTTTGACCACCGCATCGCGCATCGCCGCAAGATCCACCACGCAGGGCACGCCGGTGAAGTCCTGTAGCACCACGCGCGCCGGCATGAAGGCGATCTCGGTGTCGGGCTCAGCAAGCGCATCCCATTGGGCGACCGCTTCGATGTGCTCGCGCGTGACCGAGACTCCATCCTCGTGGCGCAGGAGATTCTCGAGGAGGATCTTCATCGAATAGGGCAGCCGCGCCACGTCGAATCGCGCGCCGAGCTTGGCAAGGCTCGCGAAGGTGTAGCGCCGGCCATTGACTTCGAAGCTGTCGCGGACCTGGAAAGAATCGAGCATTGCGGCGTTCCCCTGTTCGACGTTGTTGTCGACGCGCATTATCGCCCAAGCCGGCGACTTCAGTGGCGCTGCAGGTGCCCCCGCTGGCGGGGAGCAGGAAATCAGGATTTATCGATGAGGCGGGTGCATTCCGCGCGCAGCGCGGTCCATCCGAACAGCAGACCCACCCGACTGCCGCCCATCTGCCGCCACAGCACGACCCCGCGCAGGGCTGCGAGCAGGTGCGCGCGCACTGCGGTGACGACAGCGGGTCGCGCGAGCAGCTCCGGATCCCCGGGAATCATCACCCGGGGCGTGAGCTGGCTGATGGTCAGCGCGTACAGCTCTCCCAGCCGCGGTACTGCCCCGACGGAAGTTCCGTCATTGGACGCGACCTGCGTGGCGGCGCCACGGATGCCTTCCGCCACCTGGATCGCCATATCCGGCCTGCCTGCGAAATTGCGCTCCACCTGCATCAGCACGAAGAGCGTGCGGACCAGGATGGGATCGCGTTCGCGGGCGGACATGAAATCCCGTAGCGCCACCAGTGCGGGACGCAGGGCACCGGGGCCCCCGTAGATGTCGGTGGCCGACTCTGCGTCGATTTTGAGTGTCGCCCCGATGACGAGTTCGGAAGCTGCCGGTTCCGCCCTGCCAGCGCGCGCGATTGCGAGCGCCTGCTGCGCCGCCAGCACCGCGCCTGCCATTCCCACGATTTGTCCACTGCGATTCATCCGGGCGCTTCCAGGGGGGCGTTCGTGGCCTTGATGGGTCCGCCGCCCAGGCACTCTTCAGCGCGATAGAACACGGCGGACTGTCCTGGCGCCACGGCGCGTTGGGGTTGGGTGAATTCGACAGTCCATCGCGAACCGTCGCAATCGACCAGCCAGCATGCCTGGTCCCCGTGACGGTAGCGGAGCTTGGACGTGAGCGGTATGCCGCGCTCAGGCGGCGAGCCGGAGATCCAGTGGACTGGATCGATCACCACGCGGCTCGAGTAAAGCAGGGGCGAGTCTCCCTGGTCCACGATGACGGCGTTGCGGGACATGTCCTTCCCGACCACGTACCAGGGCGCGGAGGCGCTGCCGCGGCGACCCCCGATGCCAAGTCCCGCCCGCTGGCCCAGCGTGTACAGCGCCGCGCCGGCGTGCTCACCCAGAATGCTTCCGTCCGGGGCTTCGATCGGGCCGGCGCAAAGAGTCAGGTGTTGCGCGAGGAAGCTGCGGAAGTTGCCGGGCTCGATGAAGCAGATGCCGGTTGAATCGGGTTTGCGTGCGGTGGGCAGGCCGCGCTCCTGCGCCAGCGCCCGCACTTCGCGCTTGCGCAGCCCGCCAAGCGGAAAAACAGTCGCGGCGAGTTGCGCCTGGCCGAGTGCGTGCAGGAAGTAACTCTGGTCCTTGTCCGGGTCGACGGCACGCAGCAACTGCCAGCGGTCTCCACGCTGACCTGTGCGCGCGTAGTGGCCCGTGGCGATCCGGTCGGCTCCCAGCGCGCGCGCCTGCTCGATGAAACGCGTGAACTTGATCTCGCGGTTGCAGGCGATGTCCGGGTTGGGCGTGCGGCCCGCCGCGTACTCGGCAAGGAAATCCGTGAAAACGCGATCCCAGTATTCGCGCGCGAAATTGCAGGCATGGAACGGGATGCCGAGCAGCCCGCACACGGCGGCCGCATCACGACGGTCGTCCTCGGCGCGGCACCCGCCAGTTGCCACATCGTCCCAGTTCTGCATGAAGAGTCCAGCCACGGGCTCGACGCCGTTGGCGAGCAACGCTGCAGCGACCGACGAGTCGACCCCGCCGGAGACGCCCACCATGATCATGGTGGGCTCCCGGACTCTGCTGATGGGGATCCGGCCGTGACGGGAGTCGAACACCGCGCGCGATGCATGCGGGACGGCACGGGGGCACGCACCCGCTTGCCGCTCAGATCGAGCCGGCGAGGGGATAGCAATGCAGGGTGTCGAGCGGCAAGGGTGTGCGGCAACGCGCGTCCGCAATGTTGCGCAGGACCATGGGGCTGCGCGGCCGGTGCGCGATGCCGTCGATCTCGGATGGCGCGAGCCACAGCGCTCTCAGGATGCCCGCGTCGAGCGGCAGGCTCGGGTCGTGGGATTCGGCAACTGCGGTAAAGGCAAATCGCAGATACTGCTCCCGGCTGTGCGGACTCGCCCACTGGTACACACCCACCAGGCCGGTGGGCCGGACGTGCCAGCCGGTTTCCTCGAGCGTCTCGCGCACCGCCGCGTCGACGAGCGACTCGCCGGGTTCGAGATGGCCCGCGGGCTGGTTCAACAGGCGCTCGTCGTGGATTTCCTCTTCGACGAGCAGGTATTTTCCGGAGCGCTCGATCACGCAGGCGACGGTGACACGGGGCCGCCACACCGCTTGCGCGCGACGCGCCTGACCCGCGCGGCCGGTCGCAGCGCGCAGACCTGCAGGCGCGCGTCTCAAAGCGCGTCCGCTCCACCCGTCGCGCGCTCGA
>JBBQNY010000201.1:0-5236 GCA_038330365.1 Lysobacterales bacterium | reverse complement strand
CGCCATCGCAGCGATGGCCTGCACCCCGCCGATCCGGAAAACGTGGCAGATACCGCACAGCTCCGCTGCGAGCAGGGTCAGCGGATCGACCGACCCATCCTTGCGCGGCGGCGTGCACAGTACGCGCAGAGCGCTGCCAGCCAACGCCGAAGGAACGCCGAGCATCAGCGCCGTGGACGGCAGCGGCGCAGAGCCTGCGGGCACATACAGGCCTACGCGACCAATCGCTCGCACCAGTGATTCGCAGCGCACGCCGGGCGCTGTGTCCACGGCGTAATCGAGCGTCATCCCCGCGCGATGGAATGATTCGATGCGTGCGTGCGCGTCGCGCAGCGCAGCTCTCAGCTCGACGCCGATCGAGCTTCGCGCGGCGGCGAACTCATCCTCTGTGACCGCCAGCGGCCCGATCTCGACGTCGTCGAAGCGGCGCGTCAGCGCACGCAAAGTGCTGTCGCCATCGGCTCGCACCTGTTCGATAATCCGCGCCACATCGAGTGAGCGCTGCGCGTCGCCCGCGCGTTCGGGTCGTTCGAGAGCACGCCGCTGCGAGGCCGGGTCGAGCGCATTCCAGTCGATCCGTTTCACGCGAGCATCCGCTCCACCGGCATGACCAGCATGGAGTGGGCGCCCGCACGCTTCATGCCCTCGAGTTCGCTCCAGCCGACGTCGCCGGGGCAGATCGCCTGGATTGCGATCTCGTCGGCGCTGCCTTCAACCGACATGACGATGGCACTGGAGCTGGCTGGGAGCAGCGCCCGCACTTCGTCCAGTCGCACACGTGGCGCGCGCAGCATCAGCAGACGCGTATCGCGCACGCTCAGGACCGCAGCGATGCGCCGTACCAGATCGTCCAGCAGTCCCGCGCGGACGCCCATGAGCGGCTCGGCGGGCCCGACCAGCACCGCTTCGCTCTCGAACACCGTCGCCAGTTCCAGCAGCTGATTGGCCGCCAGCGTGGCGCCACTCGATACCAGGTCGCACACGGCCTCGGCGGTTCCGAGGCTGGGCGCAATCTCCACCGATCCTGCCAGCTCCATGATCCGCGCATCGACCCCCGCCTCCTGCAACCAGCGACGGAGCAGCTCGGGGTACGTCGTCGCAATGCGGACACCCTCAAGATCGGCAGGACCCGAATACGGCATGCGCTCGGGCGCCGCGACGGCCAGGCGACAGCGACCGAACCCGAGCGCCAGCAGTTCAACGCAGGGCGTGTCGCCGCCATTGCGACGGGCGGCGAGGGATTGTTCCATCACCACGTTGCGGCCGACGATGCCGAGATCGCAGGCACCCTGCCCGATCAGTCCGGGAATGTCGTCGTCGCGCACCAGCAGCAGGTCGATCGCGAAAGTCTCACCGAAGCAGAACAGACGGTCGCGACTCTGCCGGAAAACGAATCCGGCGCGCGACAGCAGGTCTCGCGCCGGATCGGAGAGTCGTCCAGACTTCTGCGCGGCGATGCGCAACCGGTTTCGGTGGATCATGAGTGGTTGTCCGGGGTCAGTTCGTTGCAGCAGGGCGCGTCGACTCAGCGGGCGACACGGACACAGACTTCAAATACGCAATGGGCGCAGAGGTCATCGCGCAACTCCTGGATCAACAGGCAGGCGCAGCCTGCGCGCGGCCAGCAGGTAGCCACTGCCCTCCTGGGCCAGACAACGCGCGACCCGGCCGATGGTGGTCACACTCACGGCCGTCGCGTCGTGGATCTCACGGTAGGGTTCTCCGCGCAGGAGATGAGGGACCACTTGCCAGCGGTCACACAGCGCCTCGAGTTCCGCCGGCGTACACAGATCACGGAGAAATACGCGCACTTCGTCGGCTGTACGCAGGCGCGCGAGCGCCTGCGACAACGCGTCGAACGCGGCGCGGCTGGATGCTTCGGGCGACTGGGATCGTCGTTTCACGTGTGTGCTCATGTGTTAACGCGCTAGTACATTAGCGCACCACGTGATCGCAGACAAGCATCCAATCCAGAGACGCGGGCAGTTGTGTCCGCGCGTATGACCGGCCCTGCGTGCGCAGACCTCGGCAAGGAGTGGGAGATTCTCGCCTGTTGCACGAGCTCGCTTGCGCGCGATGGCGTCATGCCAGGGCGTGGCGCGCGATCCGATTGGACATGGCGACATCGCGCGCCAGCGCGCTCCTACAGACGCCTGGTGCGTGCGCGGCTACACTCGAAAACTGCAGACCATTCCGATCTCGCGCATCGTGAGTGCGCCGGGCTTTTCATGCGTACGCTGTACTTGCGGGAGCGCCGAAACCCGCGATGGCTGGAGCCGGCGACGCAGCGTGCACGACGCCATTGCGACGGGCCTCGGTCCCACAGGTGAAAGCGCACCAAGCGGCACCAATGCGACAGCGACGGGAATCAGGCGGCGATGCGGCGGAACGCCCGCACGCAATCGCGGCCCGCGTCCTTGGCAGCGTAGAGCGCAGTGTCGGCGCCCGCGAGCATCTCGCCGACAGATCCACCGGCTGTCGCGTGCACGGAGCAGACTCCAACGCTGATGGTGACGCTGACCGTGCGCGAACCGGTATCGACGCGCAGCTCCCTCACACGCCGCCGCAGCGCATCCGCCAGCAGCAGATCACGATCGTCAGAGCCTTCCTCGATCGCCACCATGAATTCCTCTCCGCCGAGACGCGCGACCGCGGCGTCTGGTGGGGACACGTTGCGCAGGGTCTGGGCGACCCGGGTCAGTACCGAGTCGCCCACGGGGTGCCCGTGGGTGTCGTTGACGTTCTTGAAGTAATCGATGTCGACCAGCAGGAGCGTCGGTGTCGTGCCGCGCTCACGGTGATTGGCGAGCATGGATCCCAGCATCTCGATGCCGTGCGCACGTGCGTTGATGCCGGTAAGCGAGTCCGTGATGTTGGACTGGTAGAGGCGGTCCGACTGCAGCTGCAGTCGCCCGTTGGCTTCCTCGAGTGCCCGACCCTGTCCCAGAACCTGCTCGTGCTTCTCCTGCAGCATGCGGTTGAGCAACTTCACTGTGCGATGCCGCCAGAGCAGCACGCCCAGCGCGAACAGGACCAGCCCGGCAAGCGCGAATCCCGCGAACCGGGTTGCCCGCTGCGATTTGAGATTCACTGCGGCAAGGGCATTCTCCTGCTGCAGCCGTTCGTTGCGATAGCGTTCCTCGCGCAGCGCGAAATTGTTGAGCAGGTCGCCGAGCTTGCCGGTCTCACCCGCACCGAGCAGCTCATTGCGAAGGCGGAAATGCTCACGCCCGGCACGTGCGGCGGCGAGCGAGTCACCGCGCGTCTCGTGCAACCCCTCCAAGGTGCCGTATACCTTGATCAGGCGGTGCCGATTGCCCTCGCGGTCGTACTCGGCGCGAGCACGTTCGAAGCGGGCGAGCGCAGAGTCGAGATCGCCACGAGCAAGGTCAAGCTCACCCCAGCGGTATTCGATGTGGGCCGTGAGAGCGGTATTGGAACTGGTGTTCGCGATTTCGGACGCCGTTCGAAAAGCCAATTCGGACTCGTCGAGCTGACCCAGATTGAAATGTGCGCGCGCAATCTGCAGCAACCTCGAGCCCATGCGTGCCCGATCGGCGAAATCCCGGGTGAGCTCAAAAGACCTTCGCGCCATCGCCAGTGCGCGCTCCGCATCCGCAGCACCGAAGTCGTTGAGGAAACCCGCGAACCCGTTGAGCGCATCGGCGATCATCCTGGCGTCGCCGCGGCGCTCTGCCTCTGCGAGCGCCGCGGAGTAGTGCGTGCGCGCTTCGTCCGTCATCTCGATCTGCTCATACAACGATGCCAGCGACAGCAGCGAGCGCGTGAGATCGGTATCGGACGGGCTCGTTCGCCGCAGTTCAAGCGCGGACCTCTCGTTCTGCAGTGCGGATAGATATTCGCCCTGCCGCCGGTCGAGTCGCGAAAGCTCCGAAAGTGCCGAAGCTTCGGCGATGAGATCGCCCTGACTCTGGTATTCGAGTCGGGACGCTTCCATGTGGATTCGGGCGGCGGGAAACTCACCCTTGGCGATGAGGGCCCGGCCGAGGTTCGCGCGGGCCTCGGCCGCGTGACGATGCAGGGCATGCTGGCGTGCCAATGCGTAGCGTTGCCGCTCCAGATTGATAACGGTATCGACTGCGCCTTCGCGTGCCGCGCGCGCAGTCAGCGCCGAGAGCGCATCGGCCTCCCATGCCGCATCGCCGCATGCCTTGGCCTGCGCGGCGATGCGCGTCCAGAGACGTTCCGCCGCGGCGAAGGTGCTGGCTGCCTTCTCCTCTTCGACAAGGCGCTGGCGCTGCGCGGGTGCGGGGCAAATGACCGCGGCGATCACCGCCGTGGCGGGGAGCCACGACAGGGCGAACACAATCGCTGCAGATGGACCTGCGCGCCTCATCCAGGAACCCTTTACGATTCTCTCCACTTCCCCCGAGAATGGTTGAATGCCGCCCGGCTGACAACCTGGACGTGCGAAAACTGTCGCGCACCGTCAGTCGACCGCGTCTCCGGACACGATCGCTGCACGCAGTTGCCCTGTCTCCACCAGTTCGATCATGGATTCGATGTCGGCAGTCATCAGGCGATCCCGGCGCATGAACTCGACCGAGCGCCGGATGAGCGCCACCGCGCCCGCCACCACAGCAGACGGCTGGAACTCTGCACGCGCGGCCAGCTCCTCCGCCAGCGCAGCGACGTCGTGATCGAAGTCCGCGCGGGATGCGTGCCCGGATCCCGGAGCATTCGCGATCTTCGATGCCAGCTCCGCGCGCGCGGCCGATCGCGACAAGGCACGTGCGGCATTGATCATGTCGCGGCGATAGTCGAGCGCCTGCGCGGCGGTGTAGCACTCGAGCGCCAGCACTCGGGCAAGATCGTCCGTCATGGCCAGCGCATGGCGCGCCTCGTTCGCGCCCATGGAGACGTGATCCTCGGCGTTGGCGGACGTGGGAATCGAGAACACGGATGCCGGATGCGCACGGCTCGCAAGGTCGTTGACCAGCGCGGCAGCGGTGTACTGCACGATCATGAAACCCGAGTCGGTGGCGTCTTCATTGCCGATGAGAAATGCCGGCAGGCCGTCGCTCGTTGCGGGATCGACCAGCTTGTTCAAGCGGCGTTCGGAGATACCCGCCAGTACAGGAATCGCCGCCTTGAGATAGCTCATCGCCAGCGCCAGCGGCATGCCGTGGAAGTGTCCGGCACTGATGACTTGTTGCTCGATCTCCGCCGCATCGCCCCGGCCCGGGAACACGAGCGGATTGTCGGTGACCGCGTT
>JBBQNY010000200.1:0-5248 GCA_038330365.1 Lysobacterales bacterium | reverse complement strand
GTCCACGCAAAGATTGACGACCGATGTCCCATCCAAAGCCAACAGTGGCACCGGCGGATGATTCTCTCGCGCTGTGCGGGGCGGGCATGTATTGCGCCTCCGCGCCAGCAGTCGCCCTCATCCCACACCAAAACGTGAACTTACTCGGCGGGATCTTCTTTCCGGGATCGGGCAGTTCACCTCTCCGGAGGTTCCCGCGCTCGAGCATCAGATCGCCTGCTCCTGTAGGAGCGAGCGTGCGTGCGGCATTGCCATGAAGCAACGGAGCGCGCTGCAAGCGCTGGAATGGCGCCATCGCGCGCCAGCGCGCTCCTACAGGGGTGTGGTGCATGCATGGCATTGCGAGACCAGCCGGAAACGGCGCGGGCTCTGATCTTGGTGTGGCAACAATGCCGTAACAGGACCCGGTTGCAATGCACGGCGTCATCGGCGTTTTTTGCTGCGGCGGCTGGCGGGAGCGGGTTCGGCTTGTCGCTGCGACTTCGGCGCGGATTTCAACTGTGGCTTCGATTCCGGTTTCGATGCCGAACTGCCCTCGGCAACCAGCTTGAAGTCGATCTTGCGATCCTCGAGACTCGCGCGCAGCACCTGCACGCGCACGGGCTCGCCGATCCGGAATTCGAGGCCCCGACGCTCACCGCGGAGCAGGTGGCGCTTTGCATCGAAATGATAGTAATCGTTCGGCAATTGCGTGATGTGCACCAGACCCGAAACGCGCGTCGGCTTGAGTTCCACGAACAGTCCGAACGAAGTCACGCCGGATATCACACCGTCGAATTCGGAGCCGACGTGCTTCTCCATCCAGGCGCACTTGAAGCGCTCATCGACGTCGCGCTCGGCCTCGTCCGCGCGGCGCTCATTGCGCGAGCAGTGCGACGCTAATTGCGTCATGTCGCTGGCGGAGTATCGGTAGCTCGCCGGTTTTCCGCGTGCGATCGCGTACCGGATCGCCCGATGCAGCAGCAGGTCCGGATACCGGCGGATGGGCGATGTGAAGTGCGCGTAGGCATCCAGCGCCAGCCCGAAGTGCCCGAGGTTTTCCGGCGAGTACACCGCCATCGACATGCTTCGCAGCACTACGGATTCGATGAGCGAGGCATCGGGGCGCTCGCGCACGCGTTGCAGCAGCTTCGCGAAGTCCAGCGGGCGCACATCCGCCAGCGCCGGCAGTCGCAATCCGAACTCGCGCAGATACTCGAGCAGATCGGCGTACTTGGCTTCCGGCGGCGGCGCATGCACGCGGAAAGGGGCCGGTATGCCGGACTGCTCGATGAAGCGCGCGGCCTCGACGTTGGCCGCGATCATGCATTCCTCGATCAGTTTGTGCGCGTCGTTGCGCTCGTAGGCGCCGACCGCTAGAACCTCGCCGCCGGCTCCAAGCCGGAACTTGAACTCGCTCGACTCGAACTCGATGGAGCCGCGTGTGGAACGAGCGCGGGAGAGTACGCCGAAGAGCTCGTGCAGGCGGTCGAGTTCCGGCAATACATGCGCGAGTTCCTTGCGTGTCGCACTGTCGCGCTCGCCGATGGCGGCCCACACCTGGGAGTAGGTCAGGCGGGCATGCGAGCGCATCACGGCCGGGTAGAACTTCGCCTGCGAAGTCGTGCCGTCTTTCGCCACATGCACATCGCAGACCATGCACAGCCGCTCGACATCGGGATTGAGCGAGCAGATGCCATTCGACAGCACCTCGGGCAGCATCGGCACCACAAACTCGGGAAAATAAACCGAGGTTGCGCGTTCCTGCGCCTCGCGATCCAACGCCGACTCCGGCTGCACATAGTGCGAAACATCGGCGATCGCGACGATCAGCCGGAAGCCATTGCCCGACTTTTCGCACCAGACAGCGTCGTCGAAGTCGCGGGCATCCTCGCCATCGATGGTGACCAGCGGCGTATCGCGCAGGTCGACGCGGTCGCGCCGGTCCGCAGCGCTGACAGACGGCGCAGTTTCACTTGCCTCCGCGATCACGTCTGGCGGCCACTCGTGGGGCAGCCCGTGGCTTTCGATTGCCATGCGCACCGTCAGTGAGGCCGTGAGCCGCTCGCCGAGCACACTCGCGATACGCCCGATCGCGGGGCGATCGCCCGAGGGCGGGCTGGTGAGCTCGACGACGACGATCTGGCCCTGGCGCGCATTGCTCCTGTACTGCGGTGGGATGAGCACGCTGCGGCTCATGCGCCGATCGTCCGGTACAACGAGGGTCACGCCGTCGTTGTCTTCGAAGCGACCCACCAGTCGCGTCGTGCGGCGTTCCAGGACTTCCACGATCGCGCCTTCGCGCCGACCGCGGCGATCCTCGCCCGTGACGCTGGCAAGAACGCGGTCGCCATGCAGCACGCGCCGCATCTGGCCCGGCGGAAGAAACAGATCGTCGCCACCCGCATCGGCACGCAGGAATCCGAAGCCGTCGGGATGGGCGATGACTTCTCCGGGGATGAGGTCGAGCTTCTGCGCGACACCGTAGCCACCGCGGCGGTTCATCAACAGTTGCCCGTCGCGCAACATGGCCGCGAGCCGGCGCGAAAGTGCCTCGAAGCGATCGGGAGCTTCCAGTCCCAGCGACTCGGCCAGTCGCGGCGCGGTCATGAGCTCGCCGCTCGATCCGAGGAACTCGATCAGCGCCTCGCGACTCGGAATGGGCTCCGCGTAACGCTCGGCCTCGCGCTCCGAATGCGGGTCCTCGATGCGCGGCGGCGTCTTGCTGGAGCGAGTGGAGCGCGATGGCTGCGTGCCTCCGCGCTCAGCGTGCGCGGCGACGTCCCGGGAAGTCCGCGAGCTGCCGTGTGCCGGCGACGCGTCACCACGGCTTCCGCCTGCTTGCCTGGGATCGGTCCTGCGCGATGGCTTGTTCGACGCCGTGGCTTCGGGCTTGTTCCTTTGCTCTGCACTGCCGTCGCCACGTTTGCTGCGCCCGAGCGCACGCAGCAGTCCGGCGTCGGCATCCATCGGCAGATCCGGCAGCCACGGGGCCGCCTTGACCGGGCCACGGGACTTGCTTGTCCCGCGTGCGGAAGCCGCCGCTGACGCAGGCGCCTTGTTGCCCCGTCCGGACCGTCCGGCGCCCGCACTGCGTGCGGATTTCGGCGCCGGCGACGAGCCTGATCCTTTCACGGTGCCGCGCCTGGAAGTGGGAGTCGCCGGTTTTGCCGACTTGGGTGCGCGCTGACTTTGCCCCGGTTTGGTGGAATTCTTGCGCCCGGCGCCGGAGCCTGGAGGTTTGCCGCCCGGAGTGTTTCTGCTGGTTGGTTTCATTGGTGGATGGTATCGCGAGCACCGCTGCGGGCGCGCTGGAAGCCGGCGGCATTTGACAGCCCACTGAGGCGTGGCTATCGTGCGCGGCCTTGCGGCGCAAGCTCAAGGCGTATTGCCCAGGTGGCGGAATTGGTAGACGCACTAGCTTCAGGTGCTAGCGGGGCGACCCGTGGAGGTTCGAGTCCTCTCCTGGGCACCATTGCCAAAATCGAGTCGCGGAGCGCCTTCACGGATCCGTCCGGCTCCTGAAACCCGCCTGCATGGCGGGTTTTTGGTTTCCGGCGTGCAGGCCTTCGATAGAGCGACCCAAGTAGCCTACAGACGCCCTTGTAGGAGCGCGCTCGCGCGCGATGGCGCCATGCACGTCCGTGCTTGTCGCGTTGATATGCCATGACGCCATCGCGCAAGCGCGCACCCACGACATCTGGTGATGCGATGGTCAGCGCAGTGCGAGCACCAGCAGGGTCACCGCCATGACGATCATGACGAGCCAGGTGAGAAGGGTGCCGAGGAAACGGCCGCTGGATGTGCCGGACGAGCCGGACAGGCCCATGGCGTGCAGGCAGCGCGCCACGAACAATGTGCCGCCGGCAACGTAGAGCCACAGGGCACCCAGCCCGAGCAGTTCGAGCGCCAGCAGTTCGAGCAGGGCTATCGGCAGATATTCCGTTGCATTGCCATGCACTCGAATGCGGCGTTGCATGATTTCCTGCGCGCCATCACCGATGCCGATGCGCAAGCCGCGGCGCGCGGCAACCACCCGGAATGCCAGGAACAGCAGCAGCAGCGCGTGCAGCGCGATGAAGAGCGCGGTGACCTTGGGAATCATGGGCATGGCAATTTCCCTGTCGTGGGTAGGACGAAATGTCTGCGTCGACGCACGCTGCCGGAACGGGCCAGCGCGTGCCGCTAGCGATCAGATGAGTCCGCGACGCCACGGTCCCGTTATGGCCACCGTGAATCCGGGATTGAACACGTTGGCGAAGAGCCAGCGTCCATCGGGCGAGAAGCATACGCCCGCCCACTCCGAACGGCGAAAATCGCCGACATGGCCGTGTACCGGTGACTCAAGCACGACCTGGTTGCGCGCAAAGGTGAAGAGATCGAGATCGGCGCTCAGGCCCTGCAGATATTGTCCGCCCAGCCGATCGCCGTCCTCGCACAGTACGAGCCCGCCGCGCGGACTGAAGCAGAGATTGTCGGGATAGTTGAGCTGCTCGCGATCGCGCGCCTGGAACAGCAACGTGAGTTCTTCCGAGGCCGGACGATAGGCCCAGACCTGCCCGACGTGCGCATCGCCGCCGTCGGTGGACGTGAAATACACAACATCGGACGTGGCGAAGCAGCCTTCGAGCCGGGTGAATGCTGCGCCGCCTGCCTCCAGACCCTGCATCAACACACCCACGCCGTCGCGAGTGCCGGGCGAGTGGGCGCGGCCCGGATGTCCAATCGGCTGCCAGCGGGCACGCAGAGCAGCGCCCGGGCGTACGCCTGAGCGCAAGTCGGTACGGCCTTCGACCGCGAGCATCTGCAGAGTGCCGCCGCGTGCGAGGTCACCGGGCTTATCCGGACGCATGCGATAGAAACCCGCTTGCGGCGTGCGGTCCTCTGTCAGATACACGTCACCGGTCGGCTGATGCACGGCAGCGGCCTCGTGTCGGAACAGGCCGCAGGCATCGAGTCTCCGCGGCGGCCCGCCCGCGGCACCGACTTCGAACACGAAGCCATGCGGATGCTTGAGAACGTCCGGATAGTCTCCGCTACCGGCAACAAACTCCTCGCAACTAAGCCACGTGCCCCACGGCGTTGCTCCGCCGGCGCAGTTCTGCAGCGTCCCCGACAGCGAAGGATGTGCGATGCCGCCCCGGCGAGTGGCAGTATCGAATTCGATCGTGGTGGTGCCGCCGCTCGCAGCGCCGTCATACCAGATCGATTCCGGTCCAAACGCACCCGTCGGCTGCGTCTGCTCGTGGTTGCGGATCAGGACGAGCCG
>JBBQNY010000199.1:0-5316 GCA_038330365.1 Lysobacterales bacterium | reverse complement strand
ACGCACAGGTGTCCGCTTGGCAAGCATCGGTTGAACAGGCCGGATGCTGTATTTCAGCGATGACGCTGATGGAACTGGAAATTGGCGTACTGCGCATGGATCGGCGCGACACCGCGCAAGGAGCGCTACTGCGCGAGTGGTGCGAACGTCGCGCGGTGCCTGAGTGTGCCGGGCGCGTGCTGCCCGTGGACGAGGCCGGCGCGCGGCGTTGCGCACGCATGCATGTACCCGATGCACGGCCCGAACGAGATGCCCTGATCGCCGCCACTGCGCTGGTCCACGGCCTGACCGTGGTGAACCGCAACACGGCGGATTTCTCAGCCGCCGGGCTCACGCTGCTCGATCCCTGGCAGCACGCCACCTTGCAGGAAGCACCCGCACGCTACGCCGGCCATGACTGAAACCGAAGCTGATACCCGCGCCAATCGCATCGACCCGGTGTTGCGCGATGCAGGCTGGGGCGTAGTCGAAGGCGCGAAGGTGCATCGCGAGCTGATCTGCCCTGGTCGCATCACGGGCGGTGGTGGTCGCGCCAATCCGTTGTCGGCTGATTACGTGTTGAGTTATCGCGACCGCAAGCTGGCGGTGATCGAAGCCAAGCGCGCAGGGTTGGGCTACACCCAAGGCGTCGGTCAGGCCAAGGATTACGCCAAGCGGCTGCAGGCGCGTCATGCCTATTCGACCAATGGCGTGGATTGGTACGCAATCGACATGCTGACTGGTGCCGAGGGCGACATGGCACTGCCATTCCCGACCCCGCATGAGTTGTGGACGCGCTGCTACCCGGAAGGCAACGAATGGCGCGATCGCTTCGGGGCGGTGCCGTTTGAAACCGGTGGCGGTAAATGGCAGCCGCGCTACTACCAGCACAACGCGGTCACGGCAGTGCTGGAAGCGATCGCCAAGGGCGATCAGCGCATTCTGCTGACTCTGGCGACGGGTACCGGCAAGACGTCGATTGCATTCCAGATTGCGTGGAAGTTGTTTCATGCATCGTGGAATCTGAGCCGTGACCCGGTGCGCCGACCGCGCATTCTTTTCCTGGCTGATCGCAATATTCTTGCGGATCAGGCCTACAACGCGTTCAGCGCGTTTCCACCCGATGCGCTCAGTCGCATCAGCCCGGAAGAAATCCGCAAGCGCGGCAAGCTACCGAAGAACGCCAGCGTGTTCTTCACCATCTTCCAGACCTTCATGACCAACGCGGAGGCCGACGAGGCGCCGCAATTCACGTTCGAGGGTTACGCGCCGGACTTCTTCGACTTCATCGTGATCGACGAATGTCATCGCGGCGGCGCGCGCGACGAGAGTACCTGGCGCGGCATCCTCGATTACTTTTCGCCCGCCGTGCAGTTGGGCATGACCGCCACACCCAAGCGCGACACCAATGCCGACACGTACGCCTACTTCGGCGACCCGGTGTACAGCTACGCGCTGAAGCAAGGCATTGGCGACGGATTCCTGACGCCATTCAAGGTGCGCCAGATGGTGAGCACGCTGGACACTTACAAGCTTGCGGATGGCGACAGGGTGATCAGTGGAGAGATCGATCCGGACCGCGAATACACTGAGCTCGACTTCAATCGAAAGCTGGTGATCGAAGCGCGCGAGGAAAGCCGCGTGCAGGAGTTCATGGACCAGATCGACCAGCGCCAGAAGACGCTGGTGTTCTGTGCCACTCAGGAACACGCCGCACGGGTGCGCGATGCGGTCAACCAGATCAAGACCAATCCCGACCCGCACTACTGCGAGCGCGTGACGGCCGACGATGCCAAGCTCGGCGAGCAGCACCTTCGCGAATTCCAGGACAACGAGAAAACACTGCCGACCGTCCTGACCACGTCACACAAGCTCTCGACCGGCGTGGATGCGCGCAATGTCCGCAACATCGTGCTGATGCGACCAATTGCGTCGATGATCGAGTTCAAGCAGATCATCGGGCGCGGCACCCGCACCTTCGATGGCAAGGACTTCTTCACGATCTACGATTTCGTGAAGGCCTACGAGCACTTCAACGATCCCGAATGGGATGGCGAACCGCTGCCGCCCGAGCCGCCCGCTGCGCCACGGTCGCGCCGCGAAGTCGCGGATGATCCATATCCGGACAGCCCGTCGTCCGAAGCGCTCGAAACCGGCGAGCCGTTGCAGAAGACGATCGTGAAACTCGCTGATGGCCGGGAGCGGAGTATTCGATATCTTTCCGCCACGACGTACTGGCACGAGGGCAGACAGATCACCGCGCAGCAGTTCATGGCGCAGCTGTTTGGTGACCTCGGCACGCTGGTTGCGGATGAGGACGCGCTGCGCGCTGTCTGGAGCGATCCGGATCGGCGGGAGTCCTTTCTGCAGCGGCTCAGCGACATGGGTTATGACAGCGATCGGCTCGATGACATGCGGCGCCTGATTGACGCGCCGAACAGCGACATCTTCGACGTGTTGGCTTACGTGCGCTTCACCCTCGCGCCACTCGCCCGCTCAGAGCGCGCTGCTGCCGCGCGAGCCACCGGGCTCGGCGGCTATGAACCCGAGATGCGGGAATTTCTCGACTACGTCCTGCGGGCCTACGAAGTACACGGCGTGCCTGAGCTGGCGCCCGGCAAGATCACCAACTTCCTGCGCATCCGCTACGGCGGCACTAACGACGCCAAGCGAGTGCTCGGCTCTACTGCCGTGATCCGGGAGGCGTTCATCGACATCCAGGGTCATCTGTTTCGCTGACGTATACGCGCTGCAACAGGTTTTGGCGAGGCTGCTTCCGAAGCGTCTCGGCCGCACCCTGTCCTGCAGCGTGTGCTCGATCAGTGACTCAAACCAGCGCAGCGTGTAATCGAACCTCGGACGGGGCTGGGATTGCCGTTGCGCTGGCACAGGCAGCCGACCCTTCCGACTTGGGCATGATCAGCTGCCGAACAGTTGAACCAGGTCGCGGGCCTGCAGCACGCGCCACTCGCCGACTGGCAGGTCCTGCAACGACAAGCCGCCGACGCATTCGCGGTGCAGTGTTTCCACGTGATTGCCGACGGCGGCGAACATGCGACGTACCTGGTGGTAACGGCCTTCGGTCAGCGTCAGACGCGCTGAATGCGAACCGAGAACTTCCATCACGACCGGCAACAGCGGCGTCTGCTCGGATTCCAGCATCAAAGCGCCGCTGGCGAATGTCGTGGCCTCGTCGCCCCGCAGCGGACTCGCCAGCGTTGCCCGATAGACCTTGGCGAGCTTCGAACGGGGCGATGAGATGCGATGCAGCAACACGCCATCATCGGTCATCAGCAGCAGGCCGCTGGTATTCCGGTCGAGCCGACCGACCGTCGACAACATCGGCGAGCGACGCCGAAAGCGCGGCGGCAACAGGTCGTACACGACGCGTCCCGGGTCCCGGGTCGAGCACGTGTACGCGCACGGCTTGTGCAGCATCAGCAGCAGACCCTGGGGCGCATCGAGCGGCTCGCCATCGATGTGGATGTCTTCGTGCAGCGCATTGTCGTCGGCGTACAGCACCTCCCCCGCCGCATCGGTGATTCGGCCTTCGCGAAACATGGCGGCCACTTCCTTGCGGCTCCCGTAACCCAGGTTGCCGATGAGGCGCACGAGCCTCATTGCGCGATTTCGCGTCGCGACGCCCTGTCGATGCGCCCGCTTGGGTTGGCCGCAAGCGCGGGCGCCTTGATCGCTTCGATGACCTTGAAGCCTTGCTGTTCCGCCACGATGCGCACCGTTCCGAAATGGGTGCTCAACACGGCTTCGTACGGCAGGTGCCGGTTGGCGACCAGCCACAGGCGGCCGTCGGGTCGCAAGGCGTTGGCCGCGACTGCGATGAAATCCCTGCCGATGTCTGGCCGGTCGGCGCGCCCCTGCGCGTGGAATGGCGGATTGGTGACGATGAAGTCGTAGCGCTGTGGCAAGCCGGCCGTGACGTCATGCCAATGAAAGTGCGCCGCGCCGCGCAGCGCGAAGGGCTGGAGATTGATGCGCGCCAGGTCGAGCGCGCGGGCTTCGGCCTCATACAGATCCATCTCGACGCCCGTGCAACGCTCCAGTACTTCAGCGGCGAGGAACCCGTAGCCCGCGCCCAGATCGGCACCGCGACCGCGAAGATCATCCGGCAGATGTGCCACCAGCAGCGCCGACGCGGCATCGATGCGATCCCAGGCGAACACTCCGGGACGGCTCGTGAAGCGGCCATCGAGAATCGGACGGGGCGCGTCGAGCGCAGACCATTCCGCCGCGAGCAGCGTGTCGACCGGGCCCTGCAGTGGCCCGGTCCAGAACACGCGGCATTTGTTCTTGGACACCACATCCAGGGGCCCGGCGATGCGTTCGAGATCCGACTCGCCGGATTTTGCCCCCGCGTCGTTGGCCATGCTGGCGATGACAATGCCACCGGGAGCCGTGCTTTCGATGGCGCGCGCCAGCAATGCACGTGCCTCGCCTCGTTGCCGCGGCGGCAGCACCAGCACCAGTGGATAACGGGATTCGTCGCTCGTGCTGCGCACCGTGAAGCCCGACCTTTCGAGACTGTCGAACTCCGGCTTGAAAGTCTGTTCGCAAACCAGGCCCGGCCACGCCTGCGCCGCAAGCGGCCAGCCGCTCTGCGCACGCAGGAACAGTGCGCCGCCCGGCCACGGCAGCGCACCGGAGGCGAAAGGCAGCATCAATGTCTCAAGTGCGGCTAACGACATGCCCCAAATTCTACGCGCCGAAACTCTTTGCCGGTGTCGCGACGCGGGTGCGCGTGCATTCCGCCTTCGCGCCTGCGGCACTCTGATCAAACAGGAAACAAGCGATTGATTCAGTGCGTCCTTTTTTACGATGAGACTGCGCTTCCGGTTCGTGATCGGCGCGATCCAACATGACGCGGGGACTCGCACCCTCACCCCTGACCCCTCACCCACGGGAGAGGGGAACGCATCGCGGCGACCGGACGCATCTTCTCCCTTCTCTCTTCTCCCTTTTTCCCGTGGGAGACGGCAGCTGCAGGAGCAGCTGCGAACGCCGAAGGCGACCCGCAGGGCGAGCGACAGGATGTCGCGAGTCAGGTGGCGCGCAGCGCCGGATGCGGGTGCGAGGTCGACTTACGTCTCAACTGCACGCGATCAACGACGCGTCCAGCGGCTGCCATCACGCGTGCCTCCACCCTGTTTAATACGCCACAGCGCGCCGACGGAGTCGGGGCGGAATGGTCTACGGGAGGAAGGCGGTCAGGCGCTGCAGGGTTTGCGTGGGGTCGACGGCGTCGGTGGGGATGGCGTCGTATTCGCTGCGGAGCCACGTGCTCTGGCGTTTGGCGAGTTGGCGGGTGGCGTGCAGCACGCG
>JBBQNY010000198.1:0-5345 GCA_038330365.1 Lysobacterales bacterium | reverse complement strand
AGTGACTACTTCGACTATCACCACACTGACAACGACACACTCGACAAGATCGATGCGGCAGCGCTGCACCAGAACGTAGGTGCGTGGGCAGCGCTCGCGTGGCTCGCCGCCAACGCCAACATAGACTTCGGCCGGCTTCCGGTCCCCGCCACCGCTACCCCCTGACCGACTTCGCGTACCCGTCGGGACAGTTCCAGCAGCGTGGCCCGCCTCAGATTGGCGGGCCACGCTCATCGGATCACGGCGCGATGTTTGCCGTCAGCCTGACAATGCCGGTTCCAACTTCTGCCGTGCTCACATTCCAGAAGATGAAGGGCCCGCTGTAGTTCGAGCCGGTGCGATAGCCTCGAACATTGCTGTTGGAAAAGAGCCTGTAATAGCCGAACACTGTGTTCTGCTGAAAAGCCGGTGCAACGCAATTGCAGCGGTTCTCGGAGGACAGACCCATGTTGACGCCCATCAGCAGTGGGACATTGGTGTTGTTGTTCACCCTGGGCGCGAAATAAGGCGTGGTGCCGATCACGTTGTCCACGGTATAGGTGAAGCTGTTCGTGGGAGCGGTGATCGACATTGTCTGGAATGTGCCCGCCATTTCATTGCCAAGCGGCGTTCCGGACAGGGTCGGTCGGACCAGCTCAAAAGTCACGGTGAGCGAGCTGCCCACGCTGATGGTCTGCGATGCGGTGCCACCGGCTGCGACCTGTCCAAGCGTGTTGCCGTTGGCGCGGACGATAATCGGGTAAATCAGCTGGTTGGTCACCGCCACCGTCGCAGTATTGCCTGAGGGCGGAGGTGGTGGAGCGGACGTCGTCGAGAACGTCAGCTGGTAGCTTCCGCTCGTTGCGCCAGCGAAGGAACCCACTCCGACAAAATAGGTGCCTGCGGACAGCGCCCGTTGCAGCCGAAATTGAAGGCCGCCGCCGCCGTCGTCGTCGCTCGCGATCGCGACGCAGTTCGAGTCGAAAAGCACGGCCAGCGGGTCGAGCGAACTTGCGCTCGTGGACGTCACAGTCAACGTGGTGGCGCCACCGAGATTGACGCGGAAGAAGTCCGCATCGCTCGCAGGGCTTATCGCACCTCCGATGGAACCTGGAACAGCGACCGTCGTTGCGGACGGACAGCTGTTGCCGTGGTCGTCGCCCGAAGGCGGTGGGTTGGTCACCTGGCAAGGGGATCCGCCGGCCACCACGATTGGCTGCGCGGTGAGTGAACCCGCCGAGAAGCCACTCACAACGGGCTGCCAGGACACACGGATGCGCGAGCAGGACTCGACCTCGATGCTGATCGTGCCCCATGCCTGGCGGTTGACCGCCGCTGGATTGAACGCCGGTGGGAACTGCGCACCGGAAGTCAACACGACCTGGGCGGACGCGGCATTACCCACGACTTCGCCCGATCCCGCCATCCACACCTGGGCACCATTCCGGTAGACATACCAGGTGACGGCGAAGATGTCGTTGGCGCCTTCGCGTTCGACGAAAGTAAAGTTGAAGCCGTGTCCGTCCTGCGCAGGATCAAACCACAAGCCACTCAGAGACCGGGGATTGATCAGGGTCTTTGCGGTCTGCGCAGCCTTCGCCTGCGGAGTGGAGAGGAGACCTGGGGTCGCCGCGCGACCGTCGATGAGCAGACCGTTCGGAGCGGCCACTACTCCTGCATTCCAGGGGACGGAACCCGTCAGATCCTCCCCACGAGCAGCTTCCAAAGGAGCAGCACCGGAGTTTGACGTAGAGGAGCTGACGTCTGCTGCAAAAATCCCGGTCACGACGATCCCACCCAGAAGCACTCTTCCAATACCTCTGAGCATTCGTGTCGCACGAGCGCCAGCACCAGGCAGGCAGTGATTGCGTTTCATCGTTTCTCTCCAAGTCACGGGCAAAGGGCCCGAGTCTCGGAGGAGTCACCAGTCCCCTCGATGTCCCACTCGCCCGGCGAGTTGCAATGTTCCAGTGACCTCGTGCGCAAGTGGGACATGAGCCACGCTTGCGACACCTCTCTCCCATGGTCATCACGGGAGCGCACCATGTTCGGCGGATTCAGCTTTTTTGCAATGACTCGCGGCCTCACACTCACGACGACAGCGGTCACGATCGGTGGCATCGAGTATCGAAGCCGCGAACAACCCGAGTTCGCGACGCGCGAAGTCAAGCCGGCGCCGGTGCGGTGCGCGCGTACGTATCGCGAAAAGGCGGAGGCCTGTATCAGCAAGGGCCACCGCATCGTGCACACGCCGGTTCCGCCGTCGCGTGCAGGCGCAACATCCGGATCGGAAGACCCAACGTGATGAACACCGCCACGTTGCAGCGATTGGGCAGCGCTGTCGAAGCCATCCATGGCGCGGCAATGGCGCCTGAGACCTGGCCGCAGGCGCTTGCATGCATCTCGCGGTTGCACGGCAGCGACAAGGCGATGTTGGTCTCCGATCCGGCCGACGAGCGCGCTTCGAGTCTGGCGTGGCCTTGTGGTTTCAGCGCAAGCGCAGTGGCCGAATGGCGTGGGGTCTTCCGATACCGTGACCCCTGGGAAAAACGCGCCTCCGAGCTCGACCTGCGCGCAGGTGTAGCGGCCATCGATACCGATCTGGTTCCCGATCGTGAGCTGCTTGAATCCACGTTTTATTGCGAATTTCTCCGACCGCTGCGGATCGGACGGATGTGTACGGGGCGCGTGTTCGACCGCAATCAAGCAACTCACACAGTCACTAACCTTTCGATCTACGCACCACGTTCGAAGCCATTCAACGAAGAGAGTCGCGACCTGCATCGGCTGATGCTCGGCCAGGTGGCACGGGCGATCGCGCTGTCCGACCGCCTCCACAACACAGAACAGCAACTCGCTGCGACGCTCGCGGCGCTGGATCATCTGCCGACTTGTATCGTGATGCTGGCGCCGGGCGGCGAGGTGAACTTTGCCAACTCAGCTGCGCGAAGACTTCTCGCCGAGAAGGACGGGCTGATGCTGGCGCGCAGCGAATCATTGCGCGGAACGGAGGGGACGTTGCGCGCGACCTGCTGCCGGGCCCACGTCGAGCTCAAATTGCGGTTGGGCCGAGCTACCGGGAAATGCCCGGATACTTCGATCCGGACCGCTTCCACCACATGTGTTCCCAGAAGCGGCGGCAAGCCGGCATTGATCCTGCACCTCGTGCCATTGTCTGAAAGTTCTTTGCTGGCGCGCGCGGATCGGGAAACCGCAGCATTGGCCTGCATCATCGATCCAGCCTCGCAAACGCGGCTCGCTCCAGAGGTGTGCCGCCAGCTTTTCGCGTTCACCCCGGCGGAAACGCGTCTGGCGAACAACCTGCTGGTGGCCGAAAGCCTGCAGGAAATCGCGGCGCGTACGGCCGTCAGTCAGCTCACGCTGCGCAAACAGCTGCAGTCACTGTTCGGCAAGACCCAGACCCGCAGGCAAAGCGAACTGGTCAGGCTCATGGCAAGCATCGCCACCACGCCCTAGAAATGACGTAATCACGCGCTACGGTTGCCGTGGGTGCCGCAGCCGATCCGCCTGTCTGCCCATTGCCCGCCCTGCAGCCCATTTCCTGGCGCGTTCCGGAATGCACATGCTGTGGCAGAGTAGCGAAGCTCGCGTGCAGGAGTATTCCCGCGTGCGCAGCTACTCGAAGGAATTGCCGAAGATCGACTGCGCGCGCACCGCCTGGCTCATGCGGACCAGACCTGAACCTGAGCGTGAGCGCTGATAGACGTCCAGCAAGCCGTTGACGTCGTCAGGCGTAAGGCCTTGCAACGACTGGAGGCTGACCGTCTCAGTGTCAGGCGTCATGCTGAATCCGGAACTGTTGCCCTGCAACTCTGTGCCTCCGGCGCCCAGAGAGCGCCGCTCTGTTGTTCCCGCCTGAACGTCGCGAACGAAGACATCGTCGACTCCATTCAGGTCACCGCTCACGAGGTTGTTTGCGAACGACGTAAACATCACCTTCTGTCCGTCGCCAGAAAGAATTCCCAACACGCTTCTGGAATTGCCCTGGACGCCTCCTACCCCGAGACTCACTCGCTGCGACGTGCCGATCGTCCTGTCAAAGCGATATACGTCCAATACACCATTGGTATCCCCCGGATCGGCTGCGTCGATCGTGTCAAAGACCACGTAGCGACCGCCACCCGAGATGGCCCGATCCCACTGGCCTCCGAAGAGCCCTGCACCCAGCTGTGATCCGGTCGTACTGACACTCGCGCGCTGGGTCATACCTGTATTCACATCCCTCACAAAAACATCCGTGGCACCGTTGGAATCACCGGGGACGAGATTGGGTGCGTCGGAAAGGAAAGTGACGACCTGACCGTTATCGGAGAGAAATCCGACCTGGCTTGTTCCCTGGGCTTCCACTCCGCCTGCACCGAGCGAGACCCGCAGAGTCTGCCCCGTCAGCAGATCATGACGAAATACGTCGGCGGCATTGTTCGCGTCGCCCGCCGCCAGATTGCTGGACTGCGATGTGAACACCACGTACCGCCCGTCCGGTGTGAGCTTGGGAAAAAACGATGGACCGTTTCCAACCACGCCACTACTGGATCGGCTGATCAGACGAGTAGTTCGCGCGGTACGGTCGCGGAGAAAGATCTGCCTCACCCCGTCGGCGCCGGGTGCCAGATTGCTCGCGACCGAAGCAAATACGAGATAGCGGCCGCTGGCGGAAAGTCCCACGCCATGCACGTGCGCGTTTCCATTGCCCTGCGTACCATCGGTTGCGACACTTTCGAGGGTGACCACACCGTTGGTTTTATCGAAGACGAAAATGTCGTCCCGGCCGTTGCTGTCGCCTTCGACGAGATTGTTCGCCGATGAACCGAACGCAGCGTAGCGGCCATCAGCCGAGACCGAGTTGGGAAGTTGTGAATCGCCATTTGTGTCGAGCACGGAATCAATGCCGTGGATGGCGGTCACCTCAAGCTCGCTGGCGAGTACATTTGCGCAGCCCAGTATCAGTGCAGCACCCGCACTCCTGAAGCCCGCGCGCATCGCCAACCGTTCACTGCTGGATGTGCATGTCATGGCGTTTCTCCTGCAAGGCAAGGTTGTGTTGCGCGCGGACCGCGGCCTTCAGGCCGCAGCCGAACCTTGCCTCACGGACACGGCTCGCTGGCCCACATTCGCCAGCAAGCTGACAGCATTGGCAAAACGTGGCATCCCGCGAACAGGGGTTGACAGGCGCGTCGCGAGCTCGGTAGTACGGCGGGCGCAACGCTGCCGTCCGTCACGACGGCAGCGACGGTTACTCGAATGAGTTCGAGTAGAAGCGCTCGGCCTGACCAGGGTCACCGAGCCCGGAGGCAAGGCACACGCCGGAGCAGTGGCAGGTGCCCTCGCTGGCACCGAGATTGGAT
>JBBQNY010000197.1:0-5359 GCA_038330365.1 Lysobacterales bacterium | reverse complement strand
GGCGGCAGCGTCGCGTCCAGGCATTCGTCGACTCAGGCGGGCAAACGTGCATGCGCATGGGCGACAGGATAATGCCTCGGGCTGGAGCTGGCTGCGAGGGAGTTTTCCCTCACGTCTTTCTGATTCTCCGCAGAAAATTGTCCCTCAGGAAATTGTCCCTGACACCTTTTTCGATCGCCGGGCGGAAATGAAAACGCCGGCACTTGGCCGGCGTTTCCGAGTTGCGATTGCAGGCCGGGCGCGGGTTGCCAGAAGCCTTTTTCGCGAGCCGTCAGTGTTGTCGAGCGGCCTGCATCGACCACTTGCGGCTGCGCATCGCATCATGATGCTCCTGCACCTTGGGCAGGTAGTTGCGCACGACCGTCTTGACCTGCAGCGGCGCGTCGTTGTCGGTCAGCACGTCCTTGAACGCGTGCAGCATACGATCCTCCGATGCTTCCAGCTCGGCCACGTAACCGTAGTCGTCGCTGCCGATCTTGCCGCGCATGTTGCCGTACATGCGATGCAGCGAGCCGCGGAACGTGCCCTCGTCTTCAGGCGTGGCGCCCTCGCTCTTCACTTCGCGGGAAATCGCACCGACCAGCCCATTCTTGGCATCTGCCATGGACTTGAAAAGGTCCTTCAACTGCGGGTTCTGCGCCTCGTTGGCGGCTTCGCCGTAAAACTTGGCGCTGTCGCGGGTGACGGCAATCAGCTCGTTGAGGGTCTCGATCTTGTTTTCACGGATATCTGCGTTGTTCATGGTGCTCCTTCGTTCCATCGGCCATGCGCTTCACTCCAGGGGGAGGTGCATGAAGGCCGAGTCCGAGTTCCGCTGTGTCCAGGGAACCCCGCCATCATCGCAAAGCCGACGTAAAAGGCTTGTTCAATCGCGCGGCTTTGTTCATCCAAGGGTCACACGCCGGCCGCGGCGAACGCCGGGCTCGGGTGTTGCGCATCGCCGGCGACCATGCCTTGAGGCCACCACACGGCAGGATGCGGCGACATGATTTTCACCTGCACTCTTTTGCCGAAGACAACAGCAAGCGCATCCACCGGATGTCGGGTGACCCCTCTTACCGCAACCGTCACCAAAACCATCGGCGCCGGGCATGCCGCCCCTTCGGCGGTCCCTCTTCCCGTTGCCGCGCGATAGCCGATCTGCAACGTGCGGGTTACCCACGTATCCATTGACGTCACGTACGGATACCTAGACTTTCGGCTTCGTTCAAGTCTTTGAGGAGACAGGCCATGGAGAGAATTCCCGAAGGAACACTGGTAGTCGTTGCCGATGGGGAACGCGCGCGTGTCTTCCGCAACGTGGGCAAGGGCAATGCGTTGTCTTTGCAGCAGCAGGAAGTGCTGGAGGTCGAGAACGTCGATGACGAGGGGCCGTCCGGCGTTGCGCCGACCGAGCAGACAGGGCATCAGACCGACGAGGCCACCTTTGCCAAGCAACTGGCGCATAAACTCAATCATGGGGCACTCACCAACCAGTACGCACATCTGGTGCTGGTAGCGGACCCGCAGACGCTGGGACAGATCCGGCCACAACTGCACAAGGAAACCCTGCAGCGGCTGCACGGCGAGTTGGCCAAGACGCTCACCAATACGCCGCTGGAAGAAATCGAGCGCGCGTTGACCTGAAGAACTGATGACGGAGGAGAACGGTGCCAGTTTCACTTAGGGCAACGCTTCTCGTCCGGGATGATCAATGCCTTTGCGATCTTCGGTCCTTCCAACTTTCGCGCAGAGCGCTTGGGACTGCGCGATCAGTGCCGGCCTTTCTCGGGGGATCCGTCCCCAAGTGTTTCTGCATGCTTCCACAGCGCCTTGAAGATGGCCGTGGATGCCTGCTGGTCGGCTCCGCTCAACGACGTGTTCATGAACAGGACAAGGCCGACCTTCCCGGAAAGATCCGAGAGCATTTCGGTCTGTATCCCGGGATCATTGCCTCCGAAGCCCATGAGCTTGCCGTTGAACTTGGTCCGCCAGAAGAGTCCGGAGTTTCCCTCCGTCGCCGGGAAGTTCACCGGCCTGTTGGCATCGGTGAACTGGAAGCGCAGCATCTCTGCGGTGCCAGCTTTATCGAGAATGCGGACGCCCTCGTGCGCGCCGCCGCCCAGCAGTGCGAGGAAGAACTTCGAGAGGTCCGCAACCGACGTGCGCACGCCACCGTCCGGGTAGGTGGTGCTGCCGTAGAGCGCGATGGGAATGATGTGTCCGTTGTGCGAGACGTAAATGCGGGAATGATTCCCGAGATCGATCTCCGACAGGAACCACCCGCTGTTCGACATATTTAGCGGCTCGAAGATGTGCTTGCGCGTGTAGACATTCAGCGGTTCGCCCACTGCGCGTTCGACGATGTAGCCCGCGAGGGCGGCGCCGATGTTGGAGTAGTCGCGGCGCGTGCCAGGCCTGGCATCAAGGAAGTTGTCGCGCGAGTAGTACTTGCCGCCCACGGAGAAGTACTGTTCCAGAAAGTGCCCGAGGCGCTCCGGCGAGTCGCCGTCGTAATGGTAGGTACCCGAATACACTTTCCACCGGTCAGTGATGCTCGAGGTGAGCGTAGCCAGCTGCCGCAAAGTGATGATCTCGCCGGGGTGGTGCGGATTGACCACGCGGAACGGCAGGTACTGGTTGATATCCTCATCCAGCGAGAGCTTTCCTTCGTGGACCGCTCGCATCATCGACACGCCCACGAAGGTCTTGGTGATCGAAGCGATGCCCATGACCGTGTCCGGCGTGAAGGGCTTCGATCGCTGCTTGTCGGCAAATCCGTACCCCTTGTGCCACACCACTTGCCGATCCACGATGATCGCCGCCCCCACGCCCACGATGCCGACTTCCCGCATTTTTTCGACGATGACGGCGTCGAGCGCAGCGCTGGCGTTCGCGGGCGCAGGCCGTGTCTCGCCTGCCGCCAGAGGCGGCACGGAAAGGAGCACGGCCAGCGCAGCTGCAATGACCATGAGTACCTTCGCGACGCGCATATTCTTTCCTTTTTCGGATCGCACCGGGGTCTCGCCAGATTAATCGATCCAGCGGCCGATCCAGCGTCCAGATCGTGACTCCCACGCGTGCTGGATCATTGTCAATTCTGTCAAAGCGATGAATGCCAGTAGAAGCGTGAGTTGAAGAATAAAGACGGTATCGACCTCTTTGGCAGGCTCCGGCTCGTTATCACGACGGCGGCCTGTAACGAGTCCCGCCATGGCAGGGACACGACCAGGAATGCCTCCGACACTGGCGAGAGCCCATGCGATTCCAGCTCCTGCCAGCGTCGAAAGCGGCGTAGGCGCAACCGCTTTAGACGAGCCTCCGGCATTGAATATCCACGCCACTACTGCACCAATTGACGATACGGTGAAAGCGAAAATCAACGCCCTCCCGAGCACCGACTTCAAGACAGACATTCCAAGGTCCCCGAGGCGGCAACGGTCTTGAGCGGAGTCGGCGTGTGGGAACGTGGCCGACCGGTTCGCGCGGCGCATCGGCCGCGCCTGAGCGATAAGGCACTCGGAGCCCGTTGTCTGGTTCCTCCAGCTACGACCACGCCTATCAGCGCTGGGACGGTTTGGCCAGGGCTGCCAGCCGCGACTGCATGGCGTCGGAGACACCGCCCGTGCGCGGCTCGCCCGCGGCAGTGGCTTCGACGGGTACGACTTCGGCGCGTGACGGATCGTTGGCCGCGATGAAGCGGGTCACGCGTTTCTCCGACACGCCATCGGGCACGCCGAGCTCCGGCGCGAACACGGCGACGCGCAATTCCTCGATCTGCCAGCGCAGTGCCTCGACCGCATCCGCATCGAACCCGCCGCCGCGCCAGGCGTCGAGCACTTCGACAAACGGCAGGATCCGCAGCATCTTGTCCTGGTCGCGACGCGCGTCCAGCAACAGCCGGTCCACGCGCACGCCCATGGCGCGCACGTAACGCGCGATCGCGACCAGTCGCGCGATCGGCAGTGTTTCGGCAAATCCCGGTCGAACGAGCGTGCGCAACTGCGACTTGAGATCGTCGAAGCTGGCGCGGCCATAGCCCATCACCGGTGGGGAGAGGCGCGGCGCGACGTGGGCATACGCGGTCAGCGCAGCCTCCACCGGCGCCAGCCGTTCGACCGCGCGCGCGAACAGGTCGCGTTGCACGCCCCCGACGAGTGCGTCGAATGCGCGTCTTGTCCGCACATCCCCTGCTGCCGTCCACGCGATCTCGCGCAGCGCCGCTTCGACGAGGTCCGCGCGCAACGCTTCCGGACCTGCGATGGCGGTGTACGCCAACGCCACCTTGGGCGTCAGCGGCAGCTGCCGTGCGGCACGCCGCAGCGCGTCGCCGAGCGCGATCCGCAGCAGCCGCATGACGCCGCCCGGATGCGCGGTGCTCGCCTGCGCCACGGTCTCGAAGACGCGCAGGTCGGCCGCGTCGCCGACATCGACGAGCGCGGGATAGGCCTTGAGACCGCTGTCGCTGACGATCTCCTCGGCGATGCGTTCGAACTCGAACCGACGCACTCCCGCCTGCGCGTGTCCACTGGCCATCACCGTGGCGAATGCCGCCTGCGCGCGCGCGCCGTATTCCTTGCGCAGGGCCTCCAGGTCGCGGCCCTCGGCGATCACGGCATGGTGTTCGTCCAGCAGCCGGATGCGCAGCCGCAGGTGTACGGGTAGCGCTTCAGGATCGAACGCGTCGGCGTCGATCGAGACGCCGCCGCGCGCGGCGAGGAACGCCGCGAGCTGCGGCAGCAACGCCTGCGTCTCGTCGGGATCTGTCTCGAGGAACGCGCGCGCGAAATCCGGCGCCGGCACCACATGCCGGCGCAGGGACTTGGGCAAGCTGCGGATCAACTCCGCGAGACGCTCCTCGATCACGCCCGGCACCAGCCAGTCGGCGCGCGCGTCCGGCAAAGCATTGAGCAGGGCCAGCGGCACGTCCACGCTGACGCCGTCATCGGCAGAGCCCGGTTCGAAGTGATAGGTCAACGGCAGGCGTTGCGATCCGAGCAGCCAGTACTCGGGAAATTCCTCGCGCGCACTCGCCGGTGTCGCGAGCACGTCGCCCAGCGACCAGAGCAGCCCCCGGCGCAGCTCCGGATCCAGCTTGCGATGCCACGCATCGAGCCCGACGGCGTCCACGACGGCTTCGGGAATCCGGTGCGCATACCATTGCGCGAGCTCGTCGGCCTCGCGTAACAGGCCGTGACGGCGGCGCTTGCTCTCTTCCGCGACAGCCGCCTCCAGCACCGCGCGGTTGTGCGCGATGAAAGCCGCGCGCGCATCGACTTCGCCGGACGCGAGCCCGTCGCGCAGGAACAGCTCGCGCGCCAGCACCGGATCGTGGCTGGCGAAGTTGACGCGCCGGCGCTCGGTCAGCGGCAGGCCGAAC
>JBBQNY010000196.1:0-5446 GCA_038330365.1 Lysobacterales bacterium | reverse complement strand
TCCGAGTAGGGATGGACGTCCTCGTCATACGACACGGCGGTGATGCCGTGGCTGCGCTCCGCCTCGAGCAACAGATCGTAGGCCATGGTGCCGCCGAGGGTGGCGACCTTCCTGCCTCGCAGGTCGGCAAGTCCGCGGTAGCGCTCGCGATCGGCGGCGCGAACGGTCAGCACTTCGCGAAACTCGTAATAGGGAACGCTCGCTGCCAGTGACTGCCGTCGCGCAGGGATGTCTTCGATGCCGCTCAGGCCGATCTCGAAATCGCCACGCTTCGCTGACTGGTCGAGCGACTGAAAGGCCACCTGCATGAACTGCGGCGGGCGTCCAAGGCGACCGGCGATCAACTCGGCGATCTCGACATCGAAGCCAGCGACCTTCGCGGGATTGGATGGATCGGCCTCGACAAACGGCGCGCCGCCTTCGGCGTCCCCTCCCCACCGCAGCGGTGTCGGCGCCTGGGCATATGCCGTGGCCGTCAGCAGAATCGCACCTAGCCAGCCCGCTAGAAATCGCACGCCCCGGATCCTAACGTAGCCTTAGGGAATCGCGTGCCTTTACTAGCCGGCACACGCGCGCAGGGTCGCAAGCAGCAAGGCTGACAGCACGACCGAGACGGCGATCGATCCGAAGCAGCCGAGGCGGTTCGAGAAGAACAGGAACACGAGGTCGAGCCTATCACTCCTTCGCCGTGGCCTCGGCCCCGGGCGGAACGCGGAACGGCGCCACGGGGATGCGCTCGTAACGCACCTCCAGGATTAGCAGTTTCTCGCTGCTGTTCGGTGCGTGAAGGACCACGCGATCGCCTTCTCCGGATTTCATCAACGCGCGCGCCAGCGGAGACACCCAGCTGATGTGATCGCGATCGAGATCAACCTCGTCGGTGCCGACAATGCTGACCACGCGCTCCGTCCCGGCGGCATTGGCGTAACGCACGGTCGCCCCAAAGAAGACGCGCGTCGCCGCCTTTGCGGGCCGGGCGGACTCCGGGTCGACCACCTCGGCGGCATCGATTCGCTTGGTGAGAAAGCGAATCCGTTTGTCGATCTGGCGGAGCCGCCGTTTGCCGTACTGATAGTCGGCGTTCTCGCTGCGATCGCCGTTGCTCGCAGCCCAGGCCACCACCTTGGTGACCGCCGGTCGTTCCCGGATCAGCAGGAACGCATGCTCGTCCTTGAGTCGCTGCAGGCCGCTCGGGGTGATGTAGTTCTTGACTCTCGCGACCGGCGCGTCGGCGTCGGAATCTTTCTGGGGCGCCCTGCTCATGCGGCTCATCGCTGCACCCAGACTAGCACTGGCGCCTCACATCACCCGCAGCGTGCGCCGCTCCCAGCGACGAATCTGCCAGCGCAGTCCGGCGGTGTAGGCGAGGTAGTAGCCAAGCACCACTGCGGCAACGGCAAGCGACTCCGGGACGCCGAAGGCCGTGACCAGTGAACTATCGTCAACCGCGGCCCTCGCCGCGGTCCACGACCGCCAGAATCCGTACAGCAATCGCGCGGAAACCATCAATGTGATGGTGAGGACCAGCCAACGGTTCGGCGTGTAGTGCAGGGTTCGGGGCGTCGGCTCCCAGCGAGTCAGCCCCAATCCAAGAAGCCCCAGGACGCAGCCGACGCCCAATCCGGCGGCCACCGCGCCGAACGCATTGGGATACCAGATCGTGGTGACCGCAGCTGCCAGAAGCGACAGCACCGCCGAGATGCCGGTCGCGACCAGAGAGACGGTCGCCAGCCAGCGGCGGGCCAGGCGCCTTGCCGTCCCCGCTCGATACCGCTGAACCAGGATCAGCGGCATCAGTGCGATCACGACGATGGGAATCGCCAGCAGCAGGAGAACCAGCGGCACGCGTTACGTGCTGACCTTGTCTCGCAGGAAGTCGCGGCCGCGCGCCACCTCGGCAATGTTCTTCGCGCCGCCGACGTAGGGGATCGCGTCCAGACCGGTATGGATGGCGCCGCGCAGCCATCCCTTGCGACGAACGGCCGCCCCCAGGGTCACGAAGGCGATGAGCGCCCCAATATAGGGAATGGAGCGGGCCAATCGACGGCCGAGCTTTCGTCCAGCGTAGCCAGTGAGCTGTGTTGTCTTAGTCATGACGAAACAGGTAGCAAACACCGTTCCGACTCGCTCGCGGATCGCACGGCCGAGCCGATGCGACCGATGATCGTCGCGATCTACTTCGCGTCGATGGCCACACCCGTCCGCCCAGCGAGCCTGGCGATGACCGAGGTGAGATCGTGCGGGTCGACGGGCTTGGGGACGTGGACCTGAAAGCCTGCCATCAGAGCCTGGCGTTGGTCGTCGTGCTGAACAAAAGCCGTGAGCGCGACGGCGGGCAGCTCGCTCGCATGGTAGCCGCGCGATCGCACTTGCCGGATCAAATCGAAGCCGTCCTGATCGGGCATGCCGAGGTCGCACACCAACACCTCAGGCTTCGCATTCGGCAGCGTCTGCAGCGCTTCGGCGGCGCTGCCCGCGGACGTCACGACCGCGCCGGCCTGTTGCAGCACCATCGCCATGGCCTCGCGAGCGTCGGCTTCGTCGTCGACGACGAGCACGCGCAGCCCGTCTAGACGCACGAGTGAGAGATTTGCGTCCTTCGCCCGTTCGGCAGTCCAATGCACTCGATCGTCACACGGGTTCTCGTCCCGGCCGACGTGTGTCGGCAACCGCACGGTGAAGGTCGCGCCTTTGCCGACTCCTTCGCTGTGCGCCTCGACCGTCCCGCCGTGGGCCTCGACGACGTGCTTCACGATTGAAAGTCCCAGCCCCAGCCCGCCGGCCTTGCGTCGGGTGGTGCTGTCTGCCTGGCGGAAACTATCGAAGACGTACGGCAACACGGCGGCGTCGATTCCGTCGCCGGTATCGTTGACATCAAGACGAACCTCCGATGCCCCGCTCGACAGCGTCAGGCCGACCCGGCCGCCGACTGGCGTAAATTTGAGGGCGTTGTTGAGGAGATTTCCGACCACCTGCTGCATCCGCATGGCATCGATGGTCGCATGGTCGGCGGATTGGTTGAGTTGCACGTCAAGCGTGATGTTCCGCGCGGCCGCTACCGGGCGCACCGCGTCGACGGCGGCCTTGACGATGCCGACCAGTTCGCACGGCTGCAGGTCTAACGTGAGCTTGCCCGAGACGATGCGGGACAGGTCGAGCACGTCTTCGATGAGCCGCACCTGCGTCTTGGTGCTGCGGTCGATGACGTCAAGGCCCTGAGCGAGCACTTCCCCATCCGAAGCGCCCCGGCGGAGCATGTTGACCCACATGACGATGGCCGTCAGTGGCGTGCGCAACTCGTGGCTGAGGACGGCGAGGAATTCGTCCTTCGCGCGGTTCAAGCTGTCGGCAGCGGCGCGGGCCGCGTGCTCGATCCCGAGCGCCTCGCGGTGTTGGTCTACCTGCTGCGTGTAGGTCTCGATGGCCTCGGCGAGCGATTGGTCGATGACCTCATTAAACCGGGTCACATCTTCGATGTCGCGCAGATCAGCGGTTGGCGTGCTCTCGCGCCAGAGCCGTAGCACGCTCGCTCGAAGCGCCCGGTATTCCGCCACGACTGCGGCCAGATCAAATCCCGACTCGACCCGGTTCGCGCCGTGCTTCTGCGAAGCGGCATCTACGCCGTCGCTGGAACGCCCGGCATCGCCCGCGCCCTTGGACTTGCTGGACTGCTGGGCGTCCGTCTGCTGCGACTTCATATCGGACACGGTCGCCAGCAGGATCGCTTGGGCGTGGTCGCGGAGCGTTGCGGGGTCGATTCCGCCTTGCGACGTGTCGGGCCAGATGCTGCGCGCGAAGTCCTCCCATTCCTGGACAATCGGCTCGACGTTGGCGACGATGAAATCGGCCAGGCGCATTGCGGGTTCCCTTACACATCGTAACCGAAGGACCTCGCACCTGGGTTCGCGGTCGAAACCCGCGCTCGGCCAGCACGGCCGTAGCGAGACCGAAGTCCTTAGAAGAGGATGCCAATTGCGAAGCCGAAGCCGACGCCGAAGCTGATGCTTTTCAGTTTTCGGATTCACGTTGCCGATACCTCTACCGCATTCCTGCGATCGGCCCTGCGGTGCCGAAGTCAGCCCCAGGACCATCCCGCGATCGCACAGCGCAATGATCTCTGAGCCACGTTTGTAAGTACGTTATTGGGTTACGACAGAAAAGTATTCGATAACGTTCCCATCGGGGTCGGCAAACCGAAACAATCTGAGCGGTCCTTCTCGCACTATCGAGGTGTCGATCAACCGAACGTTAAGCTGTTTCAGCCGTTCGAACTCTTTCGCTACGTCTCTGACACGAATGTACGGCACGGCGTTGTCCCCTCGGACGACCGGGCGAGTCTGAGCCTTCTCGGAAAACGCCGCGAACAGACCTCCGGCTACATCGAAACCCACCAACTGCTCGTTCTGCACGTACGGCTTCTTTTGAAAGAGCTGCTCGTAGAAGGTGCGTGCGCGATCAAGGTGGGAGACTACGACGTACACGCCGAAGCGCATGAGCTCGGTGTCCGGTGGTTGCGTTCCGGAAGCTGATACCGAGAGCAACAACACACTCAGCAGATGTGGAACGTTCACTTCTTACCTCCCCCAGAAATTAGCCGCATTTACTCGTTGAGTGGCACCCAGAACTCAACGCCGCCGCTGCCGGTGTGCCTATCAAAGCGCTGGTCGTAGCGTTCCATTAACGGCGCATCGGCGGCGGTGTGCCGTGACTGTGGCAACCACCCGTTCCAGATTGCGTCCCAGGTAGAACGAGCGGCCGAAATATGTTCGCCATGCCAGAACACCGCATATTGCTGAGTGGCGATCCGCAGACGCGAACACTCGATTGGCAGATCCGAGAAGTCGGTCACCTGTGCCCCGCAGAGGTAGTCCATGTTGCCCTCATCGTCTGCGTTGTAGCAGACGCCATAGGTCACATCACCCAGCCCCCGAGCGATGCATTGTTCAAGCGATCGAAAACGCTGCCACTGGCCAGGAATGCGCGCGCCGGCGTCATCGCCGCTGTAGCGCTCTGCGAGACCCGCCACGGTCAGAATATCCGTAGCGCCCGTAGCGAGACGGCGCGCAGCCTCAGTCAAGCGGCGACCACGCACATAGCGCATGACGGAAGTACCTGTCGCAGCGCTGAACGCCCGCAGCAAATGGAACCCTGACACGCCGGCAGACCGCGCGACATCGTCGAGCGACATGCGCGACTGCAGATGGCGCTCGATGTACCAGATGGCCTTGTTGACGGGATTCACAAGCTCGCCGCACCGACACCGTACTTCACTGCCGGCAGTTCGACTTGATTGAAATTGACCCTTGGAACTCCGGCGCTGGATATCCTGTCAGTTATCGAGGGCGAGGTGCTGTCACCGACATTTGTGAGTGAGCTTCTCAACATTCTGGACACACCCGTGAATGAGATCCAAGACGCGCCGAAAGATCGCGGCACGCACTGCCTA
>JBBQNY010000195.1:0-5486 GCA_038330365.1 Lysobacterales bacterium | reverse complement strand
GGCGTGGTGGTCGCGTTCAACGCGCGCTGATAGCTCGCCAGCGCGAACGCGATGCGTGCGGGTGTGACCGCGGCGGTGCCGAACACCTCTTTGAACAGAGTGGGGTAGTCGCGACCGCCGATCCAGTTGGCGAGGGCTGCGGGAATATCCTCTGCCAGGGCCAGCGGCGTGACGCCGTTCAGGCGCGCAACCGCATCACTGATCGTGTTGCCGATGTGGCCCATCTCGCTGGTGTCGAGCAGCGGGGCCAGCGACTGGCTCTCCAACGCGCCGCCGTTGACGATCAACACCTCGCCAGTGAGCGGGTCGCGGAATGACGAGCTGGCGCGCCCATCCCAGAAGAGTTGAGGTGCATAGGCTGCGCTGGTGACGGGCGGTGACTTGCGTCCACCCACCTGAATGGACATGCCGAACAAGGCACTCGGTTGATGTTGGCCATCGCGACGGTGCTGGGGCACGCCCGGCGAGCCGAGGATGTTGTCCTCGCGGGTGTCCATGCGGCCATCGGGACCCGGGTGGGTCGACTGCGCACCGCCAAGCGCAGTGCGCGGATCGGAATGCCCGGCGTCCGGGCGGTGGCAGGTTCCGCAGGCTACCGTTCCCGTTCGGGATAGCTGTTCTTCCCAGAACAGGGCCTTGCCCAGCGCGACCTTGCCGGCGGTCATCGGATTTTCCGCCGGAACCGGCACCGGTCGGAACGCGGGCTGCGAAACGAGAGGGGCAACCAGCAGGAGCGCCGCGCAGCAGCTTGCCCTGCCCAGCCGGAGAATTTCCCGGCAGACCCGGCGCTTGCGAGCGCCGGCGGATACTTTTGCCACGCGTCGTCCCCCTCGCCCGGGCGCTACTGTGCTGCGGGCGCTTCAGGCGCGGCCGCGCAGGCGGAACCTGCGGGCAGCGTCAGCCGACTGAGGGGCACCGTGCCTGATCCATAGCCAGGGAACGTCGACACATAGTCCATCCGGCCGTTGTTGCAGTCGGCGAAGGTGAACGTCATGCGGCCCCACGGATTTCGAACGATCTGAGCGGCATTGAAGTTTGGAAGGAACCGACCGCCGGTTGCCAGGACGCCATCGACCGTCGCAGTGTTGCTGCTGACCGTGCCGACGCCGGTGATCCAGGACTGCTGGCCCTCGGGCGAGAACACATACCAGGCAGCGATGAAGCGATTGTCGGGCAGAATCTCCACGAAGATTCCGTGGCCGTCCTGCGCCGGATTGAACCAGACTCCGGTGTATCCGGGTCCCAGGTTTGGCGGCGGCGGGGGAGTCGTGCCTCGCACCGTGATGCTGCCTTTCATTCCGCTTCCCGGCGAGCCGTGGGTCTCGCAGAAGTAGCCAAACGTGCCGGCCGTGTTGAAAGTCAGAACAAACGACCAAGGCGCGGAACTGGGATTGCCACTGCCGCCGCCGACGTCGTCGCAACCGGCCGCGCAACGAAACGCGGCGTTGTCCGCGAAGACGTTGTGAGTGCCGCCCTGATTGGTGAAAGTCACGGTGTCGCCGGGGTTGATGGTGAGCGTCGAAGGCGTGAATTGAAAGGCGGCGCCCCCGACCTCGACCGCGAAATTGGCGGCCCAGGTGGCCGGAGCGAGCAGCGCCGCACTGAGCGCTACGTAGATGGTGCGATGGGTCAGGTTCAAGGCAACGCTCCTCAAGTCGGCGCTCGCGCGTCGTGATGGGTGAACGAAGTGCACCGATCGACGTTTCCTGCTCTGCGCAGACCAGGTGTTCGGCGACTCGCTCTGGAAAGTGATCGTAATAAGGGATTCGGCGCCACCGATTACATCCGGGAATCGCATTTCGGGTTCTGAGCAAGGAAGTCACGGCGTGCGGTCATTTGAGCGCCGGGGCCAACACGCGCGCCGCAGCTGCCACCAGTTTCTGGTGTGTGCGCACGGCAAAGTGGTGGCGGTGATCGGCGGCCAGCTCGCCAAGTGAAGCATGCCGAAATGGGCCCAAGGCTCCCTTCCGCATGAGGCCAGAAGCGAAGAAGATCGGCTCGAAAAGGAACGTCGGCGGCCGACCTGCACGGGTCAGGACGTGATGCAGCCAAGGCGAAGAGCAGCGCAGGGAGTCGCCAGTTCGAGCCTGGCCAGGCTGGCGGCCCTACTCGACGATCGGGCTTCGCACCGTAGGCATCAGATCAGCTTCGCCTGCTCCAGCTCGCGTTTCAGGTAGGCGTAGTAGATCGGCGCGGCTATGAGGCCGGCAACCCCGAACGCGGCCTCCATGACCAGCATCGAGATCAGCAGTTGCCAGGCACGTGCGCGGATCTGTCCGCCGATGATGCGCGCGTTGAGGAAGTATTCGAGCTTGTGGATGACGACCAGGAACGTCAGCGACGCGATGGCGACCCAGAGCGAAACCGACAGGGCGATGATGAAGATCAGTGTGTTCGAGATCAGATTGCCTACTACTGGCAGCAGCCCGCAGACGAACGTTGCCACGACCAGCGTCTTGGCCAGAGGCAGGTTGACGCCGAACAGGGGCAGCACGATGAGCAGGAAGATCGCCGTGAACAGGGTGTTGAGTGCGGAAATCTTGAACTGGGCGAAGACGATGTCCTGGAATGCGGTGACAAGGTTCACGCAGCGCGTGTTCAGCGCCACAGCGAGCGGACCATCCGGGCTTTGCGCCAGCGCCGTCTGCAGTGACAGCATGGCGCCAAGGATCATGCCGATCAGCAGGTGCACGATGATTCTCGCTGCGTTTTTCCCGGCCAGCTGCAGTTGTGCGGCATGTTCGCGCAGCCAGCCCATCACCGCTTCCCGGATCTGCTCTGAATTGTCGGGCAGGTGATTGACGATGAAAGCCGGTAACTGGCCGCGGGCGCGCTCGACCACAGGTGTCAGGCGTTCGAACAACAGGCTGGGATTGCCGTGCTCCGATCCCAGGTAGGCGAGGCCACCCGCGATCGCCGCCGTCAGCAATCCAACCACGATCGCCGCAAACAGCGCGACCACCAGCCAGTCGGCGCGTGTGCCAGGCAAGTGCCTCTGCAGGGCTGGCGCCAACGCGTTCACCAGCGCGTAGACCAGCAGGCCCGCGATGAGCACGGGCAGCAGGTGAAGATGCAGCACGAGCAGCAGCGACAGCGCGGCGAGCACGTAGCTGGCCTGGATAACCCTGGTCTGGAATTGCGCTGCAGGAAGCGGCATGTCTAGTCAATCCAGCCCGGACATTTCATGTGGGGGCGCGGCTGATGGGCGGCGTGGACTTCAAACTTTTGCATTCAGAGGGTCTCAGGCATCAAGCGAATTCAGTCGCGAGCATAGGGCCGTGCGCGAATCGACAACATTCTCCTGATGGAAGCAAGCACAACCGAGTCGAGTGCGTTCAGCGGATATCGGGACCAGACGACGTGTCCCGGCCACGGGTACGTGTGGAGATGGAAAATCGTTCCCGGTGTGTCGAAATCAAGTGCCTCCTTCACTGCACGAGCGCCGGATCCATGCCGCTGACCCTCGGCCACAGGAGCTTCGCGGTCAGTCGCGTTTTCGCAGCGGCGCTCCATTCCGCTCGCTGTAGTAAGTCACGAGAGGACTTGCGTCTCCAGGCGCGCGTCCCTGCCGGACGTACAGGAAACGGCCCGGGATGCCGGGCCTTTCCACGGTTCGCTTGCGCGCCCGGGTCAGGGGTTGCGCATCACCACTCGTAGCCGATGCGACCGTAGAGAAACGCCCCGTTGAAGCCGAACGGCGACGACGCACTGTACGGAAGCTGTCCGAACGTCGAGTTCTGGTAGAGCACCTCATCCGGATAGGAATCAAAGACATTGTCGGCGCCGACGGTGAAATTCCATCGGTCCCACTTGTAGCTCGCCGACAGATCGAGGGTCCACTCGTCGCCGAAAGTCTGATCCCGTGTGGGCGTCGTCTGGACCGCGTCGAACAGCACCGTGAACTCGCCGTAGCGCGTGGCGGTCGCGCCGAACGACCAGTTGCCGGTGTTCCAGATACCCGCAAAAAGGAACTTGTCGCGCGGCGCACCCACTTCGATGCGACCTTGTTCGACGCGGCCGATGCGCAGCAGGTTGAGCCCACCCGAGGTCAGCGCAGCCGGATTGGGCGCGATGCGCTGGATCGTGGTCTTGCTGTAGTTGTAGCCGGCGGTCAGATCCACGCTGCCGGAGTCAAGGTCCCAGCGATACGTGCCTATGACATCGACGCCACGCGTGCGCGTATCCAGCGCATTGGTGAAATAGCGGCCGCCGGTCACGCCGAAAATGCCGCGTCCTTGCAGAAAGGTTGTCACTGCCGGGCCGATCAGATTCTCCGACAGGCTGATGCGATCATCGATTTCGATCAGATACGCGTCAGCGGTGATGTACAGCGCATCAACCGGCTGCAGTACGAGTCCGAGCCCGAAACTCTGGGACTCTTCCGCCTGCAGGGGCTCCGAGCCCAGCGCGAGGGCGGTTGCATCGTTGACCGCAAAGGTCCGCACGTCGAAAGGCACACCGCCGATGAAGTTGGTGGCGGTCGACTGGAAAAACTGCTGCTGCAATGACGGCGCACGGAATCCGGTGGACGCCGTGCCGCGAAGTGCCACCTGATCGGTGAACGCATAACGTGCCGACAGCTTGCCGGACGTGGTGGTGCCGAAGTCGCTGTAGTCCTCGTAGCGCACGGCAAACCCGGCCGAGAACCGGTCGGTGATGTCTGCTTCCAGGTCGACGTATAGCGAATAACTGTCGCGCCCGTTGGTGCCTGAGTCGCTCGGCCGGAAACCCGGAAACACCTGTGAGCCGCCCGCCGCCCGCTGCAATGCGCCCGTGGTGCTGCCCGGCACCGGAATCATCAAACCAGTATCGGCGAACGAAGCCGGCTCGCCCGCGCGCTGCTGGAACTCCTCGTCCCGGTATTCCCCACCAAACGCAAAGGTGAGCGGATAGGCGAGCCAGGCCACGTCGAACGCGCGGCTGAAATCCGCGTTGAAGATGTTCTGCGAGACCTCGAGCGCGCCGGCGTAGAACTGCGTTGGGGACGCGTTGCCCAGACTGCGGTTGAGCGTATTGAGTATGTCGAACGTCAGCTCATCCTGCCCGTAGTTGTAGCTGAGATCCCAGTTCCAGTTGCTGGCGCTGGTACCGCGCAGGCCAACCACAAACGCGCGGTCTGTCGCGACGTTGTTGATCTGGGGCAGAAAGCCGTTGGGATAGATCGAGGGATTGTTGCGCGCGTCTCCAGCTGCTCGAAAAAAGCCATTGGAGAGCACGTCTCGATCGCTGTAGTTCGCAAACGAATACAGCGTCGCCGCATCGCCAATCCCGAACTCGAGGTTGTAGGAAAGCGCAAATTGCTCCACGTCGGGATCGCCCTGACTCTGCACCACCTGGCCGAGCGGCGGCCGCACCGCAGCATTCGGCGGCGACTGTGGCGGCGACAATCCCGCGGGTGGCAGGATGAAGGGACGGGCGCGATTGGTCTTGTCCTGCTCGCCAACCTGGCCGGCGAAGTGCACAAAGCCATTGCCGCCGAGCGGGAA
>JBBQNY010000194.1:0-5491 GCA_038330365.1 Lysobacterales bacterium | reverse complement strand
CGATGAATACCAAAATTTGCGTGATTCGCGGCGACGGGATCGGCCCGGAGGTGACGGACGCCACGCTGCGCGTTCTGGATGCGCTGGGAGGCTTCGATTACGAGTTTGCGCTCGCCGGAGTCGCCGCATTCGAAAACAGCGGCGAATTGCTTCCGCAGGCCACGCTCGATGCCATCCATCGCAGCCGCATCGCCCTGAAGGGACCCCTGGCTACTCCGATCGGGGAAGGCTTCGCGTCAATCAACGTGGAGTTGCGTCGCCGCTTTGATTTGTACGCCAATCTGCGTCCGGCGATTTCGTTCCCCGGTACGCAGGCGAGGTACGAGAACATCGACGTCGTGACGGTGCGCGAGAACACCGAAGGTGCCTATCGCAGCGAAGGGCAGTCCTTGTCGGCCGACGGTGACACCGCCCAGTCGATGATCCAGGTGACCCGCCGGGGATCCGAGCGAATCGTGCGCTACGCCTATGATTTCGCGCGCCGCGCCGGTCGTCGCAAGGTGACGATCGTGCACAAGGCCAACATCATGAAAACCACGTCCGGCCTGTTCCTCAACGTCGCGCGCGAAGTGGCACGCCAGTTCCCGGAGATCGAGACCAACGAACTCATCGTCGACAACACGTGCATGCAACTGGTGATGCGCCCGGAAAAGTTCGACGTGATCGTGACAACCAACCTGTTCGGCGACATCATCTCGGACTTGTGCGCCGGACTCGTGGGTGGCCTCGGCTTCGCGCCGGGCGCCAACATCGGCACCGACGCGGCAATTTTCGAAGCAGTGCATGGCTCCGCCCCGGACATCGCCGGCAAGGGCATCGCCAATCCCTGCGCGCTGCTGCTGGCGGCCGGACAGATGCTCGAACACGTCGGTCGCAACGAGGATGCCATGCGGTTGCGTGCGGCGATCAGCGGCACGCTTGCCGCTGCCGACCGGGTGACCCCGGACGTTGGAGGCACGGGCACAACCAGCGGCTTCGCCGAGGCAGTGCGCGAACGCGTTCTCGCCGCCGCGTAGTCTTCTCCGACGCACAAGGAAAGCCGCGGCAAAGCTGCAGTTCCACGCCAACAAAAAAACGCCGGGCAAGCCCGGCGTTTTCACGTGGTGTGCGCGGCGGCTACTGGGGTTGCGTGAGCAGCAGGAACGGGCTGCCGCTGCGCGCAAATGTCCCGCCGACGGAGTTCTGCGGGGTCACGCTGTAGGTCACCCGATTGTTCGCGGTTTCCGACTCGCTAGGCACCGTGAAGTTGAAAGTTACCGAACCCGCTGGCTGGTCCGCGAAGGCGACGGTGGGGCACGTCCGGCAATAACCGCGACGATGGAACACCGGAACCGGTGCTCCGTTGGCGAAGAGCGCCGTTTGGGCATAGGCAAAACTGCTGTTGCCGGCGCCGTCGTAATAGAAGAGCAGGGCAGAGAGTCCGGTCTGGCTGCCCGCGCGGAAGTTGAGGATCGACCAGCCCCAGCCATCGTCCGCGGATCCGGCATACCAGAGCCCGCTGAAGTCAGGCGTGGGACGCGCCGAGGCGGCAACGATGGGCTGCATGCACCAGCGGATGTTCTGGTCCGCTCCGAGCGAGAAGGTCATGACCGCCACCGCACCGGAAGGGTCCCGTCCGTCGTTGCAGGGGGCCTGGGTCGCGGGTTCGTTGAAGTCGAGCGAAACGGTTCCCGACAGCTCGGAGACCTGTTGCTGTGGAGGCGACGCACCCGGCGTGGATCGAGACCGGAACAAGGTCTTGCCGTTGGCGTCGGGGAATGCCACGAACTGGGAATTCACCATGTTGCCGACGGCCTGGAAAAACTCCGGTTGCCCGTCGGCCCCATACGTATAGAGCGTCAACGCGTACAGCGAGTCACGCACCCGGACGAACTCGATTCCATGGCCGTCGCGCCGGACGTCGAACAAAATGTTCGAGGCGGGCAGGACCGGGTTCGGCGCGCCAGCGGGTGCCGTCTCCGACCAGCCGACTGCCTGCAGCATGGGACCGCCGAGAGAAAGGTCGCGTTGTCCACGAGACACGGATGCATTCATCAGATCGCCGCTGTGGCGGAGGCCCACGTGCGACAACGACGACCCGGGCACCACGGGGCTCGGCGTGTGCATGAAGATGAAGCTCAAGGGCGCGCCGAATGACGCAGCGTTGTTGCGGGCTGAATTGACGGCGCGGAGATCATCCCAGCGCAGCCGGTCGAATCCGGTGATGGCCGCAGCCCGCTCGGCGTCGGACATGTCCATGAAACGCCGGGTGGAACTGTCGGATTCATTCACGCCCACGAGGTTGTGGCCGAAGGCGTCATTGCGACCTTCGAGCCTTTGTCCCACCGGACCCGAGTCGGGCCGTGTATTGACGGTACTGATGAAACCGAGGCCATGCGCGATCTCGTGCATCGCGACCGCAACGAAATCGATCGTGCCCAGGTTCGAATTCGAGGTGAAACCGTAGTAGAAATCCTGGGGGACGGTGCTGGTGTCGATCTGGTCGTTGAAGGTGACGCGGATGTCATAGGTGCCCGCGCACGACCCGCCCAGCAGCCCGCAGGAACGTGCGCCGCCGAGTTTGGTGGCGGCGGAGCCTGCGTACCATGTGTTGGGCTGTGGCATCCACGGTTCCTCGGCCAGCAGCTGGCGCGGTCCGGCCCTGGCAACCGTGATGGAGCTGCCGGTGCCGAGATTTTCCCAGCATGCCTGGACGCGGATCGGCAGCTCACTCTTGATCTCGGTGCGGATGATGCGCAGCGCTTCGTTGATCGCGGCCTGGCGTTGCGTGCCGAGCGTGGTGCCGGGATTGCCGTTGATCGGAGTGCGCCCTGTGCCGTTGGTCCACTCAGAAACTCCGCAGCCGTCGCTCGCGTCATTGAAGACGACTTCGATGGGAACGCCGCCAGCAGGAGCAATATCGCTCAGGGTTGCGGTGATCGTCGATGTCGCCGCGGCGGGGCCGAAGTTGATGACTGACACGAACCAGCGCCCAGCGCGGACGGGAAACTTGTTGGCGCGGGTAATGACCAGTTTCTCGCTCGCCTCGAGGGACTGCGAGCGGTACTGCGCGGCGTCGAAAAGCTGGGTCGCCGTCGGTGGCTGACCCCCTATAGCATCCGGGAACGCCGACGCGCTGTGGAGCAGCAAGTCGATGTCCGCGCCCGTGTTGCCAGTCACCTCGAGCGTCAGGCGCTGCGACGAAGCCGGGACATCGATGAAGAAATTGTTGGTGAAGGAACCGCTCGGCAGCGAAAAGGATTGCGGCTGGCCACTGGCCAGCGCGAGCGTGGGCGCGGCATGCAGGGAAACGCTGGTGCCTGCCACCAGCAGTGCGCAGGCAAATCGAAGGATTACGTGCATGCTATCGCTCCCTCTGCGGCAGCTTGCCGACCGGACGAGCCGCGTCGACTCCATGCGGGACGTCGGAATTCACGGCAGCACAGGTCGTCGAGAGCGTTCCATCGGCATGCAGGTGCGCGCTCGTTTCCATGACGATCGGCGCGCGACGGGTGATGCCCCGGCCCAGTTTGATTTCGCCTTCTCCGGCTTTCGCCACGGAGGCGCCGAGCGGAATCGCTTCCACATGCACGAAGCTGGCGGGCTGCGCTCCCACAAGGCCCCCGGCCAATACCAGGCTGCTCGCAAACGAGAGGCGATAGATCCTACGCAAGTTCATTCGAAGCTCCTGGAGGCTGAATCGCCTGTGCACATGAAATTGTGGCACGCAGACGGAACGCAAATGCCCCTTTCATCGACCGGATCACGGATTCGCGCGACGGACGGCGAAGTGGTTCAGGACTGCAACGCCCGTCCTTCCCGGAGTGAACGCATGAAGGAGCGCAGCGTGGACGAACTCGATTGCATCGCTCACCGCCGTGGGCAGTTCCTTGCCCAGCGCGAGGCCGGCTGCGCAAGCGGCAGCGAGTGTGCATCCGGTACCGTGGGCGACGAGCGGCAGGCGCGCGTGTTCGAAACGGACCATGCCCGCGGCGCTCGCCAGGACATCGATGATCGGGCCCCGGCCGGCCGCGTGTCCGCCCTTGAGCAACACCGCGCCGGAACCGAACTGGCCAAGGGCGCTTGTTGCTGCCTCCAGGTCGGCGCCTGAGCCCGGCTTTCCGATCAGCAGTTCAGCTTCGGGGATGTTCGGCGTCAGGAGCGTCGCGAGCGGCAGCAGTTCATTGCGCAGGCAACCGACGGCTTCGGGGTCGAGCAGGTGAGCGCCACTGGTAGCGACCATCACCGGGTCGACCACGATGTGCGCCGGCCGATGCCGACGCAGGGCCGACGCAACTGCCCGGATCATGGGCGCATCGCCGACCATGCCGGTCTTGACTGCCCGGATGTCGAAATCCTCGAACAGCGCGTCGATCTGCTGGTGCAGCATCTGCACCGACACCATGGAAATGGCGGTGACGCGCTGCGTATTCTGGGCGGTCAATGCGGTGATGGCGCTGACGCCGTGGCAGCCGAATGCGGCGAAGGTCTTCAAATCGGCCTGGATTCCCGCGCCACCGCCCGAGTCGGATCCGGCAATGGTCAGCACGACGGGCGGGGAAGATCGCGGCGCAGGGTGTGCCATCTCGAATCCTCTGCAACGGGTTTGTGGTTAAAACACAACAGCCCCAGTGACGGCGAACCGGTTCGGAATGGCCCGCAAGGTGCGGCCCAGCGGCACCATTATGCATTCCGAGGTTGACACGCTGTCGCAAATTGACAATGCTTGCGGCGAATTAACAACACTTGGCTCCGCTTGATGCCATCGCGTTCCCGCTTTCCTCTATCGCGCATTGCTTCGGCCACGGCATTGGGCCTCGTCGCCTTTGCACCGGCGATGGCTGCCGACCTTGGCGCATGGGGCGGATATGCGATGTCCAAGATCGTGCCGGAATACGACTGGGCGGAATCGCGCGGTTCCGTTGGCGCGGCACCCACGGTATTCGACTCCGTCAGTGTCGGCACCAGCCTGGCAGCGTCGAACCTGATTGAATCGATCCTGCCCGACTTGAGCTTTTCGCTGCGCGCCGATCGCAAGATCCGCAGCAGCGGCGGCTTCGAAATGGCACCGTCCATTCTTCCCCAGTTCGGTCCTGGCGTGCAGCGCAGCCTGCTGGCGCCCGGCTTGACGCAGTCGTTCGGGGACGATGGCTCACTCAGCCTGACCGCGCTGTTCGCGCGCCAGCAGTATGCAAGCTGGGGATTCGGCACGGGTATCGGCAGCAACGAATTCGCGCTCGCCGGAAACGAGACCTCAACCGGACAGGGCGCTGCGATTTCCTGGCGCGACGGCTTGACCCCGACGCTGGCCTACCGGATGTCATACCAGACGCGCATCGACATGGATCCGCTGCATTCGGTGCGGGGCGTATATGCCGAAGCCGCCGACTTCGACATGCCAGCGGTGGCGTCGTTCGGATTCGACTGGCAGATGGCGCCGCACTGGCAGCTTGGTTTGGATGTATCGCATGTCGCCTATAGCGACATCCGAGCGTTCACCAGCACCACCTTG
>JBBQNY010000193.1:0-5492 GCA_038330365.1 Lysobacterales bacterium | reverse complement strand
AACGCCGTGTTAAGCCGCCGCCGCGTGGAGCAGCGACAGGAAAAAGACGAGAAGATTTCGGCGGTCGGCTTGAACACATAGTTAGACCGTGATTCACCGCGAGCTACCGGCTCGTTCCAACCGACGAATGACTCGAGTCTGCTCTGACCCACCGTCACCACCGTCCACGACGATGTACTCCACAAGGACTTCGTCGCCCCGCGAATACCGACTGCGATGCGAAAAGGTTGGAACGTCAGTAGTTACGGAAAGTGGCTTACCTTCAAAAGTAGGACAAGCATTCGGATCTGCCCAAGATTGATGCAGATACCTAACTGACGTAACCATGATCTGGATCTCTTCGACGCCCCAAGTGCCCGGCGGACGAATGCCATCCGCAATTACGGTCCCAGTAACCGCACACGACGCGAACATTGAAGCCAAGGCACTCTGCGGTAGCAGCGAGCCGCCAACAAGTATCACGACGTGCAGGAAAAATAGCTTCACGGTCTAACTACTATTCGGCGGCAAAGTGGGGTGTAAGCGAACCATGTAACACGGGTGCGCTGTGGGCGGGGTAGGAAAAATCGTACCGAAATCCACGTGTTATGGCTGACGATCCATCTAATACGTCCATCTAATCTGTCGTCCTTTCTCGCCGTGAGACTGGCATGGACGAAGGTTCCCATTCTTCCTCCGATCGCGCAACTTCTGGTCGTTCCGCGGTATGCCCGACGGTCGCGCCTGAAGCGACCCAACCCCCGCGCCTGCTCGATCGTGTACGTGGTCGGATTCAGCGACTGGGTCTGGCGCGGCGTACCGAGGAGGCGTACGTCGGCTGGATACGGCGTTTCATTATCGCCAACGGTCGCAAGCACCCCGAATCGATGGGCGCGAAAGAGATCGAGTCGTTCCTGACGATGCTTGCCCTTCGACATCGGGTGGCGCCATCCACGCAGAACCAGGCACTAGCCGCCCTGCTGTTTCTTTATCGTGAAGTGCTGGGAATGCGCCTGCCGTGGATGGAGGACATCCAGCGGGCAAAGCGGACGCAGCGACTTCCGGTTGTGCTGACACGTGAAGAGGTGCGCGCGTTACTGGATACGCTCGCGGGGACGCACTGGCTGATGGCCAGCCTGCTCTATGGAACCGGCATGCGCCTGATGGAATGCCTGCGCCTGCGCATCAAGGATGTCGACTTCGCGCGCTCCGAAATAACGGTGCGCGAGGGCAAGGGAGCGAAAGATCGCCGCACGATGCTGCCGGTGTCGCTGGCCGCGCCGCTCCAGGCGCAAATCAATGAAGCGCAACGACTGCATGACGCGGACCAGCGGGCGGGGTTTGGCTCCGTACATCTGCCCTTCGCGCTCGCGAGGAAATTTCCCAACGCTGGCAGCGAGTGGGGCTGGCAGTACGTGTTCCCTTCTGCGCTGCGGAGCGTCGATCCGCGCAGTGGGCATACGGGACGTCACCATCTTGACGAGTCATCTCTGCAGCGGGCGGTACGCGGTGCAGTGCAGCGCGTCGGCATTGCAAAGCCAGCGAGCTGCCACACGTTGCGGCATTCGTTTGCAACGCATCTCATCGAAGATGGCTACGACATTCGCACGGTGCAGGAGTTGCTCGGCCACAAGGATGTGGCCACAACGCAGATCTACACGCACGTGCTGGGACGCGGCGCAAATGCGGTGCGCAGCCCGCTCGATGCCCGGGACAGTCTGCGCGCGCGTTGAGTTTAATACCGCCAACAGTGCACGAACTCATTGGAATGTGAGTGACTTCAGCTGCCAAAATGGGTGTGCCAGGCATTACGGATTTCCTCCAGATGCCGCTCGACAATTTCCTATGCGATTCGAAGTTGCCGAGCCGAGAGGCCGACAGAGGTCGCCAATGTGACGGCGGGGGTGAGCCAGAATTTCGCCTCGCCTTCCGGGTGCGAGACATGGACGTGAATCCGCGTCTCTTCACGAGAGCAGCAGAACAGCCGAAACGCGCCTTCCCGCAAGACCGTAGGTGCCATGGCACATTTTGCCCGCGCGGTCGCGGCGGCACGTTCGACCGCACACGGGACAGCACTCAGTAGGCGAAGTGTTCGAACACTGGATCGACGGAGCCGCGCCACGCGCCGTGGAACAGCTCGAGCTTGCGTTCGGCGGGGGTGATGCCGGCTTCGGCGAATTCGAGCAGTGGTTCGAGGAACACGCGCTCGTCGTGGCCATCGCGATTGCGGCGTGCGCGGCGCGCGAGTCCGGCGGCGGAGATCGCCAGCGCGTCGCGCGCGAGATCGAGCAACGTGCCGCTGCGATGCGGCAGCTTGAAGCCATGTCGCGGCACGCCGTCGCGCAGCGCATGACGCTCGGCGCGAGTGAAGCCGCGCACCAGATCCCAGGCGGCGTCGAGCGCGGTGCTGTCGTAGAGCAGCCCGACCCAGAAGGCCGGTAGCGCGCAAATGCGGTTCCACGGCCCCGAGTCTGCGCCGCGCATTTCGAGATAGCGCTTGAGACGCACTTCGGGGAATGCGGTGGTCAGGTGATCGGACCAGTCGTCGATGTTTGGGCGCTCGCCAGGCAGCAGTGGCAATCGGCCATCCATGAAGGCGCGGAAGCTCTGGCCGCTGGCGTCGAGATACTCGCCATCGCGATAGACGAAGTACATCGGCACGTCGAGCAGGTAATCGACATAGCGCTCGAACCCGAAGCCGTCCTCGAACACGAAGTCGAGCATGCCGGTGCGATCGGGATCGGTATCGGTCCAGATGTGCGATCGCAATGACAGAAAACCGTTCGGCTGACCTTCGGTGAACGGCGAGTCGGCGAACAGCGCGGTCGCGATTGGCTGCAATGCCAGCGACACGCGGAACTTGCGCACCATGTCGGCCTCGGACGCGAAGTCGAGATTGACCTGCACCGTGCAGGTGCGGGTCATCATGTCCAAACCGAGCGAGCCGACTTTCGGCATGTAGTCGCGCATGATGCGGTAACGGCCCTTGGGCATCCACGGCATGTCTTCGCGCTTCCACTTCGGCTGGAAACCCATGCCGAGGAAGCCAAGCCCGCAGCCTTCCGCCACGCTCCGTACTTCAACGAGGTGGCCGTCGACTTCACAGCAGGTCTCGTGCAGGTTTTCGAGCTGCGCGCCGGACAGCTCGAGCTGGCCTGCGGGTTCCAGCGTGATGGAGGCGTCGCCGCGCTTGAGCGCGATCAGCTTGTTTTTTTCGATCACGCGCTCCCAGCCGAAACGCGTCATGCCTTCCAGCAGCGCGCCGATGCCGCATTCGCCCTCGTACGTGGGCGGGCGCAGATCATCGAGCCGGAAGCCGAATTTTTCGTGCTCGGTGCCGATGCGCCAGTCTTTGGGTGCGCGCGCTCCGGATTCCATCCACGCCACCAGCTCGCGGCGATCGGCGATCGGCTGGGCCATGGCGATAGTGGATTCGGGCGGCATCGCGGTTCCTGGGTTACAAACGGCGCATGGGCCCGGCAAGGCGGGCCGCAGGATGGCCCGGCATGGGCAAGCGCGGCAATGGTAGCGTCGCCGACCATGATCGCCCGCGTCATCTGCGCTCCTCTCCTGTTCTGGCTGCTGCTGGCGGCGGCGTTGTCGCCCGCGCTGGCAGCGACGCTTGAGCGCGGCAATGGCCCCGAACCCGGAACGCTGGACGCCCATCGCTGCCAGGAAGTCGCCTGCGGCAATGTGTTGCGGGATCTCTACGAGGGACTGGTGACGGAGTCGCGCGACGGCGCGCTGATGCCGGGCCTCGCGGCGCGCTGGAAGGTTTCGCCCGACGGACTGCGCTGGCGTTTCATGTTGCGCCCCGGGCTCAAATGGTCGAACGGCGAGCCGCTCGACGCCGCGCAGATCGTCGCCTCGTTCCAGCGTGCGCTCGATCCGGCAACCGCCGGGCCTTTCACCGCGCACTTCGGCGCCTTGCGCCACGCCGACGCTGTTCTTGCCGGCCGGATGCAGCCGTCCGCACTCGGTGTGTCGGCGCCGGATGCGAATACCGTCCAGTTCGATCTGGTGGAACCCGCACCGATGCTGCAACTGCTGACGCTGCCGTCCGCCCTGCCGGTGTATCTGCCGGCGCTCGAACAGTACGGCTCGCGACACACGCGCCCCGGCACTCTCGTTGGCACCGGCGCGTATCGGCTCATTGCGTGGGCACCGCAGTCTTCCATCGAAGTCGAGCGCAATCCTCACTTCCATGCTGCGCATGCAGTTGCGATCGAGCGCGTGCGCTTCCACGTGACGGAGGACGCGGCGAGCGAGCTCAAGCGCTTCATGGCCGGCGGGCTCGACCTCACCGAAACGGTGCCACCTGGCCGACTCGATCGCTACCGCGCGCGTTTTGGTGCCCGTCTGCGGGTCACGCCGTATCTCGGCGCGTTCTGGCTCGGCTTCAATCTTTCGCGGCCGCCGTTCCGCGGCAACCGCGCGCTGCGCGAGGCGCTGATCCTTGCGGTCGACCGGCCACTGCTGACGCGCTACATCACGGCCCTGGGCGAGAGCCCGGCGTGGTCGGTGGTGCCACCCGGCGTGCCGGATTACACATCGCCGCCGTTCCAGGTGCGCGACACAAACGGGCAGCTGCGCGAAGCCGCCACGCTGTCGCCCATCGAGCGCGAGGCGCTGGCACGGCAGCGTTTTGCCGAGGCAGGATATGGACCCGCGCGACCTTTGCGGATCGAGCTCCGGTACAACACGTCGACGCAGCACCGGCGCATGGCGCTGGCGGTTGCCGCGATGTGGCGCGAGGTGCTGGGCGTGCGCGCGGTGCTGCGCAACGAGGAGTGGAAGGTGTTCGTGACCAACCGGCGCAGCGCGCGCGTCACCGAGGTGTTCCGTGGCGGATGGATCGGCGACTACGCCGACGCGCGCAGTTTCCTGACCGGCTTTGCCGAAGGCGATCCACTCAATACCGTGCGCTTCGCTGATCCGCTGTTCGATGCGCTGGTGGCACGCGCAGGCAGCGAGCCTAAAGTCGTCGTGCGCAATCGTCTGCTGGCGATGGCCGAGAAGCGACTGCTGGATGCGCGCGCGGTGCTGCCGCTCTACTTCTATACATCGAAGCACCTGGTCGCCCCGCGGGTAACGGGATTCGAGGCGAATGCGCTGGATCGTCATGCCTCGCGCTGGATGCAGCTCGAGGCCGCGCCCATGTCGACTGAAGTCGCGCCATGACCTCGCCGCACGAAACATCCGCGTACCCGGATGCCCCCGAAACTTCGCAGTCATCCATCCCTCCATTGCCCGCTCGGGGCCAGCACACCAGCGACCGGCGCCTGCGATTCGCGCCGATTGCAGGAGCGATGCTCGAAGCGATGCTGACGCTGTGGCTGCTGGCGACGCTGTGCTTTGTATTGCTGCACGCTGCGCCCGGTGGCCCTTTCGACAACGAGCGCGCGCTGCAGCCGGAACTCGCGTCCAGCCTTGCCGCACGCTACCGGCTGGACGAGTCCCTGCCGACGCAGTACGTGCACTATCTCGGCGATCTGGTGCGGGGCGATCTTGGT
>JBBQNY010000192.1:0-5566 GCA_038330365.1 Lysobacterales bacterium | reverse complement strand
CGGCGCTTGCTTTCCTCCGCCACCGCGGCCTCCAGTACATCGCGGTTGTGCGCGATGAAGTCGGCGCGGGCATCGATCTCCCCGGCGGCAAGTCCGTCGCGCAGGAATATTTCCCGGGCGATGGCCGCATCGTGGCCCGCGTAGTTGACCCGGCGACGCTCCGTCAGCGGCAGGCCAAACAACGTGACCTGTTCAAAGGCCAGCACGCGACCGGCCGCACGCGACCAGTGCGGATCGAATACGCGACGTTTCACCAGATGCGCGGCCTGCTGTTCGATCCATTCGGGCTCGACGCGCGCATTGGTCATAGCGAACAGACGGCCCGTGTCGAGCAGGCTCGCGGACAGCAGCCACTGCGGCGGCGATTTCGCCAGAGTGGAGCCTGGAAAAATGGTGTAGCGGCGCCCCCGGGTGCCGAGATATTCCTGTCGCTCGTCCTTGTGCGCGACCTGGGTCGGCAATCCCGTGAGGAGCGCGCGATGGATGGACTCGTAACGGCCGGCTGACAGGGAGTCCTCGACTGCAGCTGCGCCTGGCTTCCAGGCGAGTTCCCGCGCCACCAGCAGCAACTGGCGATGCAACTCGCGCCACTCGCGCATGCGCATGAACGACACGAAGTGTCGGGCGCACCACTCACGCAGGCGCGACTGGGTGGATGCCGCGTGGGCGAGCTGGTACTCGCGCCACAGATTCAGGATGCCGACAAAGTCCGAGCGTTTGTCGGCGAAGTGCGCGTGCGCAGCGTCGGCGGCCTGGCGTGCAGCGGCGGGGCGCTCCCGCGGATCCGGGATCGACAGGAACGCCGCGAGCACCAGCGTTTCAGGAAGCACGGCCAGTTCGCGTGCGGCCAACAGCATGCGCGCGAGTGCGACGTCGAGCGGCCAGCGCGCGAGTTCGCGTCCAATGGCGGTCAGTCGACTGCGATCGCCTTCGATCGCCCCGAGTTCCGTCAGCTGCTGATACCCATCGGACCAGGCGCGTTCGTGCGGCGCGTCCAGAAACGGAAATTCGGCAGGATCTCCCAGCCGCAGATGCAGCATGCGCAGGATCACGCCGGCCAGAGACGAGCGCAGCAGCTCCGGGTCGGTAAATCTGGGTCGCAGTGCGTAGTCGGCCTCGGCGTAAAGCCGGACACACACGCCGTTCGCAACACGCCCGCAACGGCCCCGGCGTTGATCCGCGCTGGCCTGCGAGATCGGCTCGATGTGCAGGCGCTGCACCTTGTGTCGATGCGAATAACGCGACACGCGCGCGGTGCCCGGATCGACTACGTAGCGGATGCGGGGAACGGTCAGTGAAGTCTCTGCCACGTTGGTGGCCAGCACGATGCGCCGCCCCGTCCCCGGATTGAACACGCGGTCCTGGTCACGCGCGGACAAGCGTGCGTAGAGGGGCAGCACTTCGGTCGCGCGGTAGGCACGCCGCTCCAGCGCACGGTGCGCGTCACGGATCTCGCGCTCTCCCGGCAGGAATATCAGCACGTCGCCCAGCGGGTCCTCGCGCGTGATCTCATCCAGCGCCGCCAGGATCTCCGCGGTGCCGGAGCGCTCGTTGTCGTCGCCGTCACCGCTGTCGCGGTTGGCGGGACGCCAGCGCACTTCGACCGGAAAGCTGCGACCCTCCACATCGATCACGGGCGCGCCGCCGAAATGCGCGGCGAAGCGCGCAGTGTCGATGGTGGCGGAGGTCACGATCAGTTTCAGATCAGGACGGCGGTCGAGCAGGCGCTTGAGATAGCCGAGCAGGAAGTCGACGTTGAGACTGCGCTCGTGCGCCTCGTCGATGATCAGCGTGTCGTAGCGCGACAGCCACGGATCGCTCTGGATCTCCGCCAGCAGGATGCCATCGGTCATGAACTTGACCAGCGCATCCTCTCCCACCTGTTCGGTGAAGCGCACCTGGAAGCCAACAAGACCGCCAACGCTGGTTCCGAGCTCGGCTGCCACACGCCGCGCCACCGCACGCGCGGCGATGCGGCGTGGCTGCGTGCAGCCGATCAGGCCGCACACGCCGCGTCCCGCGGCGAGGCAGAGCTTGGGCAACTGGGTGGTCTTGCCCGATCCGGTTTCACCCGCAACGATCACCACGCGATGCGCACGAATCGCGTCGACAATTCGATCGGCTTCCCGTGCGACCGGCAGGGATTCGTCGAGATCGATCGGTGGCACCAGCGCGCGGCGCGCGCCGGTCTTCGTCTTGGACTGGGCGATCAGCTGAGCGAGCGCGGCACGACGCGGATCGTCGACGCTTCCGCACTCGCGTTCAAGTGCGCGCAGACGAGCCACCACGCGGCCGCGGTCGCGCGACTGCAGGCCATCAAGTGAAGGGAATGAGCGTCTTGCGGGCATTGTCGGCGGCGGGACTCGAGCGTCGGCGTTCAGTGGCGGGTGCGAATGATCAGTGTTGCAGATGGCGTTCAGAGCTGCGGTTTGCAAGCGCTCTCCGCACGAGAAAATGCAACGCATGCAGCGCGCAATCCCGGCGGGATGGCACGGCCCAGGTCCCCTGTTCGCGCGCAAGTCACCGAAGACGCGCTAGCGTTGCAGCAGAATGGATCCCGCATTCAACGCGGAATCGACGCATTGAGAAATTGACAGGAGAGTGCTGCATGGGAATCCGGCTTCGTGCCTTGTTTGTACTTCTGGTTGCGCCGCTGGCCTGCACCCTCGCGAGTGCAGGCGCGGTCGACACGTCGTTCGCCGCACTGGACCGCAACGGCGACGGCGTTCTGGTGCAGGACGAGTTTCCCGCCGGCCACGATCTCGCCACCGACCTCTTCTCGGCCTTCGACACCGACAACGACCAGCGACTCACGCCTGCCGAGTATCGACTGTACGCGTCCAATGCGAATCAGTCCGTCGACGAAAGCGCGGAAATTGAAGAAGACGAATAGGGCTCGGCATCAAGGCGCAGGAATGCAGGCACGCAATCCTGCAAGAGGTCCGCAGGAAGCTGAAGGCAGTCCGCCGATTTTCGAGATCTCTCGACACGAGTGTCGTGATGCATTCGAACCATCGACCTACGGGTTGAGTCCGCCGAATTTCGCAAGGCTGGAGACGAATGGTGGTCGTGATGCAACCGCAAAGTTCCCGTATGTTGCTGTTGCTTATGTAATTTGTTGCGGCCGGTATGTCGTCATGCCCCCAAATATGCCCCCATGTTGCCGTCGCTTGCCGCCGGCCGTCCAGCGCCTGGCAGAGTCAACGGCTATTTAATGCCGCGTGCGAGGAGTGTTACGGGTTGACCCAAGCGCGTGGGACAGACGATATGCGACGTTCGCGTGCTTGAACTTTCAACCCCCCTTCCCCTGGCCATAGCAAACCTGTCGATCGCACAAATTGCCGAAAATTACCGGCCGGCGAGTACGGGTCCTTCCTAGACCATCCGGATACCGCGGGGCGCGGAGTTTCGCGGAGTTCGACAGAATTTCGGCCTTTCTAGGGCTCCACCATCAGCTCCCATCGGGCTGACGCTTGCGCACGGGATAGAGAGTGACCGACATCGGCACCGCGCAAGAGGGTATAGACCACGCTCGTCCAGCCGTTACCCTTGCCCGACTCGCTGAAGGCTTGACGTGTCAACGATCCACGGCGAGTCCGACAAAGGGCGAAGAGGAGGGGTTGCCGTGGCATTGGTCAAGTGTGGTGAATGCAAGAGAGAGATAAGTGACCGTGCGGTCGCGTGCCCACAATGCGGAGCCCCTTTGGACGCCCAGGAAGTGGTAGTAGTCCAGAGGAAGAAACCCACGAGTGTCCTCACTTGGATTGGGACTGGCCTCTTCGCTTTGATGCTGTACTCGTGCTTGAGAGAAAGCGACAACTCTCCGTCCAGCACCTCAGTGTCGGTGACTCCGGAAACGGAGTGGAAAGTTTCACCGGAAACAATTGCTACGTGGGCGGCGCGAGTGCGTGACGAAAGCACCGCGCCATTGGAGCGTGCCAAATTGCTGGAAGCGATCAAAAGGCAAGCGCCGGACTCGGAAGCAGCCAAGGAACTTGCCGCGCTGGAGCCCGCCATCCTTCAGAGGGTGGAATCGGACAACGCCGCCCTCCGACAGCGGCAGGAGGCGGAAAAAATAGCCGCGGCTGCCCGGGGTCAGTGATCTTACTCGGACGAAGAAATCGCGATGGGTGGGGGAAAGCTCCGTGCTGCCACGCTCATCAGCACGAACACGCTCAATCTCCGGTCGCCCTATGGCGGCGCCCAGCATGGTCGTTTGTTGATACGAAATCACGCTCGGCTGGGCCGGAATGTGATCATCGCCATTGAACGCGGCCAAGTGCTGTGTCGCTCCTACGATGGATGTCCGATACTCGTTCGATTCGATGAAGGCAAGGCGCGTCCTTACAAAGGCAGCGAGCCTGCGGATAACAGCAGTGAAGTTCTGTTCCTGCCGTATGAAATCGCGAAGCAGCTGCCCAGCACGAAAGTGCTGCGCGTCGAAGTGCCGATCTATCAGAACGGCTCGCAGGTCCTAGAGTTCGACGTGCGCGGGTTCGATGCCGACCGCATCAAGTGAGCATGGTGCGTGCGCTGTTCTACTTTGATCACGGTGCCTATCAAACAGCATCACAGGTTCGCCCACGCCGCCGCTAATTATGTAGACAACTCTGGACCCGTCACTCGACATCGCAGAGCCGGCCGTGGAGAGCGACAACTGCTCGCCGTTAGGACCGGTACTAACCCTGGTCGTCGTGCCGGACGCGCGGTCAGTGAGAAAGACGTCGGCCCTTCCGTTTGTATCTCCGGCGACAAGGTTGGAAGCATCCGATCCAAAAACTACCCAGCGCCCATCGTCTGAAACCCTGAGCTTTTAAAGTCCGAACCCCGACGATCCGTCTGGATTGACGCCGCCGACGCCTACAGAAACTCTCGAGGTAGTGTCATTTACCCGGTCCCGGATGAAAATATTCAGCACGTCACCCGACGCAATTCGGGCGCGCCCAGCTTCTCAAGTCGCGCGAGCAGGTGGCCGACGGCGGCAGGTGTAGTCATGGTTTCCCCAGTGGGAGATAGAGCGTGCGGGCGTTGCTGTCGGTCTCACGGAATCCGTAGGCGCGATAGAACCCCGCGGCACTGTCGTCTTTTGCGTCCACCACGAGCACGCATATCCCCAGCGTGTCACGCAACGCGAGGCTGCAGTTGACGGCGTGGCCCAGCAGCAGGCGACCTCGACCCTTTCCGTGCTCATGGATCGAAACCGCCAATCGCGCAATGCGCACAGCAGAAACGGGAAAGCCAGGCAGGCGCTTGCGATCTGCGGAATTGAGTTCCTGCGGATGAAGTTGAGCCGCGGCGAGGCTGCAGAAGCCGAGAACACGCTTCGGTTCGGTCGCATCGCTCAGCACATGCGTCGTGGCGATGCCATCGCGTTGGTGTTGACTGGCCTGCCGTTGCAGATAGGCATCCAGGACGGGCGAACCGCTTTGAAATCCTGTGCGGTCGTGGAGCGCCGTGTCCAGGAGGCTGATGCGCAGCGCCACGTCAGCCGATCAGTTTGGCGGCGGCTGCCATCGCCTTCTTCATGCGCGCATTGGGTTTGAACGGCTTGTCCAGGGCGGCCAGA
>JBBQNY010000191.1:0-5603 GCA_038330365.1 Lysobacterales bacterium | reverse complement strand
AGCGGAGATAGTCGCCTTCGACGTAAAAGCAGGGCTGTCGATCGTTGCCACGCTGGACGACGTGTTGCGGGACGCCGGGCGGATCCAGTCGGAGAGGGCGAGGCATGGGGAGCGGCCGTGCGAGGGTTTCCCCATGCTGCTCTGCGAACGGGCATCAGTCGTGAGGCAGAGACCCCTGGCAGAGGTAGGAAAAGTCCACTCTGACCCGGCTTTTCATGGGAAAAGTCCACTCTGACCCCGCTCTTAGCCGCTGCGCCGGCTGCGAGTATATTGGCGGCAAGCCCGAGCCTGCGGGTCGCTGGCTCGCCATTCGCCGCGCGTCGCGGCGCATTGAGATCAGCCATGCGCCATCTCCGACTTTCCGTAGCAATCCAGCTGCTCCTCGCAATCGGTCTCTGCTGGCACGCAGTGCTTTCAGCCCAGACCGTACAGCCCGCACAGTTCGAGGACGGGTTCGAACCCGCCTGCTATGGCATCGCCAACGATCGCCCTGGCTGCGTCGTCGTGCCGTTCAACCAGCCGCCGCTGACCGCGTCGATCCGCGCGGCGAGCGCGGCCGAATGGACGCGCATCGACACCTATGTGCTGATCGATCGTTCCGGGTCCATGTCGAGCGAGGGCACGGCCCTGCGCAACAACCTCAGCAGCGTGACCGCCGGCCTTGCGTGTCCACCCCAGGGCGTCGGCACACCGGGCCAGTGTTTTCGCGACGCGTGGTGGGGCGCCGGAACCTTCGCCTATGCGATGAGCGGTGCGGACTCCTATCGCAACCACGCGGACCTCCAGCCGTTGCCCAATTTCTCGACTATGAGTGTCACGGAGCCCTCGGGCTGCTGCAGCGAGATCACGCTGCTGGCGATGTCCAGCACCTTGACCGGGCTCGGGAGCAGCGCAGCGGCTTGCGGAGCCGGCAATTTCGCGGCACGCGCCACGTGCGCGGGATCTCCCGCTGCGAATGCGGGCGTCCCGACATTCGGTTATCCGTGTTTCCGCGAGGATGCCGCGCCGTTCGTGGTGGTGTTTTCGGACGAGGCGCCGAGCGCGAATACCAACTGCCCCGTCTGGTCCACCGTCTTGCGGCAACAGTTCCTCGAGCGCGGCGCGCGCTTCATCGGCATCCATGGCGCGGGTTCTGCCGCGCAGTTGCTGACGGAGTTCCGCATGTTCGCGAGCGACACCGGTTCGATCGACCAGACCAATGGCGCCGCCCCGCTCGTGTTCGATGGCTCGGACACCAATGCGCCCGCCGCCTTTGCCAGCGCGATGCAGGCGGTTCGGCGCGGCGTGCCGATGAACGTGACGGCGGTGCTCATTGACGACCCGGCCGATGCGGTCGACGTCGCCGCGTTCGTGCAGCGCATCGAGGTCATCAACGATGGCAGCAACGGCTGTCCCGGCGCAGCCGCCGTGTCGGACACCAACGGCGATGGCTTCGCCGACACGTTCCTGGGTGTGACGCCAGGCGCGCCGGTGTGCTTCCGGCTGGTTCCCCGCAGTAACAGCAGCGTCGCCGCTGCCGGACAGCTGCAGCAGTTCCCCGGCGTGCTGCGCATCCGCGGTGACGGCCGCATGCCGATCGCCGACACGCGCCTCTGGTTCGTGGTGCCACCCGCCTGAGAGGCGTACAGCGAAGCCTGTAACCCTGATCGGCCGCAAAGCCGCTCAGTAGGGACGACCGCCCGTATTGCCGCCAGGGCCGTAGTTGCAGACGACCGAGTGGCGATATGCGAGGCCGGGGCAGTCGGATCGTGCGCAACCCACGAACGCGGTCGTGCGCCACACAATCTGGGTGTAGTGGCCGCACACGCCCGAGCAGGTGTTGGCCGCGTAGTTGTAGTACTGCGCCTCGCTTGCCCAGGCACCCACAACCGCCGCGGGTGCATAAGGGCTGCCCGACGACGCGAAGATGTTTTCGCCGACGTAGTACGGATGCCCCACGCTGCGATTCGGGTTGTGATCGATCATGCCGATCGGCACGGCAACGTCGCGGCACTGGTTGGCCCACGCCTGCGCGGTTTCCGCCAGTGTCACGCTCCATGCCAGTGGCAGGAGCGGCGGCAGCGTGGCGATGCCGCTGCGCACGCTGTTGTGCTCCGCAGTGATGCCGGCGAGGGTCACGGGCTCCAGCGACTGCGCGTGTTCGAAGCCGTCGACGAACACGCCGGCCGACTGGGCAAGGACACCCGCGGCCGCGCACGCCAGACCCACTGTCAGGATGAGCGTTCGACGAAACAATGTTCCAGACCCTGCGCAACAGCGATTCAGGCGTCCACTCTAGACGAGCGGGCTTAACCTTTGCGTAGCGGGCGAGGAATTGCTGGATTGCACTTCACGAACCGGAACCAGGTCGACACTTCCGCGCCCGACGTCTGCGCGATGCGCTGCGCCTGCATGCAGCCGTGCCGAACGCGTTCGCAGAGAATTCGCCTCGAGTGACGCGTATCGGCAGCGTGCGGGCACACCAGCGGCCGTGAGCCTGCGATCTGAAGCCCGGGCGGGCGCGGACAGCGCCCAAGAAAAATGGTCTCGGTTCAACCACTCTGCATGGGTAGCAACTCGACTGCCTGGAACTGACTGACCACGCGATAGCAGCTCACCATAATGCGCAGCAGCTCGCAGTCGGGCGACGTCACGAAATAGCGCAACGTCGGGTGCTTGGCAAGATAGATGGCGAGGAATCCGGCGCGCTCGTCGTCTGGAATCGCCTGCGCGCAGCCGCACACCGAGATCGCGACGGCATGCTGGTAGTCGGTCGGATCGTTGCTGCGATCGTCGATCAGGAACGACACCGCCGAATTGAGCAGCAGGTTGGCGTGCTTCTGGGTGTCCCGATAGGTCGCGAATATCAGGTGCCTCAGATCCGGCGTGTGCGCGAACGCCATCAGGCTGGTGTAGGGCTGCGCAGACTGCTGCGTGGCGAGAACACCCTGCAGTTGCGCGGTAAGCAAGTCGTTGATTTTTGTGCGCAGGGGGTCGCTGTGCATGCCAGGGCTCCGAATGCACGCACCGGCGCGCGGGACGGGCCTGGCGCCGATGTCGCAAGACCGTGTCCTCGCGACAATACACAGGCCGCGCGGCCGGAGCCACGGATCGGACCTCATTCCGGGATCCACAGGCCAAGTCGTGACGTTTGTGCCTCGCGCCGCCGCGCAGGACCGCGACAATGGACATCCGGTACAACCGTCGCCGGATCGGTACATCCCCACACCTGAGGGAACATGCCAGCCATCTTGCAAGGATTGACCGAGCCCGCGCAGGCACTCGTCACCGGTGCCAGCAGCGGCATTGGGCTGGCGGTGGTGCGGCAGCTGCTCGGGGACGACAGCGTGGCCTGCGTGTTCGCGGTTGCGCGCGGCGCAGAGGACAGCGAGCCACTCGTGGCCTTGGTCAAGGCACATGGCGATCGACTCGTACCGATTGGCGCCGACCTGACATCGGAATCGGATCTGCGCGCGCTCGTCGCACGCATCGGCGCGCGCACCGACCATCTGCACCTGGTTTTCAACGCCGCCGGTGTGTTGCACGCGCCGGGTCTGCGTCCGGAGAAATCGCTGTCGTCATTGCGAGCGGATGCGTTGGCGCAAGTCTTCGCCATCAATACCTTCGCGCCCGTGCTGCTCGTGCAGGCCTTGCTGCCGCTGTTGCGCCACCGTGCGCCGATCGTGCTGGCGTCGCTGTCGGCGCGGGTAGGTTCGATCGGCGACAACCAGCTGGGCGGCTGGTATGCGTACCGGGCCTCGAAAGCCGCGCAGAACCAGTTGTTTCGCACACTCGCCATCGAGATGCGCCGCACCCATCCCACCGCTGCCTGCGTGCTGCTGCATCCGGGCACCGTCGACACCCCGTTGTCGCAACCCTTCCGAAGCGGAGTACCAGCGGCCAAGTTGTTTGCGCCCGAGCGTGCGGCGCAACAGTTGCTGGCGATCGTTGCACGCTTGTCGCCGGCAGACAGCGGGCAGTTCCTCGCCTGGGACGGCACGCAGATTCCCTGGTGACGCAGCGCGAGAAATCGAGGGTCAGAGTCGACTTTTTTCACGATGCGCCGGCTACAGAGTTGCTCGGCGACCGAAGTCCACTCTGACCCCTGATAGTGTGGGCACTCCTCGGGGGGAAGGATTGGGTCAATGAGAAATCTGCTGCGTGGACTAAAAAATGCAACGCTGCTCTGGCTGGTCGCGCCAATGGCAGTATCCAGTCCGGTGCCGGCTGGAACCGAAGTCGACTGCAGCGCAGCAGGCGACTACCGCTTCGTCTGCGGCCCGCGCAACGCGGAAGACCTGGTGCGCGTGCCCGGCACCAAGTGGATCATCGCCAGCGGCCTCGCCTCCGACACACCCATCTACCTGATCGACTCGCAAGACAAGACCTGGCAGCCGCTCTACCCGGGTGATGCACCACGCGCCGCGCAGGACATGGAAACGTTCGGCGCATGCCCCGGCGCGCCAAATCCCAAGGCCTTCATCAGCCATGGCTTGAACGTGCGTGCTGGTGCAGACGGGCACTCGACGCTGTACGTGGTCGGGCACGGCACGCGCGAGGCGATCGAAGTGTTCGATGTCGACGCAAGTGGCGCGGAGCCGGTGCTGACCTGGACCGGCTGCGTGCTGACCCCGGACGGCATGCAGGCCAACAGCGTCGCCTCGACCGCCGACGGCGCGTTGCTGGCGACCATCCCCTTGCACACCGGCATCGACATCGGCGAAGCGCTGGCGGGCAACAACACCGGCGGCGTCTATGCATGGTCGCCGGGCGACGCCGGCTTCAAGCTGGTCAAGGGCACGGAACTGCCGTATGCCAATGGCATCGAGGTCTCCGCAGACGGCAAGGAGTTCTATGTCGCCTCGTCCGGACTGTTCACGGTGGGGGCCTACGCCAACACCAATCCGACGCGTCGCTTGCGCAGCAGCGGGCCGTTGGCCTTCGTGCCGGACAACCTGCACTGGGGCGATAACGGCGAGTTGTTGACCGCCGGCCTCCACCTCGAGTCCGCCGACTGTGGCGACGTGCCGCTCACGACCGAGTTCAAGTTGCAGTCGATCACGAGCTGCGCCCGCCCATTCACCGTGTGGGCCATCAATCCGAAAACACTGAAAGGCAAAGCCGTCGCCGAAGGCCCGGCCAATCCGAAGTTCAGCAACATCACCGGCGCCGTGCCGGTCGGCGACACGCTGTGGATCGGCACCTTCGAGGGCGACCGCGTCGCCTGGCGGTCCTTGAAACCGGCGGAGTGATTGCGAGCCGAGAAGGAGCAATGCTGACCGGACCGCTGACCCGGCTGCGCTCAAGCGCTTCGGATACCGCGTAGTCGGGTAGTCCGAAAGTCCGGCCGTCCGCCAGTCCGACAGTCATATTCGCCTCTACGACGCTTCGTGCTACTTGAGCAAGTTCAGCAGCGCCTCTGCTGCCGCTGCGGAAGAAGCCGGGTTCTGCCCCGTCACCAGGTTGCCGTCGACGACGACATGAGTGGCCCAGTCCGCTTTCTTGCTGTAGTTGCCTCCATTGGCCTTGAGCATGTCTTCAACCAGAAACGGTACGACGTCCGTCAGGCCCGACGCGGCTTCTTCGCTGTTGGTGAATCCGGCGACCTGCTTGCCCCGGACGAG
>JBBQNY010000190.1:0-5604 GCA_038330365.1 Lysobacterales bacterium | reverse complement strand
TCGGCAACTCGGTGGCGAAGAAAAATCGGCAGGCTTGAAGTTTGCCGTTGTAGAAATCCGAGTCGACCGCGCTTGCGTGCGGCAGCGCGCGTTGCGCGACGACGGCTTGCTGCAGCCAGAACCAGCCGATGGTGAGGTGGCCGAGCAGCGTCATGTAGTGCTCGGCGTTGGCGAGCGCCAGCCGAGCGTCACCACCTGCCAGGCGCGCACCCACGGCAGTGGTGGCATCCGCAGCGAGCTTGATGCCGGCAAGCAGTTGCGCCGCGAGTGCCGCAAGATTCTCGACGGAAGTCGCATCCACGCAGGTCGCGCCAATGCGCGTGAGCAGCAACTTCAGCGCCGCGCCATTTCGCATCATGGCCTTGCGGCCGAGCAGGTCGAGCGCCTGGATGCCGTTGGTGCCCTCGTGAATCGGGTTGATGCGGTTGTCGCGATAGTTCTGCTCAACCGGATACTCGCGCGTAAATCCATAGCCGCCAAGAATCTGGATCGCGAGATCGTTGGCCTTGAGCGCGTAGTCGGAACCCCAGGCCTTGACGATCGGCGTCAGCAGTTCCAGCAGCAGCGCGGCGTCGCTCCGAACTCCTTCGTCTTCATCGCGCGCCGCATCGATCAGCATCGAGGCGTAGAAGCCGAGCGCCTGTGCCCCTTCGACGTAACACTTCTGCAGCAGGAGCATGCGCCGCACATCGGCGTGTTCGATCAGCGGCACCGGTGGCGAGCCCGGGTCCTTGCTGTCCGGATGCCGCCCCTGGCGACGCGAGCGCGCATAGTCGAGCGAATACAGATACCCGACGCTGCCTTGCTGCACAGCGCCCATGCCGACGCCGATCCGCTCCTCATTCATCATGTGGAACATGGCCGCGAGGCCCTTGTGCTGCTCACCCACCAGATACCCGTGGCAATCGTCCGCTTCACCGAACTTGAGAAACGTGTTGACGCTGCCCCTTTGCCCCATCTTGTGGTTGAGCCCGGCGAGCCTCACGTCATTACGTGCACCGAGCGAACCGTCTGCGTTGACGCGCCAGCGCGGAACGAGGAACAGGCTGATTCCACGCACTCCGGCGGGTGCACCGACGATCTTCGCGAGCACCAGATGCACGATGTTCTCGCCCAGTTCGTGATCGCCGGCCGAGATCCACATCTTCGCGCCGCTGATGCGGAAACTGCCATCGGCTTGCGGTGCGGCCTGAGTCTTGATATCGGCCAGCGAGGAACCTGCCTGTGGTTCCGACAGGCACATGGTGCCGTAGTAGCGGCCTTCGATGATCGGCCGCAGGTACAGGCGCTTTTGGTCTTCGTCGCCGTACACCTCCAGCAGATTCGCCGCCGCGCGCGCCAGTGCCGGGTACGCGACCGTACCCGGGTTGGCGGCCGAGAACATCGCATCGCACACTGTCGCAATCACGAATGGCAGCTGCATGCCGCCGTCGGCATAGTCGGCCAGCGCCGCGGTGAAACCGGCCTCGTTGAAGGCCGCGAGCGCCTCCGCAATCTCGGGAATGAGCAAAACCTTGCCATCCACCATCTGTGGCTCGTTGAGATCGGACTTGCGGTTGTGCGAAAGGAACTTCGTTACCGCAATCTCAAGCGCCAGTTCGATCGCTGCGTCGAATGTCTCGCGACTGTGCTCGGCAAACCGCGGGTAGCGCGTCAAGCACTCGACACCGAGCAATTCGTACAGCAGGAAGTCAAGGTGGCGGCGATCGATCAGGGGGCTTGTGTCAGCGGAGCTCATTGCATGTCGATCCCTAATTCAAGGTTCTGCGTCGCAGGGCAAGCGAATCCCGGCGCGGATGCGTCGGGAGCCGTATGGATTCCGGAAAGTTATGCGCAGAAGCCTGTGCATTTTCCAGTGAGCGGATGGTAGTGCGCTTGGCACTTCCGGGGTCTGTCTCCACGGGACTATCGACACCCTTGCGCTGCGCTGCGATACGGGCAAACTGGCACGACGATCAACAGGGGGATTGCGATGCGCGGATTCGGGCTCGGAAAGACGCTGGCGGGAGCATTGATGGGGCTCGCCTTGTGCCTCGGATCATCGACGGGCCTGGCGCAGGATGAGGCTGCCGCGGCGGCATCCGATTCGACCGTGACCGCAAAGGAACGCGAGCTGCCGCCCGGACTGCATGTGCCGGACGCCGCGCGACCCACACCCGACTTCGACGCCGCAAGCGCCACCCAGGCTTACATCGATCTGCTGACTCCAGAGCAGCGAGAGAAATCCGACGCGTATTTTGAAGGCGGCTACTGGCTGCAGCTCTGGGGGCTGATCTACGGGCTCGTCGTCGCATGGCTGCTGCTGGCCTCCGGTGCCGCGCGCTGGATGCGTGATCGCGCCCGCGCGATCACGCGCCGGCCCTTCATCGCCACCATGATATTCGCCGCGATGTTCATCCTCGCCAATGCGCTGCTGAATCTGCCGATGTCGCTGTATGCGGGATTTTTTCGCGAACACCAGTACGGTCTGGCCACGCAGACTCTCGCCGCGTGGTTTGGTGACCAAGGCAAGGGTCTGGGCTTTGGCCTGCTGCTGGGTGCGCCCCTGATCGCATTGCTCTATGCCGCACTCCGCCGCGCGGGCGACCGCTGGTGGGTGTGGGCGACCGGGATCCTGTTCGGCTTCATCGTGCTCGTTGGCACCATCGCGCCGGTCTACATCGCGCCGGCCTTCAACAAGTACGAGCCGCTCGCGGAGGGTCCGTTGCGCGAGTCACTGCTCTCGCTCGCCCGTGCCAATCGCATCCCGGCCCAGAATGTGTACGCATTCGATGCGTCGAAGCAGACCACGCGCATCAGTGCAAACGTGTCGGGACTCTTCGGTACCACGCGCATTTCGCTCAACGACAATCTGCTGAACCGCACATCCGAGCCGGAAATCCTCGCGGTGATGGGGCACGAGATGGGGCATTACGTGCTGAATCACTCGACGCGCGGAATCATCTATCTCACGTTGCTGTTCGGCTTCGCGCTCTGGCTGACGCATCTGGGTCTGAACCGGGCGTTGAAACGCTGGGGCGGACGCTACGGCATCGCTGATCGCGCCGACCCGGCCGGCTTGCCGCTGCTGATGGCCGTGCTCTCGATTGCGCTGTTCCTGCTGACGCCGGTGAGCAACACAATCACACGCCAGGCAGAAGCCGAAGCGGACATGTTCGGCCTCGATTCCGCGCGCGAGCCACACGGCTTTGCGACGGCGGCAATGCGCCTGAGCACCTACCGCAAGATCGAGCCGGGCGCACTGGAGGAGTTCTGGTTCTACGACCATCCCAGCGGCTACGACAGGGTTCGGCGATCCATGGAGTGGCTGGCCGAAAATCTCGACGATCCAAAAGTGCAGGCTTCCGCGGCTGCCGCCAAACCCTGAAAATGTAGGAGCGCGCTTGCGCGCGATGGCGGCATCTCGGCTCGAAGCACAATGCACGAGGCGGCATGACGCCATCGCGCGCGAGCGCGCTCCTACAAAGGATGATCGCGCAAAGGATGATCGCGCGTGGCGCGTGGCGCGTGGCGCGCAGCGCGTCAGTCGCGGAAGTTGTCGAACTGCAGCGGCTGCTCGAGCTCTTCCTTGCGGAGCAGCGCCATGCTCGCCTGCAGGTCGTCGCGCTTCTTGGCGCTGATCCGCAGCTTGTCGCCGTTGATCTGGGCCTCGACCTTCAACTTGGCCGCCTTGATCGCGGCCACGATCTTCTTTGCCAGTGGCTGCTCGATGCCCTGTTGCACGGAGATCCGCTGACGGGCGCGCGCGAGATTGATCTCGGGCTCGTCCACCTTCAGGCAGCGGGCGTCGATGCTGCGGGCGGCCAGCCGGCCCCTCAGGATGTCGAGCATCTGCTGGAGCTGGAACTCACTCGGTGCGGACGAAACGATGGTGGCGTCGTCCAGCTCGAAGCTCGCTTCCACGTTGCGGAAGTCGAACCGGTTGCCGAGTTCTCGGGTGGCCTGATCGACGGCATTGGTGAGCTCGTGCTTGTCGACTTCCGAAACGATATCGAAGGAGGGCATTGGAATTCGTCGAAGCGTGGGGAGAGCCGGCAGTCTAGCGAGGGTCCCCCGGGAGCGCGGATTGGCGGGAATCCCGGCTCAGCTTTCCTCGCGCTCGCCGTCCGCATCGGCGCCCGCCTCGGAATCGACATCGCGCTCGACACCGGCCTCCTCGCTGTGGGGCGAACGGCGAGCCCCCGGTTGCTGCGCGGTCGCCCGGTCCGGAGGATGCTGCTCGGCATATCCCGGCGTCGAAGCCGGATCGGATCCAGAGTGACCGAGCGGACCCGTCGCATGATCCCCGACCTTGCCCGGACCCTTCGGCGACCCGGGGCGGGACTTACTGGGCTTCGACATAGTTGAAGAACTCGTTTTCCTCGATCCAGCCATTGCTGTTCGCATCCCACTGTTCAAACTCGCGGTGGAGCTTGAGATCGGGGTTGATCTCATCGAGTGTGAGGCGGTGATCGCCCGTCTTGTCCATCTCGTTGAAGTGGGCGGACTTGCCCCGGTAGGTGTTCGGCATATCGGGATTGCTGGCACAGGCGCCCAGCGAGAGCACAATTGCGGCCGGTAGCAGCCAACGCAACGAACCACTGTTCATGGACATCCCCGGAGGCGCGGCGTCATCGCCGTGCAGCCCACTGTAGGCAGCGGTCGGGAACCGCGACTGAATGCGCGGCACGGCGTGGCCGCGTGCCCCGACCGCTACCTGATTCCGCGACGCCCTATCATCGGGCCATGACGACGTCCGACGCTTCTGCCCTTCCCGATTTCGAGCAGGTAACCCGCTGGATGCAGGGGCTGCAGGACCGACTGTGTACGGCGATCGAGCATTGCGACGGACGCGCACGTTTCACGGAGGATCAATGGTTGCGCGAGGAAGGTGGCGGCGGGCGCACGCGCATCCTGCGCGATGGTGAAGTTTTCGAGCAGGCAGGCATCGGCTTTTCCGATGTGTCGGGTGTGTCGATGCCCGCGGCAGCCACCGCGCATCGTCCGGAACTTGCGGGTGCGCGCTGGCGGGCGGTCGGCGTCTCGCTCGTCTTCCATCCGCAGAATCCCTTCGTGCCCGCGGTGCACATGAACGTGCGTCATTTCCGTGCAATGCGCGATGACTCCGTGGTGGCCTGGTGGTTCGGCGGCGGCTTCGACCTGACGCCCTGCTATGCGTATGAAGAAGACGCGATCACCTGGCACCGCAATGCGCGCTCGGTGTGTGCCGAGCATGGTGGCGATGCGCGCTACCTGGATCACAAGCGCAACTGCGACGGCTATTTCAGGTTGCGGCATCGTGGCGAGTCGCGCGGCGTCGGCGGTCTCTTTTTCGATGACCTGAATGCTCCGGGCTTCGACACGTCATTCGCCTATGTGCGTGCGGTCGGCGACGGTCTGCTGCCGGGCTATCTGCCGCTGGTCGAGCGTCGTCGCAGAGCGCCCTTCGGAGCGCGCGAACGCGAATTCCAGTTGTACCGGCGTGGGCGCTACGTGGAGTTCAATCTCGTATGGGATCGCGGCACCCTGTTCGGTCTGCAGTCCGGCGGCCGCACCGAATCCATCCTCATGAGCCTGCCACCGCAGGTGCGCTGGGAATACGGATGGCGTCCCGATCCAGGATCG
>JBBQNY010000189.1:0-5625 GCA_038330365.1 Lysobacterales bacterium | reverse complement strand
GACTACGTGGGTACGTGGGAAGAGTGGCCCGAGACCTTCGTGCCGGACGACGCCACGTTCCAGCCCAATCCCACCACCGTGCTGTACATGCCGGTCGAGTGAGGCGCACCAGCGGGGCGCCGCCAGAGCGGCGCAGGGATTGCCCGCACCCTCTCAGGTGGGCCATGCCCGCCATGCAGCGCGAGCGTGCGCGCTCGTGATCGAAGCCCGTCAGCTTGGCAAGCGCTACGGCGATGACGACGTTGTCTGCGCGGTGGATTTTCGCGTTGAGCCCGGCCAGGTGCTGGGCTTTCTCGGGCCCAATGGCGCCGGCAAGACCACCACCATGCGCATGTTGGCGGGCTTCCTGACGCCGACCACGGGTCAGGCCTTCATCTGCGGTCACGATGTTGAACGCGAACCGATGGCAGCGCGCCGCAAGCTCGGCTATCTACCCGAAGGCGCGCCGAGTTACGGCGAGATGCGCGTGGGCGAATTCCTGAGGTTTGTCGCGGACGTGCGCGGTATTGCCGAACCACGTCGCAGGCAACGCCTCTACGACGTGACCGCAAGACTGGGGCTGGACCGCGTCCTGACGCAGACGATCGATACGTTGTCGAAAGGTTATCGCCGGCGTGTCGGGTTGGCGCAGGCGATCCTTGACGATCCACCGGTCCTGATTCTCGACGAGCCGACCGACGGGCTCGATCCCAACCAGAAGCATGAAGTCCGCGATCTCATCCATTCGATGCGCGACAAGACCGTCATCGTGTCGACCCACATCCTCGAAGAGGTCGAGGCGGTGTGCACGCGTGTCGTCATCATCGACGCGGGCCGCATCGTGGTCGATTCGACACCGCACGAGCTGCTCGCACGTTCGCGTTATTGCGGCGCCGTGGGCGTGCGGGCAGCACATCCTGTGGTTGTGCGCGATCGTCTGCGGAGTCTGGCGGGTGTGACGGATATCGAGATCGAAGGCGATCGGGTGATTGCCCTGTGTCTTCCCGGTGTGGATCTCTATGCCGACATCGAGCGGATGCTTCGCGGCGAGAACGTGGAGATCATCGAGATGTCGCGCGAACGCGGCCGACTCGACGACGTCTTCCGGTCACTGACGGGCGGGTCGGCGCCCGAGACACCGGACGCGGAACCGATGCAGCCGCCAGCGCAGTCCAACAGGGGAGAGGCCGCATGAGCGGCGTCGGAGCCGTGTTCCGGCGGGAACTGGCGAGCTACTTCGTGACGCCGGTGGCGTACGTGTTCATCGTGATCTTCCTGGTGCTGGCCGCTGCATTCACGTTTTATCTCGGCGGCCTCTTCGAGCGCGGCCAGGCCGATCTGCAACCCTTCTTCACTTTCCATCCGTGGCTGTACCTGATTCTGGTGCCTGCGCTGTCGATGCGGCTCTGGGCCGAGGAGCGCAAGAGCGGCACCATCGAGTTGCTGCTGACGCAGCCGTTGACGACGCAGGCGGCGGTGGTCGGAAAATTTCTGGCGGTCTGGGCATTCACGATCATCGCCTTGCTGCCGACGGTTTCGCTGTGGATCACCGTGGCCTGGCTGGGCGAGCCGGATCACGGTGTGATCGCGGCCGGCTATCTCGGCAGCGCGCTCATGGCTGGCGCGTTCCTGGCTATCGGCTCCTGCCTCTCGGCGGTCACGCGCAGCCAGATCGTGGCCTTTATTTTGACCGTGGTTGTCTCGCTGGTACTGCTGCTCGCCGGCCTGCCTCTGGTACTCGATCTGTTCCGGGGTGCCGGGCTGCCGCAAGGCGCCATCGATGCGATTGCGTCGCTCAGCTTCCTCACGCATTTCGGCGCCATCGGCAAAGGCGTACTGGACGCGCGTGATGTCCTCTATTTCCTCATCATGATTGCGTTCTGGCTGTATGCCACCGTGCTCGTGATCGAACTGAAGAAGGCCAACTGATGCGCGCCGCACGGCTCGCCGGATGGGGGCGCCTCGTGCTCGCGGCCGGACTGGCGCTCGGCCTGCTCGTCATCATCCAGTTCGTATTGACCGGCGCGCGGCTCGACCTCACCAGCAAAGGGCTCTACACGCTGTCGGCAGGGTCGCGCTCCGTGCTCAAGGAACTCGACGAACCCATCGACCTCAAGTTCTATTATTCGGACGAGGCGACTTCGGACATCCCGCTGATCCGCAACTACGCCACCCGCGTGCGCGAACTGCTGGAAGAGATGTCGGCTGTCAGTGGCGGCAAGTTGCGCCTCAATGTCATCGACCCGAAGCCGTTTTCCGAGGAAGAGGACCGCGCCAGCGCGCTCGGGTTGCAGGCGGTGCCGCTGGGCGGTACCGGAGGTGCCAACGTTTTCTTCGGACTTTCGGGCAGCAGCGCCACGGGCGAGCAGGTTTCGATACCTTTCCTGCAGCCGGACAAGGAAGCGTTTCTCGAATACGACCTGGTCAAGCTGGTACACACCCTGGCGCACCCGGAAAAACCGGTTGTCGGACTTCTGACCAGCTTGCCGATGGCGGCGGCGATGGATCCGCAGACCCGGCAGATACGCCAGCCCTGGGCCGTGCTTGCCGGCTGGCAGGAACTGTTCGACGTGCGCATGCTCGATCCCGCTCTCACGCGCGTGATCGAGCCCTCCATCCAGACCCTGATCGTCGTGCATCCGCGCGGCTGGTCGGGCGACACGCTGTACGCGATTGACCAGTTTGTGCTGCGTGGGGGACGGCTGCTGATGTTCGTCGATCCGTACGCCGAGCTCGACAACGCAGCCGGCGATCCCGAGGATCCGATGGCGGCGATGCTCGCTGACCGCAGTTCGGATCCCGGCCCGCTCCTGCGCGCGTGGGGCGTTGAATTCGACGCCACCAAAGTGGTGCTGGACGCACAGGCCGCGCTCACCGTGCAGAGTCCCGAAGGCGGGCAGGTGCGGCATCCGGCCATCGTCGGCTACGGCGTCAGCCAGCTCAATCAGGATGACGTGGTGACTGCGAATCTCGCCGTCATCAACATGGCAAGCGTGGGCGCCCTGACCCAGGTCGCCGACCGCCACATCCGCATTACGCCGCTGATCCAGTCCACGGGCGACTCCATGTCGGTCGATGCCGAGCGCGTGCGGCTGCAGCCCGACCCGGCATCGCTGCTTGAAGGCTTCGTGTCCTCGAAGATCCATCAGGTGCTGGCGGCCCGACTCCAGGGCAGATTCGACACCGCGTTTCCCGAGCGCAAGGAAGCGGGGCATCTTGCGCGCTCAAAGGTCGATGCCAACGTGATCGTGGTGGCAGACACCGACCTGCTCGCAGACCGGCTATGGGTGCAGGCGCAGAACTTTTTCCAGCAGACGGTCATGAACGCATTTGCCAACAATGGAGATTTCGCAATCAACGCGGTCGACAATCTCACCGGTTCCACTGAACTGGTTGGCGTTCGCGGCCGCGCCATTTCGGCACGGCCGTTCGGGCGTGTGGAGGCCTTGCGGCGCCGGGCGGACGATCGTTTCCGCCAGAAGGAGCAGGAGCTCAATGCCGAACTCACGGAGACCGAGCGCAAGCTCAACGAAATCCAGCGCGCCCGGGCGGAAGACAGCAGCGCCTTGCTGACCGCCGCCCAGAGCGCGGAACTCGAGCGCTTTCAGGCGCAGAAGCTGCGTATCCGCAAAGACCTGCGTGAAGTCCGGCGCGAGCTCGACGCCGACATCGAGGCGCTCGGCAATCGCATGCGTGTGATCAACATCATGCTGGTCCCGCTCGTGGTGGGACTGCTGGCGCTCGCATTTGCAGCGTGGCGTCGTCGCAGCGCACGCACGCGGAAGACCGGCTGATGGCAAGTCTGCGGCGCAGCAGTCTGCCACTCCTGATCGGTACCGTGCTGGTGGGTGTGGCTGCGGTATTCATTGCAACCCGCAAGGCGCCGGTCCCCGAGGCACAGGCGGAGCTGCTGGTCCCGGCGCTGCGAGATTCACTCGACAAGGTCGAGGAAGTCAGAATCGTCGGAGCAGGGAACAAGCGCCTCGTCACGCTGCAGCGCGCGGACGCCGGCTTTGTGGTCGTCGAGCGAGGTGGTTACCGGGCCGACACCGCGGCGCTGCGCGCATTGCTGCTGCAGCTGGCGGATGCGCGCAAGCTCGAGGCGAAGACCGCGCGCAAGGACCGGTATGCGGCGCTCGGGGTCGAGCCGGTTGATCAGGCCAAGGCGACCGGCGCGCGCGTTGAGATCCAGGGGCTTGCCTCCCCGATCTCAATTCTGGTCGGGCGCACGGCACCGCAGCTCGGTGGCGGCACCTTTGTACGTGAACCTGCGGCCGCGCAGAGCTGGCTCGTGAGTGGTTCGCTCGTGGTGGAACGCGAGCCCGAACGCTGGCTGGAGAAGCGGATCGCCGACATTGCTCCCGCGCGCGTGCAGCGCGTCGTTGCGAGCCGGGACGGCAAGTCTTTCGTGCTGGTGCGCAGCGACGCAAGTTCCATGAAGGCACCGGGCGGAAATTCCGATGCGTCAGCGCCGGTTGCCGCCGAGGCGGCAGAAGACGCGCCGCTCGTACTTGAGGGCAGCAATCCCGTCGATATGGCGGCCGACGGCGGCGCGGAAGCCGTGGCCGGCGCGCTGTCCGAACTCGATCTGGTGGACGTCATGCCGGCAAGCGCCGGAAAGCCGCCGCGCGCAGGCTCCGTGGAACTCGTCTTCATGCTGCGCAACGGCGTCGCCATCACCAGTCGCGCGTGGCAGGTTGACGAGAAAACCCGCCTGCAGTTGAGCGCGAGTCCGATCACGCAGCCCGACGTGGACGCGGACGCGCCTGTGGCGTCGGGCGCAGGCGCATCGGTGGCCGCTGTTTCTGCACGCAAGGACGAGGTCCGCTCGGACAAAGCCCCCGCTGCGACTGATGCGAGCGCCAAAGCCTCTCCGGCTTCGGTCAAGAGCAGCGCGGTGGTTGCCGATGCGTTCAATCAGCAGTGGCAGGGATGGACCTTCGTGGTGCCCCCGCACCGCACCCGGGGTCTCATGCCCGAGCGCAGCGCGTTGTTGAGGCAGGCAGAAAATCCCTGACATGCTGCGTGTCGACGCCCGCCGGCCGACGCGCGCAGGTGAGTGGAGTGAACGAGCGTGAGTGCAGTGCGCGCAAAAGCGACCCGCGGCTACGACATGAAGGCTGCGAGCGGGCATCTGGCTCGTGTCGATTCGCGCATTGCCCGATGGATTGACTGGATCGGGCCACTCGATCAGACGTGGACCCCGGATTTCGACCCCTTCGATGCGCTGGCGCGTGCAATCCTCTATCAGCAACTTGCGGGAAAAGCTGCCGCGACCATCGTCGGCAGGGTGGAGACGTTGCTTGAATCCACGCGCTTCACGCCCGAGGCCATGCTGGCCCAGGCAACGGATGCGATCCGGGCCTGCGGGGTATCGGGGAACAAGCAATTGGCCTTGCGCGATCTCGCCGCGAAGTGCCTGGATGGCACGGTCCCGCCAGCGCGTGATCTCGATGGGATCGACGACGAATCGTTGATCGAACGCATCTCGGCAGTGCGCGGAATCGGTCGCTGGACGGTGGAGATGATGCTGCTGTTTCGGCTCGGGCGACCCGACGTATTCGCGATCGACGATCTCGGCGTACGCAAAGGCGCCCAGATCCTGCTCGCGACACCGCATCGGCGCGCCGAACGTAAATCGACGTC
>JBBQNY010000188.1:0-5632 GCA_038330365.1 Lysobacterales bacterium | reverse complement strand
CACCGTCGAGAACCGCGTGAACACGGGGGTGCGCTTACCGACCTCGGTCAACACTTTCGCGTGCGTGTATTTCTTCAGACTTTTCGTGAGCTCGAAGTAGCCGTGTGCCGCGCTGCCGCGCGCATGCACGATTCGTTCGGGGATGCGCTCGTGATCGAAATGCATGATTTTTTCACGGAGGATGAAGTCCTCGAGCAGCGTCGGCCCACGCGGTGTCGCCTTGAGCGAATTCTGGTTGTCTGAAAGAGCAACGCCCTGGTTGGTGGTCAGCAGAGGATGCTTGCCTGCGGCCATCTGCTGCAGTTCACCGCCATTGCCGCGTGCGACTTTCGACGGCTTTGCTTTCACGACCGCCGACTTCTGGCTGGTCGTGGACTTCTTGCTGTTCGCAGCCATCGGGACGCTCCGCTGTGCAGGGTCGTTCAAAATGCACTTCGCCGGGTTAACGGCGCATGACAACGAACCGGATCAGGCCTTGGCGAAGGTCAGGTGACCCTCCGAAACATCAATCGCCAGCGTGTCGCCCGACGTGAACTCGCCGGCGATGATGCGCTTTGACAATGGATTCTCGATCATCGACTGGATCGCACGTTTGAGCGGACGCGCGCCGTACACCGGATCGAAACCCTGCTCGCCGATGCGCTCCAGCGCCGCTTCGCTGATCGACAGTGCGATGCCGCGTTCCGCGAGGCGCTGCTCGAGAAAACGGAGCTGGAACTTCGCGATATCACGGATGTGTTCGCGCGCCAGCGGATGGAACACCACCAGCTCGTCAAGGCGGTTGATGAACTCCGGCCGGAAGTGCTGGCCGACCACGCCCAGCACCGCGGACTTGATACCCGCATAGTCGCCCTTCGCCGCCAGCTCCTGGATCAGGTGCGATCCGAGGTTCGAGGTCATGACGATGACGCTGTTGCGGAAATCGACGGTGCGGCCCTGGCCGTCGGTGAGGCGTCCATCGTCGAGCACCTGCAGCAGCACGTTGAAGACATCGCCGTGCGCCTTCTCGACCTCGTCGAGCAGGATCACGGAATACGGCCGACGACGCACGGCTTCCGTGAGCTGTCCGCCTTCCTCGTAGCCGACGTAGCCCGGGGGCGCACCGATGAGTCGCGCCACCGAGTGCTTCTCCATGTATTCGCTCATGTCGATGCGCACCATCGCGTCGGCCGAGTCGAACATGAATTCCGCCAGTGCCTTCGACAGTTCGGTCTTGCCGACGCCGGTAGGCCCAAGGAACAGGAACGAGCCGATTGGCCGGTTGGGATCGGATAGTCCGGCGCGCGAGCGCCTGATGGCATCGGATACCGCCCGTACGGCCTCGTCCTGGCCGACCACGCGGGTATGCAGCGCCTCTTCCATGCGTGTCAGCTTGTCGCGCTCGCCTTCCAGCATCCGGGACACGGGAATGCCCGTCCACCGCGACACCACCTGCGCGATCTCCTCCGCGGTGACGCGATCCTGCAGCAGCTTGAAACCGCGCGACTCGGCCACTTGCGCGGTCTTCAGATCCTGCTCGAGCTTGGGCAGTGCGCCGTACTGGATCTCGCTCATGCGCGCATAGTCCTGGCGACGTTGCGCGGCTTCGAGCTCGAGCTTTAGCTGTTCGATCTGCTCCTTGATGCGGGTGCCTTCGACCAGCGTCGCCTTCTCCGCCTTCCACACTTCGTCGAGGTCGTTGAACTCGCGCTCGATGCGCTCGATCTCGCTCTGCAGGTCACGCAGTCGCTGCCTGGATTCCGGGTCCTTCTCCTTCTTGAGCGCCTCGCGCTGGATCTTGAGCTGGATCAGGCGCCGCTCCATGCGGTCCATGACCTCCGGCTTGGAATCGATCTCCATGCGGATGCGCGAAGCGGCCTCGTCCATGAGGTCGATGGCCTTGTCGGGCAACTGACGATCGGCGATGTAGCGACTGGACAGCGTGGCAGCGGCGACGATGGCGGGATCGGTGATCTCGACGCCGTGGTGCACGGCGTAGCGGTCCTTCAGGCCTCGCAGGATGGCGATCGTGTCTTCCACGCTCGGCTCGCCAACCAGCACCTTCTGAAAGCGCCGTTCGAGTGCTGCGTCCTTCTCGACGTACTTGCGGTATTCGTCCAGGGTCGTGGCGCCGATGCAGTGCAGTTCTCCGCGCGCGAGCGCGGGCTTGAGCATGTTGCCCGCGTCCATCGAACCTTCAGCCTTGCCGGCGCCGACCACCGTGTGCATCTCGTCGATGAAGAGGATGATCTGGCCTTCCTGCTTGGCGAGATCCGACAGCACACCTTTCAGTCGTTCCTCGAATTCGCCCCGGAATTTCGCGCCCGCGATCAGCGCCCCCATGTCCAGGGAAAGCACGCGCTTGCCGCGCAGGCCCTCCGGTACTTCCCCATTGACGATGCGCTGGGCGAGACCTTCGACGATGGCAGTCTTGCCGACGCCCGGCGCGCCGATCAGCACCGGATTGTTCTTGGTGCGTCGCCCCAGCACCTGGATCGTGCGACGGATCTCCTCGTCGCGACCAATGACCGGATCGACCTTGCCGGCTTCCGCGCGGGCGGTGAGATCGATCGTGTATTTCTCCAGCGCCTGGCGGTTCTCCTCGGCGTCCGCGTCCTTGACCTGCTCGCCTCCGCGCACGTTCTCGATGGCGCGCTCCAGCGCATCCCTGGTCGCGCCGGCGGCGTGCAGGGACTGACCCGCGGCGCCCTTGTCGTCAAGCAGAGCAAGCAGGAAAAGCTCGCTCGCAATGAATGCGTCGCCGCGCTGCTGCGCAAACTTGTCGGACACGTTGAGCAGACGGGTGAGATCGTTTCCGAGCGTGACGTGACCGTCCTGGCCGGAGACCTGGGGCAGTCGCTCGATCACCTCCGTCGCGCGCTGGCGGAGCGTGGTCGTATTGACTCCGGCCTGTGCCAGCAAAGGACGGCTGGAGCCACCCTGCTGGTCGAGCAGGGCCGCGAGCACGTGCACCGGCTCGATCAGGTTATGGTCGCGACCGACGGCCAGCGACTGCGCATCAGCGAGCGCCTGCTGGAATCGGGAGGTCAGTTTGTCCATGCGCATGCGGCGCACTCCGTCTGCGGGAATCCCATTCACGTGGGTGCCCGGCGGGCGAAAAACAAGCGCCGGCGCCTGATCGCTACGGTTTCCACTCCTTCCCTTCAACCCGTCAACATGCGCCACACAGCGTGCGAACAGTGCCCGAATCCCTCCCTGCCTGTGAGCGGGAGCGAAGCACTCGGACTACGCAATTGCAAAACCCGGCAGTCCAGATGGGGCGCAGTCTTCCTGCGGCCAGGCTCCCTACGCGGGCGCGGTCGCGAGCTCCACGGTTTTCTCATTGCCCTGGCGGCGACGACAGAAATTCAGGGTGTCGAACAAGGAAACAGCAATTCGTTGCGCCCCGACCTGGCCGAGCATTTCCTGCTCGCGCCCGATCAGGGTGCTCGCGCCCCAGCGACCCACGACCAGCCGCACTTCGGGATATCGCTCGCGAAGTCGATCGATCAGATAACGGGTGTGCGAAAGGCCACCGGGTGGAATGGAGGCGACGCAGATCACGTCGGGCTTTTCCTGTGCGACCAGCTTCACGATCTCATCCGCACCCTGGCTGCGCTCGGACTGAACCCATTCCATTCCCTGCCGGCGCGCGAGCTGCGCGAACATGAGAAGGCCTGCTTCGTCGACGCCATCGCGCAGGGGAACGCCGAGTATCTTGACTGGCGTACTGTCCCGCAGTTGGGTATCGGCGATGCCTTCTTCAGATTTGCTCTCTCCGGGTTTGCCTTCTCCAGCTTCGCCCTCTCCGCCTTCGGCCTCGTACGGTCCAGGCGATTGTCGGGCCAGATGGACGGCGATGTCCGATACGGACTGTGCGACAAACACCACGCCTTCGTCGTCGACTCTCTGCAGGCGCATGTCTTCGCGCACGGCGCCCAGCGCTGGGACCAGCAACTGGTCGAATACCTCGACCAGCGAGCGCTCCTGCGACAGCGTATCGGCGATTTCCGCAGCTCCATCATCGTCCCGAGCCAGCAGCCGCTGGTAGAAGCGGTGCCGGGGTTCGAGCGCGGGTTCATCTGCCAGCAGCGTCTCGAAGAAGCGCAGACTCGGGACATGCCGGCCGAGCACGACCAGGCAGACGGTCAACGGTGACGCGAGCACCAGTCCGACGGGGCCCCAAAGCCATGCCCAGAACGCGACAGCAATGAGCAGGGCCGTCTGCGAGACGCCGATGCCGCGACCGTAGAGGTAGGGTTCAAGCAAGAGGTTGGTGATCGCTTCGACCACCGCGAACAGCGCAATCACGGACAACGAAGTACCCCAGTCCGGGCTGACGAGCAGGCTCATCGCGAGCGGCAGCAGCATGGCCAGCCAGGCGCCCAGATAAGGTATGTAACGGAGCACCAGCGCCAGCGCGCCCCACAACGGCGCAAATGGAATCCCGAGCAAATAGAGCCCGATCGCCACGGTCACGCCGAAGCCGGCGTTGATCGCGAGTTGCGTACGCAGAAAACGGCCGATGCGCTTGCCGGCGTCATTGAGCGCAGTGGTGGTCTGGGCGAGCTGCCGCTCGCCCATGAGTGCGATGAATCGATCGCGAAGGTCCGCGCGGCCGAGCAGCATGAAGAAGACCAGCACCACCACGAGCGCCGCGGATGCCAGCGGTGCGGCGAACGGTTCCGCGACCGACCAGAACTCGTTCAGACGGAAGGGACCGGGATCCACCACCACGCGCACGGCCTGTGCCCGGCGCACCTCGGTTTCCTCGGGCGTGTCTTCGACGTCTGCCCGTTCGAGCTGGCGCTGAACCTTCTGCGCAACCTTGCGTGCCTGTTCCAGCGTGCCGTCGTGCCCCAGCCCTCTCAAACTGGCGATCTTGGCGTTGATATTGCGTTCGTAGCGCGGATAGCTCTCGACCAGTCCGCCCAGCTGCCGCGCCAGCAGCCAGCCCGCTCCGATCGCCAGTGACAGTGCGAGCAGGGTCGCAAGCACCGCCGAGAAGACCCTGCCAAGGTGCATGCGGTTCAGGCGCGTGGCCAGCGGCGCCAGCAGAAAGGTAAAGAGGATCGCGAGCGCCACCGGAATCAGCACGGGCCGCGCCCAATACAGGAGTGCCGTGACCAGCGCGACGCCGAACAATGTCGACAACGCGTGCGACCACTGCTTGGGTGCGGTAGAGGAAGGCAGACCGGACATTTCGGGTAGACGCTCCTCCGGCTAGACGGGATCCAGCTGATCGGCAAGCCTAGCGAGTGGCGGCGCTTCCTTGGGCGCCGGCGCTTTCACCATTCAGCGACGCCACAGGCTCGAGCTCTGTTACGCGCGATGCATCCAGACCACCGTGGCCATGCGGCCGGATGCCGCCCCATCGCGCCGGTGGGAATGGAACCGGCGCGGATCCGCGATGGTGCAGTGCGTTCCGCCATGTACATCGGTGACTCCCACAGCCGCCAATGCGCGGCGTGCCAGAGCAAAAAGATCCACGCGCCAGTGCCCGGGACGGGTCGGGTGGAAGTACCCCTCAGCCTCGGCCCCGCGTGCGATGAATGCGTCGCGAACTTCCCCGCCGATCTCGTAGTGCTCCGGTCCTGCAGCCGGACCGATCCACGCAACGATGCCCTCCGGCGGCGTCCGCATGGCACCCACG
>JBBQNY010000187.1:0-5710 GCA_038330365.1 Lysobacterales bacterium | reverse complement strand
CGATGTCGTCGCATCGCTGCCCGCGTTGCCCACCCGCTGCGCTGACATGGATCGTGGCGCTGTGGGCTTCCGGTGCGCTGCTGCTGGCGCTGCGCATGGCGGGCGGATTGCTGTGGGTGCGTCGGGTGCGTGCGCGCGCCGCGCCGCTTGCGGACGGGCACTTGCAGGCGCGCCTCGCCGCACTGGCCCGCCGGATCGGCGTGAACCGATCCGTCCAGCTGCGCGTCGTCGAAGCCGGCGACAGCCCTGTCTCCGCAGGATTTCTCGCGCCCGTAGTGCTGGTGCCCGTCGCCATCCTGCTGCGCATGCCAGCGGACCTGCTCGAAGCCTTGCTCGCGCACGAACTGGCCCATCTCCGTCGTCACGACTATCTGGTGAACCTCGTGCAGGGCGCTGTCGAAGTGCTGCTTTTCTATCACCCGGTCATCTGGTGGCTCTCGCACCGGATCCGCGAGGAAAGGGAGCGGGTAGCCGATGACATCGCGGCGACTGCGCTCAGCGATCCCCGGCGACTGGCGATCGCATTGTCCGAGCTCGACCGCCAGACGTTTTCTTTTCCCACTCTCGTCCAGGCTGCCCATGGAGGCCAACTCATGTCACGCATCCAGCAACTCGTCCGACCCGATCGCCGCTCCATCGGGGGCATCACCAGCCTTCCCCTGATCGCAATCCTCGCCGCCAGCGTGGCCTGCTACGCGCATGCCCGGTTCGAGCCGAATGACGCTGCCGCCAAGCCGGCAGCGTCAAACGCGGGTGCCACACCCGTCGCGACCGCACAGCCATCCGCCCGCGTCGAAGCCAACGGCGCGCAGGCCAAAGCAGTCGCTGCGACCGAGCCGGTGGCGGCAGCGCTGTCCATCGATGCGACGCCGCCTGTGTCGTCACGCCCGGCGCGGGTGACCACGCCGACTTCGCCTGCACGCCCCGCCGCGCCCACGCAAACGGGTGCCTCGAGAATCGTCAGCCACCGTAGCCCCGATCGAGGGTATGCCCTGGTGCGCAAGGGTCGCAAAAGCTTTGCGATTTCGGGAAGTGTTGACGACATCGACAGCATCCGTGAACTTCGCAGTCGCGTCGATTCCGATTTCCTGTGGTTCCGCCGCGGCAAGGATGCTTTTGTGGTGCGCGATTCCGTAACGCTTGCGCGTGCCGAACGCTCGTGGATGCCGGTGGACGCCCTCGACGAAACAATGCAGGCGCTCGACGTCCCGCATGCAGCCCCACAGTCGCAGGATGGAGACACTTGGCGATCAGATGAAAGTGGCGACGAAGGATTTTGGCGAGTCGCCAGGGATGCAGGAAGCATCAGCGCAGTTGGAACGGCTGGGTCGGCACATGGGGCCGCTCGGCGAGCGACAGGGAGCGCTTGCCCTCCAGATGGTGGGCGCAGATTCTGCCGAGCGTGATCGATTGTCGACCGAGATGGAAAAGCTGTCCGCGCAACAGGAGGCCCTGTCCAGGGAAATGGAGACCCATTCGAAAATGATGGACGCGTTCTCCTGGCAGATGGACGAGCAGCGCCAGCCGATCGAAGCCCTTGGTCGTCAGATGGAAGAGACCGGCAAGCCCATGGAGGCGATCGGGAAAGAAATGGAAGTGGTCGGCAAGGACATCGAGCGCGTGGCAAAAGCCCCCGATCGCGAGATCCAGCAGATGATCGACGACGCGATCGCCAAAGGGCTCGCTACACCCGTCGCATCGCTTCGCTAACCCGTCAACGCGTGACGCAGCCGTGGCTGCGTCACCTCGGTGGATGAGGTCATTCCGCAGCCCGTTTTACCCGCTCAGGACCGCTCGGCCTCAAGCGCGAAGTCGATGGCCGCACACACTGCTGCGACCTGCGCGGCGTTGCATTCCTCCGGCGTTGCGCGTGCGCTGTCGGGGTATACCTCGGTGGTGGTGCGGTAACGCGCGTTCGAGACACCCGCGCACAGTCCAAGCTCACGCACCGGATAGTTGATGACGCCGGTGCCGACGACGGGCGAGCCAATGATCTCGCCGTGGGCATCCGCCGGTGCAATGTGGGTGACTTTTTCCACCGCCGCGATGATGGCCTGCTGAAACGCAGGTTGGGGATTCTCGCTGTCACCGCAGAGGTAGAAGCCGTCCGGTATTTCCCCCGGAACATGCGCCACGCCGTCGCGTGCCGCGAGCGCGGGACGGAACTCGGTCTCGTCCGTGTCGGTCGTTTCATGCAGGTCGATATGCATCAGCACACGATTCCGGTACGCCGCAACCAGTCGAATCAGCGCGGCGGACTCGCCGGCCGGACTGTCATCCCGGAACGAGCGATTCGGATCGAGGGCATGCGGATTCCAGCGCTGCACGTGCTCGTAGGCCCACGGACTGATACACGGCGCGATGATCAGGTTGACGCGATCTTCATAGTCCGCAGCCTCATGTTCCGCGAAGCGCAATGCGCCGTGCACGCCGCTGGTCTCGTAACCGTGCACGCCACCGGTCACCAGCACGCACGGCATATCTTCCCGCCAGGGTCGACTGTTGCCGCGCGTTGAAAATTGACCAGGAAATCGGGGTTCTGCGCGCTGAAAATTGACCAGGGTGTCCAACCTAGCCTGCGGGGGTTTAGACCCAGCAGGAGACGAGGTGCACACCATGGCAATGTACGCAAAGGTAAGGAGGTTACGGCTGCGCGACGGACTGTCGATCAGCGAGATCGCCCGCCGCACGAGTCTGTCGCGCAACACGATCAAGATGTGGCTGTTGGGGCCGTTGCGGCGCGAGATGAAGTATGCGCGGCCGGTCGCAGCCAGGAAACTTGATGCGCATGTCGAGTGGTTGCGGCAGGCGCTCGAGATCGATGCACGTCGGCCGCGCAAGGAGCGGCGCACGGCGCGACGTCTGCATGAGCAGCTGACGGCTGCGGGGTTTACCGGCGACTACTGCCGGGTGACGGAGTTTGTCCGTGCGTGGCGGGCCGCAGCGGGCGCGGTGACGGCGCGTTCGGCGTACGTGCCGCTGAGTTTTGCCTGGGGCGAGGCGTTCCAGTTCGACTGGAGCGAGGAAGGGATCGTCATCGGTGGGGTGTGGCGCCGCGTGCAGCTGGCCCACATGAAGCTGTGCGCTTCGCGCGCGTTCTGGCTGGTGGCGTATCCGAGCCAGGGCCATGAGATGCTGTTCGAGGCGCATACGCGCTGTTTCGTCGGCCTAGGCGGAGTGTCCCGGCGTGGCATCTACGACAACATGAAGACGGCGGTGGATCGGGTGCCCGGCCGCGGCAAGGCCCGCATCGTCAACGCGCGCTTCGCGGCGATGGCAGCGCACTATCTGTTCGATGCGGATTTCTGCAACGTGGCGTCGGGCTGGGAGAAAGGCCGGGTCGAGAAAGGCGTGCAGGATGCGCGGCGACGGATCTGGCAGCTGGCGCTGGACCTGCGGTTTACCTCATTCGCCGAGCTCAACGTTTTCCTGGCCACGCGCTGCGTGAGCGCACGCGAGGCTGCGCATCCCGAGTATCCGGGGATGAGCATCGCGGAGGCGTGGGAACACGAGCAGCCGCAACTGATGCCGATGCCGGCGCCATTCGACGGTTACGTGGAACTGCCGGCGCGGGTGTCGAGCACGTGTCTGGTGAGCGTCGCGCGCAATCGTTATTCGGTGCCGTGCGCATGGGCCGGGCACCGGGTCAGCGTGCGGTTGTATCCGGAGCGGGTGGTCGTGGTGGCCGACCAGGCCATCGTGGCCGAGCACGTCCGCGTGGTGGATCGCGACCGGGTGATCTACGACTGGCAGCACTACGTGCCGCTGGTGCAGCGCAAGCCCGGTGCGCTTCGCAACGGGGCACCGTTTGCCGATCTGCCCGAGCCGCTGCAGCGGCTGAGCCGCGCCCTGTTGCGGCGCGAGGGCGGTGATCGGGTGATGGCGCAGGTGCTGGCGAGCGTGCCTGCGCATGGTCTCGAGGCCGTGCTGGTCGCGGTCGAACTGGTGATCGAGTCGGGTCGGCCGAGCGCCGAACATGTGCTCAACGTGCTGGCGCGATTGCGCGAGGGTCCGCCGCCGGAGAGAGTAGAAACGTTCCTCGCGATCGACACCGCGCCCCTGGCCCAGCCCGAACGCTACGACCGCTTGCGCGATGAGGTGACCCATGACTGACCTCGTCGCCGAGTTCCGGTCACTGCGGCTGTACGGCATGGCCAGCGGCTTTGCCGAGATGCAGCAGAGCGGCAATGTCTCCCAGCTGCAGATGGCGGATGCGATCCTGCGGCCTCTGCTTGAGGCCGAGCGAACTGATCGTAGCCTGCGCTCGGTCCGCTACCAGATGCACGCCGCGCGTTTCCCGATCCACCGCGATCTGGCCGGATTCGACTTTGCCCAGTCCCGGGTCGATCGTCGCCAGATCGAGCAGTTCGCCACCCTCGCATTCACCGAGAAAGCGGAGAACCTGGTGCTCATCGGCGGCACTGGAACTGGCAAGTCGCATCTGGCCACGGCGTTGGGCGTCGAGGCCATCAACCGCCACGGCAAGCGCGTGCGCTTCTACTCGACCATCGAGTTGGCGAACGCCCTCGAGCAGGAGAAGGCCGCCGGCAAGGCCGGGCGCCTCGCCCACCAGCTCATGCACCTGGACCTCGTCATCCTGGATGAACTCGGCTACCTGCCGTTCTCGCAGGCCGGTGGCGCCTTGCTGTTCCACCTGCTGTCCAAACTCTACGAACACACCAGCGTCATCATCACCACCAACCTCGTGTTCGCCGAATGGGCCAACGTGTTCGTCGATCCGAAGATGACGACCGCCCTGCTGGATCGCCTGACCCACCACTGCCACATCGTTGAGACCGGCAACGAGTCCTACCGCTTCCGCCACAGCAGCAGCAAAGCCAAGGCCCGTATCAAGTCCCGCGAGCTCGACCGCAAAGCCGCCGCCAGGGAGGTGATCGACGAACCAGGCTGACATCGAAAAGCCGATCCATCGCTACACTCGAACCACGCCGAGGGACACATCCAACGGCTTCCATCCCTGGTCAATTTTCAACGCGCAGGGCTGGTCAGTTTTCAACGCGCCGCAACAATCAGGTCTTCAACGCATGCGTCGGAGAGCGCCGCAGCACCGAATTGGGCGAAGCGATCGACGCACTGCTTGCTCAAATCCTGGACTCGGATTTCGCCGGGCGTTCGCAGGGTATAGATGCGACGAACGAGGGCCACCCCATCGATACAGGCCACGTCAGGGAGACCTTCGACGAGATTTGGGAGGAGGTCGGCGGCGGGTTCACGATTAACGCATATGTCGAGGAGAAGCTGGCGGAATTGCCCGACGTCGAGCAGCGTTACTACGAGGTCAGCACCGCGCCAGGTTTGAGCTGGTCGGGCAACAATTACTTCGCGAATGACGCGGCCGGGTCAGCGGCGCAGCTCGAGGCCCTCATCAGATCCGAGTTAGTCGCGTGAACCAAACATTGCAGAGATCCAGGCAGCTGCGGGAGCAGAGACTGGCGATGATCGACGGTGCACCAGATCTCTGCCCCACCAGCGCTCGAGCTGCCGCTTCCAATTCGGCAACTACATCCTTGGTGTCCCGTTGACTGCCGGTGAGGTCGCTTCAACTAATGGGCCGAACGGGCGAGTGACCCATACAACCCCTCTCCGGTTGGTAGTGCCTTCGCCGCGCACCAGCGCCACCACGTCCAAACCTGCACGCGCCGGAAAATGCGATTTCAGAATCGACCCCACCCGCAAGATCATTTTCAGC
>JBBQNY010000186.1:0-5752 GCA_038330365.1 Lysobacterales bacterium | reverse complement strand
GATCGATACGTGCCAACCCGAGTGCTACCCCGCCACAGTAGCCAGTCGGGGGCATGGTTCAAGCCCAGGTTGGCGAACCCGCTCAGGCGCTCGTTGACCTGGTAACTCGGCTGGACAAAGGTGCTGATCGACCCCTCGCGCGCACCACCCAAGCCGTCGGCGTCATAGCTTATCTTGCCGTAAACGCTCCACTTGCCGTCCCCCTGCTTGGGGCGGAAGCGCTCGTGGAGCGCGAACAGTCTCTGCGGCACGCGCACCGCGCCGTTGCCGCGCAGGATCCGGTCGTTGTAACCGGGCGACCACAGGGAGATGTCCGTGAACTCATTTCCGCCATCCTTGCGCTCGGCCTGTCGCTTGATGGCGGCCACGTGGCCGATGAGTAGGCCGCTGTCGTTGCCGCGGTAGGACACGGCGCCACGCCACTCGACCGACCGGTACGCCGACCTCTCGGGCATCGCTATCGAACGTTTCTTGAGTTCATAGCGCGCGAGGTTGTAGTCATCCCGATCGAGGTAGCCGAAATCGTTGAGCTCAAGGTCACCGCCGAGGTGCACCGCAAAGACCTGCTGTTGCCAGCCGCCGCCGATGACGTGGTCGATGCGTAACTGGGCGCCGGTATCGCGCAGCCCCCTGCCCCGCTGCTCGACATCGGAGCCCACCACCGCCGCGCGGATGTTCCATGCGTCGTGGGGTTGCCACTGGTGGTCGAGGCCGAGCACCGTCGCGGCACGGTCGAGGAACGGACGGCGGACATGGGTCACGGTCGCGCTATTGCCATGGGTGCCGAAATCGCGGGTGGCCCGCACCGCGTAGAAATCGCGACCGACATCGTCGCCCTCGGTCGCCGCGAACACTCCGTAGTTCACAAGCCCGAGGCTGCCGTTGAGCTTGATGGCAGCGATCACGTCGCCCGAACCGTCACCGTCGTCCCTGCGGGCGCCGACGCGGCGCGTGTACACCAAGCGATTGGCGTTGCTGAGCGCGCCGAACGCCACATCAAAGAAGCCCTGGTTCTCGGTGAAGAACGACCGCTTGTCGCTGAAGAAGGTTTCGGTCGCGCTGAAGTTGACGGTGAGTTCGTCGCTCTCGACCTGACCGAAATCCGGGTTCAAGGTCGCGCTGAGCTGGAATCGGCCGCTCGGCTTCCAGAACAGGTCCGCGCCGGCATCGAAGGCATTGTGCTCGCCGACCTCGTCGCGCACCGCGGTGACGTAGGGCGTGATCGCAAGCAGGCTCTGGCTGTAGGCGTTGACCTGCACCTTTTCGAAGCGTGAAAGATAGGTCGCTTCGGTGTGGCTGACCGCGGGCCAGGACATGCGCTCGCCGGTGGCGCCGATCACTCGGTCCAGCTGTACCCCCAGCGTACGCTGGCCAGCCGTCCCATCCCGCATGGTGGCGATGTGCCAGGGGATCAAGAGTTCGGCCGACCAGCCGGCCTCGTCTTCGGTGACGGCGTGGCGCCAGTTGCCGTCCCAGTCATCGTTGAACTGGTTTTCGCTGGTGACGGTGCTGTCGGCGATCCCGTCGCCGAGGGTTACCGTGAAGTTGTAGCCGTTGCGGCCGTCGCCATCGAAATCGACATTCACGCTGACGCGGTCCACCGGTCCGTTGTGGTCGCGCTGGGTGCGCTGCCGCGTGCGAGTGACCGATGCGGGTTGCTCGTTACGGAAGGCGACCGCGAGGCCGTCGGGTGTCGCCAGCAGCCAGGCGCGCGTGGCCTGCGGTCCGGGGGCGCGCGAGAGGGGGTTGGTCAGGCGGAAGTCGGTGATCTCCCGCGCTTGCGCCCATTCGGCGGCGCTAACCGTGCCGTCGATCTCGATCGCGGCGACGGGCGACGCAAGTGCTGAGAGGACGGCAATTGCCAGCTGCTTACGCATGGTGGGCCAGGCGACGCGTATGGCGCGCGAGCACGCATCCGGCAATGCCGACGACGGGCGTTTCCGTCATTTGACGCGCTTCCAGATCGAGACTGGAATACTTCCATCCGGACGTGCGGGCACCTGCCAGCGCAGCGTCTCGCCCTCGAGCCGGAACTCTCGGTGCTGGACAGATCCTTCCCAGTTCGGGAACGACGATCCCTCAATCGCAAAAGTCAGCAGTCCCTTCTTCGGATCGACGACGATGGTGCCGTAATGCGTGCTGGAACCCTTCACCGCCGATGCGAGCTCGGCTGCGGTTCCCGCGTTTTTGTCTCCGGCAAAGCGCGTGCGCTCGGCCTTGAAGATCTGCAGGGAATATCGACCGCTTTGGTCGACGATCAGGCGGCCCTTGGGCGACTCGCCGTAATCCCGCGTCTGGACGCCGTCAGGACGCAGCTTGTCTGCCGCCACGAGTGTCCATGTGCCTTGCAGCGGCGAGGTCGCCTTAGAGGCGATTGCGTCCTGTGCGCCAAGCCCAGCCAGCATGGCGAGCGTCATTACGGATAGATATTTCACGGGATGCTCGCTTCGCTGGATCTGGAAAGGCGACCATAGGCGTCCCCATCCATGTCCGGAAGGCATGCGCCGCTATTCCTATCATGCGTCCGCAGCATGGATGCTTACACGCCCATCAAGGCGTGGCAGTCGAGCCCGTCAAAACACGGCCACGCGCGATCGCGCCGATCGATACGGCCATGGATCTGGTCGCTGCGCGCTGGGAAACCCCAAGCCCTGACTCCGGCTCTAGGGACTGTAACCTCACCGACGAAACGCGCCGCCCATCAACCCGAGCGCTTGGCGCAAGGCGACATCCAGGGACGGGTCATCGCTGGTAGCCGATGCCCCTCACGCTGCCAACGCGCAGGCGTTGAGGAATCACCGGTCACCGTACTCGCGCAGCACGATCGAGGTGATCGGCTCCGGCCTGTCGAGCGGCGCGACATCGTAGGACGGGTGAAGCATCACCGTCCCTGCTGGAACGCCGTCGTGATAACCCGCAGCGAGGCCCGTGACTCCGGGTCGTTCAACCCCGTGTACAGCATGACGCTTTGCAGTGGAATCAACGGCAGCCCATGCTCTAGGCTCAGGTCAGTCGTTTCGGCGGGGGCTGCCCGGCGAGGAAGCACGGCTACGGCGAAGCCTGACGACGCTGCTGCGGCCAGGGAAGAGGCGCCTTGCGCCAGGAAGACTTCCTGCCAGGCGATGCCGGCCCGATCGAGCTCACGCACGGCCGCCGCTCGTATACGGCAGGAGGCACCCTGCGTCGCTAGAGGCAGGGGCTTGCCGGCGGGTTGCTTCCACCCTGCCAATGCGTACCAGGAGAAACGCTCTTCAAACACCAGGCGAGTTCGCTTTGCGCCCTCGTCCGGCCTGAGGACAAGCGCTGCGTCGAGATCGCCATGCTCGAAGGAGGCAATGAGGTCACTGGTGCCGCCTACACGCACTGTCAACTTCAACGACGGGTTGTCGGCAGCGATACGGCTCAACAGGCGAGGCAAATCGTTGCCGATCAGCAACTGACTGATGCCGACCGCCAGCCGTTGCTCCACGACGTTGAAGGAGGTAGCCGCACGATCATGGGTCGCGACCAGCGCCCTCGCTGCCTCGAGAAAGGCGGCCCCCTCGATGGACAACCGGACGTCCCGGGGTGTTCGCTCCAGCAGGCGGCGGCCGAGATGCTCCTCGAGTTTGCGCAGCCTGACGCTCACGACGGGCTGGGTCACGTCCATAGCCTCGGCGGCGCGCGTGAAGCTACGCAACTCAGCAACGAGGACAAACGCCCTCACCGCGTCGATATCCAATGCGCGCACAGTGCCATGCCCTTCGCGTATGACAGGAATACGTATACATGCCTTCCATGCATGGTGCAACGCGCCTAACGTGGGGGCTCCAGGTCAGATCGGACGGTTTCTCCGCTCGTCCGCTCGGGACTGGTTCGATGTCTGACGTAACGCCGAGGTATAGGCCTCACGTCGCCCGCGCAGTTGCGCGCCTGCTTCCCTACCTATCCAAGGATCCGCAATGCCACATTTTGTATTGGAGTGCTCCCACACGATCCTGGAATCACATACACAGGAACATGTGATCGAGCGCGTGCATTCCGCGGCCCATGCGACCGCCCTCTTCGCCGAGGACGACATCAAAGTACGGGTCGTTCCATTCGCCGTCTATGCCGTCGGAAACAAACGGACAGACTTCATCCATGTCTTCGCGAGCATCATGGAAGGGCGCACTGTAGAGCAGAAGGCGCACCTGTCGAAGGTCGTTGTTGCGGAGCTCGTGGCGATGTTCCCCGACGTTGAATTCATCGCAATGAACGTCGCAGAATTTGAGCGTGCAACCTACTGCAACAAGTCGATGCTAGGCAACACACCCACGCATTAGCTGGCGCCAACGGCGAAATGCTCTCATACGCCTTCCCGGGCAGCAGTCGCGCTGCCCGACGCTGGCCGCATCTCCGATCGGCACAAAAATTGGCTTGCCACGAACGTCTACTCAGCCGCGCGCCCTACCGATGACGCTTCCCCGTACTCGTTCCGCATTGGCCAGGTCTGCGATGGGGTTCAGCAACGCGGGGTCGAATGATTCTGGTGCGAGCCCGGTGCGGGTACGCTCGGGCCAGTCCGCCTGCATCAGGGCGCCACGGCCCAGTGAGCCCATGTCGGCCTCGCCGCGGGCGAGTATCCCGGACATGCGAGATGGGTCGTGAAGTGAACCATTGGCCAGTACCGGCGAGTGCGTGTGCTTTTTTGCAAGCGCAGCCAGACTCGGTCCACTTGCGCTGAATGCCGGTTGCCAGGCTTCGAACTCCGTGGTGTGTAGATAGTCGATCGGCTGGCGCGCAAGCAGGCCAAAAACCATCTCGGCATCCGCCTCCTGCCCTGCCCATTTATGGGCGTAGTCGTTCACCTTGCCTTGGGAAATGCGTACGCCTATGAGCAGATCTGACCCGACTGCTTTTCTGACTGCGTTGATCACTTCAACGATCAGACGCAGACGTCCGGTCACGTCACCGCCGTAACCATCGGTGCGAACGTTGGTGTAGTCCGTCAGGAACTGGTCGAGGAGATATCCGTTAGCGCCGTGGATCTCGACCCCGTCGAAGCCTGCCTCTTTTGCGAATACAGCTGCCCGAGCGAAGCCTCGTACGGCTACGTCTATGTCCTCCTGCGACATCGGATACGGAAGCCGATAGGGTCCTTCGCCGCGATAGAAGCTCATCTGGCTCCCCTTTGGCTGCACGGCGGAAGGTGCCCGCGTATCGGGTCGGTGCGGGTTGCCCTGCGAGAGCGCGCCGGCATGCATCAGTTGGGCAACGATGGCGGCTCCGTGGCTATGCACACCGTCCACGACGACGCGCCAGGCGTCGCGCTGAAGCGAGCTCGTCAAGCCGGGCTGGAAGAGGTATCCTTGGGAATAGTCCGTGTCGGTGTACACGCCCTCGGTCACGACCAGGGCGAAGCCCCCGGCTGCAAAGGCAGCGTAGTAGGACGCCATCCTCGACGTGGCCAGGCCGTCTGCGGTTGCGCTGACCCGTGTCATCGGCGCCACTGCGAGCCGATTGCGAAGCACGTGCTTACCCAGCTTGAGCGGCGAGAACAGACTCGCCTCCACGGCGCTGGTACGTTGCAGGATGTCGGCCCGCATGTCAGTGCCCTTTCGGTTGACGGACTGCGGCGATCGCCTCGATTTCGATCATCGCTGCCGGGGTGTAGAGGGCCTGGATCTGCGCGATCGTGTCGGCAGGGTACGGCGCCGAAAAGAACTGTCGCCGCAACGCCACGACGTCATCGAAATGCTCCATGTCGGTCACGAAAATGGTCACCTTGATG
>JBBQNY010000185.1:0-5775 GCA_038330365.1 Lysobacterales bacterium | reverse complement strand
CCCAGCACCACGTCGGTGAAGGGCAAGGTGCCGACCGCGATGCGGAGCCGGATATCACCTGCGCGCTTCTCGCGCGCCGCCACGTAGCCCACACCCTGGATCAATCCCGTAAACATACAGACCTCACTTGTCGGCGTCCGCAGCCTTGCGGCGCAGATGCAGGTTGAGCGGCCACATGACCCGCCGCACTCGTTTGACTTCGCCCCAGCCGCGGCCGAGTGCGGTGCGGTGACGCTGGACCGGATCCTCGCCGCTCGACTGCGTTGCGCGCTTCGTCGCGGAGAAGCTCGACAGATACCCGAGAAGGTGCGGCAATGTCCAGTCGGCCTGCATTTCCAGCGTACGCGATTCCATGGCCGCGAACGGCCATTCGACATCGGCATATCCGCGCTCGACCTCGATGCGCTGCGGTGGCCACCACGGTTCGATTTCCTCCCGGAACGCCGAGATCGCCGCCTCCATTCCAGTGGGCGGCGTCATGTCCCGATAGCACCATGCGGCCAGCACACCACCGGGCCGTAGTACACGCTGGCACTCGGAAAAGAAACCCGGTTGGTCGAACCAGTGCAAGGCCTGACCCACAGCCACCAGATGGACGCTCGCATCCCCGAGCGAGCAGTGCTCCGCGGGTTCGACCGCAAGGCGCACGCGCGCGCCTTCGTTGTCGCCTGCCCGATGCAGCGCGATTTGCTCGCGACTGGCATCGCTTGCGAATACCGGTCCAAACCGTCGCGCCAGGTCCATGGTCGCCTGACCGCTGCCACAGCCGGCCTCCCAGACATTCAGGGAACCGCAGGCCGGGAGGTGTTCCCCAATGGCGTCGTACAACGCTTCGGGGTAGCCGGGCCGCCAGCGCGCGTAATCATTGGCCCTGCTGGAAAAATGATCCTCGAAGGCGCCAGCGGCGCTCATGCGGCCGGGCGCAACAACACACGCCAGTCGCCACCGACGCGGCGTTGATCGATCCAGTTGAAACGGTGACGATCCTCCATGCTGGCGAGATCGAAACCCGCGAACAGCGGCAGCCCCCGCTCGCCAAGGATGCACGGCGCGACATACAGAAGCAGCTCGTCGACCAGCTGCTGCGCCAGCAGCGATCCCGCCAGCGTGGCGCCGACTTCCGTCTGCACTTCATTGACGCCGCGCTGGGCCAGCAGCGCAAGCACGGCGGCGAGATCGAGGCGGCTACCTGCGGATGCCACGACAGCGCGCTCCTGCGTGCGCAGGTGCGCCGCCACGCGCGCCTCGTCGTCGTGTATGACAAGTGTCGGCGCCGCGTCGTCCAGAAGATGCGCGCGTGCCGGCAGCGCGAGACCCGGGTCGAGTACGACACGCAGCGGTGGCACGAAATCCGCACCATCGTCCAGGCGCACGGTCAATCTTGGATTGTCGGCCAGCACGGTGCCACTGGCGGTCAGCAAGGCGCCGCTGCGTGCACGCCAGCGGTGGGCATCGGCGCGCGCCTCGGCCGAAGTGATCCACTTCGAGCTGCCATCGGCCAGCGCGGTGCGACCGTCGAGGCTCATCGCGAGTTTGACGCGCACCCAGGGGCGGCCGCGTTCGACGCGGGAGAGGAAACCCCGGTTCTGCTCGCGCGCCGCAGCCTCCATCAATCCCGTCGAGACTTTGATCCCGGCCTTCTCAAGGTTCGCAAAGCCACGCCCCGCCACCTTGTCATGGGGATCGCCCATGGCCGCGACCACGCGTGCGATGCCGGCGGCGATCAGCGCTTCGCTGCAGGGCGGTGTTTTGCCGGTGTGAGCACAAGGCTCCAATGTGACGTAAGCCGTGGCGCCCTTCGCCGCAGTACCTGCAGCTTCCAGGGCGATGACCTCGGCGTGCGGGCCACCCGCGCGGACGTGCCAGCCCTCCCCCACCATTTCCCCTTGCTGCGCAATCACGCAACCCACCATCGGATTGGGCCGGGTGGTGAACGCGCCTCGTTCGGCGAGCGCGAGTGCACGCGCCATCATGCGATGGTCGACTGTCGAGAATTCCATCAGGGAGCCTCGGGTCCTCGGCGCGGGACTGTGGCCAGAAGTGGCTTCACCGTCGCGAACGCTTCGGCGCTACGGGCACATCCGTGAGCAACGACAGCTGCACGTTGCCCAATCCCGGAAGGTCCCGCTCCAGCCGCTCGATCTCCTCCCGGAACGCATGCACATCGTCGAACTTGCGATAGACGGACGCGAACCGCACGTAGGCGACCTGGTCGAGCACCTTGAGCTGTTGCATCACGAACTCCCCCAGACGCAGGCTGGCGATCTCGCGCTCACCGGTCATGCGCGCCTCGTTCAGTACCGCGCGCACGGATGTATCGATCCGGTCGGCGGAAACCGGGCGCTTCTGCAGGGCACGCTCGAAGCTGGTGCGAAGTTTCGCCTCGTCGAACGGTTCGCGCCGCTGGTCGGACTTCACCACCACCGGCAACCGGATTTCCGCCGTCTCGCTGGTGTTGAAGCGCTCGCCGCAGTCCGCGCACTCACGCCGACGGCGAATCGAGGTGCCGTCCTCGCCGATGCGCGAGTCGATCACGCGCGTATCCTCGAACTGACAGAACGGGCAATGCATGCGGTATCAGCAATCCGATCCGGACCGAGCGCTCAGCCGTACACCGGAAAGGCGCGGCACTGCGCCGTGACCTGATCGCGCACCCGTCCGATCACGGCGTCGTCAGCGGGATTGTCCACCACGTCCGCGAGCCAACCCGCCAGCTCCCGGCATTCCTGCTCGCCGTAGCCGCGCGTGGTGACGGCAGGCGTGCCGATACGCAGTCCCGACGTGATGAACGGTGAGCGCGGATCGTTCGGCACCGCGTTCTTGTTCACGGTGATGTGGGCGCGGCCAAGCGCTTCTTCAGCATCCTTGCCCGTTGCCTCGCGGCCAATCATGTCGATCAGCATCAAGTGGTTGTCGGTGCCTCCGGAAACGATGCGATAGCCACGCTGCATCAGCGTCGCCGCCATGGTGCGCGCGTTGCGCACGACCTGTTGCTGGTAGGTCTTGAACGCGGGTTCGAGCGCTTCCTTGAACGCGACCGCCTTGGCGGCAATGACGTGCATCAGTGGACCGCCCTGCGTACCGGGGAACACCATCGACTGCAGCTTCTTCTCGATGTCGGCGTTGGCGCGCGCCAGGATCACGCCGCCACGCGGGCCCCGCAGGGTCTTGTGCGTGGTGGAGGTGACCACGTCGGCATGCGGCAACGGATCGGGATACTCCCCGGCCGCCACCAGTCCGGCCACGTGCGCCATGTCGACGAAGAACAGGGCGCCCACCGATTTCGCGATCTCGGCCATGCGCTCCCACGCGATGGGCCGCGAGTAGGCGCTGAAGCCGCCGATCAGCATCTTCGGCCGATGTTCCTCCGCGAGTCTGGCAATCTCGTCGAAATCGATCAGACCGGTTTCGGTGTCAATCCCGTACTGCACGGCATTGAAGAGCTTGCCCGAGAAGTTGACCTTGGCGCCGTGTGTCAGATGTCCGCCATGCGCCAGGCTCATGCCGAGAATGGTGTCGCCGGGCTTGAGCAGCGCGAGATAGACCGCAGCATTGGCCTGGGATCCCGAGTGCGGCTGCACATTCGCGTAGTCGGCGCCGAAGAGCTGCTTCACGCGCTCGATGGCCAGACGCTCGGCCACGTCGACGTACTCGCAACCGCCGTAGTAACGCTTGCCGGGATAGCCTTCCGCGTACTTGTTGGTGAGCACCGTGCCCTGGGCCGCCATCACCTGCGGACTCGCGTAGTTCTCTGACGCAATCAGTTCGACATGGTCTTCCTGGCGTTGCCGCTCGGCGGCAATCGCGGCGCCCAGCTCCGGATCGAAAGTCTCAAGCGAAGTACGGTCGAACATGCAGTGACCTCGTGCTGTGGGCGGCGGCGTCCGGAAATCGGCGCGTCAGCCCGTTATCTTACGGCCCTCGGACCCGCACCGCCTCCGGGAACAACTTTGCCGCTGCACCCGACCAACCTCATGGCGCCGACCCCGGCGCACCGCATGCCTGCTGCGCTTGAGTGGATGGCGACGTCTCATCGCGCGTTTTCCACGTACGACTTCGAGCGCGGACATGCAGCGCTCGACCGCTGCCTCGCCATCGCGCCGGATTTCCTGCCCGCACAATGGGCACGATTCCAGTTGCCGCGCGCGGTCGCGCACCCCGACGCGTCGTCGATTGTGGACTTCCGTCGGCGCTGGCGCGAAGGCATCGACCATTTTTCCGCTCTCGACTGGGAGTCGCCGCGCTGGCGCGAGCAGATCTGGGGTTGCGTCGGTCAGTGCACGTCGTTCTACCGGCATTACCTGGGCGACGATGTGCTGGACGAACAGCGCGCATACGGGCAACTGGTCGCGCGCATGATGCGGGCGCTGGCCGGGGAACCGCCCCTCCCTGCACCGGTGCCGCGCGCACGTCGGCGCATCGCATTCATCAGCGCATACACGTACGAACATCCCGTTGCGAGACTGTTCGGTCCGCTGCTTGCGAACCTTGATGGCGCGAAATTCGAAACGCATCTGCTGCAGCTCGATCCGCGCAGCGATGTCATCACGCAGTCGATCATCGCCGGCATGGGCCGTACCCACGCCGGGCCGCGTGAAGCGAGGGACTGGGTGAACCTGCTCGGATCGATCGCACCCGACGTGATCGTCCACACCGACATCGGCATGCACCCGCTGTCGCAGGCACTGGCGGCGCTGCGTCTGGCCCCGGTGCAGGCCTGCCTTTGGGGTCACCCGGTCACGACCGGCCTCGAAAATGTCGATGTGATGCTCGGCAGCGATCTGCTGGAGCCCGCCGACGGGGCCTCCCACTACAGCGAGCGGCTGCTGCGCCTGCCGGGAATCGGCGCCGGACTCGAAGCCCCATCAGAGGCGGCTCGGCTACCGCACAGCTGGCCAGTCGACACCGGGTCCGGCGACACGGCCGTCGAGATCCTGTTCGCGCAAAGCGCATTCAAGCTCATGCCCGAACAGGCGGAGCACCTCGTCGCCGTCCTCGCCGCGTGCCCGCAGGCACGGCTGCATCTGACGCCGAGCCCGGTTGCAGCGGTGCGCCGGGCCCTTCTCGACCGGCTCGGGCAACTCCTGCAGGCAGCGGGTGGCAACGCGGAACGGCAACTGGTGTCACATCCGTTGCTCGGCCTGCGCGAGTTCAGAGGACTCGCAGGACAGTGCGATCTCGCGCTCGACTCCATCGGCTGGTCGGGCGGCATGAGCTCACTCGACCTGCTGGGGGAAGGTCTGCCCATCGTCGCGCTCCCGGGCGCGTCGATGCGGTCGCGGCAAACCGCCGCGCTGCTGGCTCATCTCGGCGTTCCCGAGCTGATCGCGCGCGATCCCGACGACTACCGGCAGCGTGCGATCGAGCTGGTGCGGGACTCTCCGCGGCGCAATGCGATCCGGGAACGCATTCGCGCTGCGCGCGGCAGGCTTTACAATACCGCTCCCGTCCACCGGGCCTTCGCTGAATTCCTCGATCTCGCGCCTTCGCGCGTTCAGGAGTAGCGGTCTGTCGCGGAGGAAGCGGAAGCAGGATCGCGCCGGATTGGGCGTGCCAGCTGCAGTTGCCGTTCCGGACCCTGGCTGACGCCATCGACGGAGTCGGGAACTGGGCTGGCGCGTCCCGTCCCCGCCCTCTGGTTCCAATTCGTCCGCCGCAGCGCCCGACGCGCCGCACCCGCCTCTTTCCGGAAACCAAGCCCCATGCAGTACATCTACACCATGATCGGCGTCAGCAAAATCGTGCCGCCGAAGCGCGAGATCATCAAGGATATTT
>JBBQNY010000184.1:0-5809 GCA_038330365.1 Lysobacterales bacterium | reverse complement strand
TGAGGCTGGCGTGCAGGCCCTGGAAGAACGGCGTGTACCGCGCACGCAGGGTCTGCTGCGCCACGTTCCGGCTGTCGACCTTGTCGCTGTCGCCGTGTTTGGCCTGATAGGCCTGCTGCGCTTTGACCAGCGGGGTCAGATCGGCCCACAGGGACAGCATTTCGCCGGCAGCGGTCCTGCACAGAGCCACCGCTTCTCGATCATCCTGCTCATCCAGCACCGTCATTAGCTGATCGACCATCGGCGCCACCGTGGCGTTGTGTCCGAGCAGACTTTCCAGACCCTGTGCAAAGTAGCGGTCGATCAGCGCGATGAACTCGTGTCGCCTGCCCTTGTGCAGGCGCGGGATGATGGCGATGTTCTGGATCTGTGCTTCGCTCAATTCACGATGCGCGCGGTCGATCTGGGTATAGATGTTGCGTGAGTCGATGAACAGCACCTTGTCATCGGCCTTGTTGCGGTCGAAGAACCACAGCGTGGCCGGCAGGGTGACGGTGTAGAACAGGTTGGACGACAGGCTGAGCATGCCGTAGATAAGATTATTTTCGATCAGCTGGCGGCGGATGTCGGCCTCGGAATGGCGCGCGTCCGAGGCCGAGTTGGCCATCACCAGCGCGGCGCGGCCGTTGGCTTTCAGCGAGGTCGCAAACAAGTTGATCCAGAGGTAGTTGCCGTTGGGCACGGTCTCCTCGGCATTGTTGCCGTCCTTGTCTTTCTTGTTGGCGCGGGTCTTGTTGCGCGGTATGCCGTAGGTGTTGAAGCGCGGATCCTTCTCCACGCTGTCCACCGCAACGTCGTCGACGTTGAAGGGGGGATTGGCCAGCACGTAGTCGAACTCGCCGAGCGCGTTGAAGGGATCTTCGTAGTAGGTGTTGGCCTGGCGAATCTCGCCCCGCAGGCCGTTGACCGCCAGATTCATCTTGGCCAACTTGACGGTTTCGAGCGTCTTCTCGGCACCGCAGACGTACACGTCGAGATCGGCGGCGTGATCTTCGCGGTGCTGATCGATGAACTGCGCCGACTGCACGAACATGCCGCCGGAACCACAGGCCGGATCGAACACCTTGCCGCCGTGCGGCTCGATGATCTCCACCATCAGGCGGACCACCGAGCGCGGGGTGAAGAACTCGCCACCGCCCTGCCCTTCGCTCATGGCGAAGTTGCCGAGAAAGTATTCGTAGATCTGTCCGAATACGTCGCCAGTTGCGTCCAGCGGAATATCGGAGAACAGCTTCAGCAGCGCCTTCGGAATATGCCGGTTGCGCTCATTCCGATTGAAGCGGTCGTACTCCTGCTGCGGGAGGACGCCGCGCAACTCGGGCTTGCTGTCCTCGATCGAGTCCATCGCGTGGCGGATGGCCTTGGCGATGTCTTCCTTTTCGGGCAGGTGCAGCAAATAGTCGTAGCGCGCCGTGCTGGCCAGATAGAAACCGCAGCGCTGGATCGCGATCTCCTGCATCGCCTTCTCGCGACGCGTGCCCTTCAGCTTCTGGTACTCGGCGAGGATGGCGTCCTCGTGCTGGCGGTACTTGTTGTCGGCAAACTTCAGAAAGATGATGCCGAGCACCGGCGTCGAGTATTCGCTGGCCTTGAGATCGGAATTGGCGCGCAGCTTGTCAGCCGCCGTCCAGAGGTCCCTTTCGAGTTGCTTGAGCTGGTCCCTGGTCATTGGTGCGCGATCTCGACCCACGGTTTACGGGGCCGGGATTGTCGCAGATCAGGTGCCCAGGGCTGCCTTCGCGTTGCGGATGTGACGCTCCTGCATGGGGGTGACATCGTCCGCGCCTGCGGCACAGTCGAGCAGATCCCGCACGGGGTTCGCGTCAAGCTGCAGCACTGAACGAATGAAGCCTTTGCCCATTCGTCCCCGGAACACATCCCGGTCGTAGTCGTCCTGCTCGCGCAGGTCGACCCATGTGGGACGGGTCAGTTCACCGCCCGGCACGCCGAGCGCAAAGCCCGGATACGGCGCGCCGTGATAACAGCCAGGACGCCGCAGTGACGCATGCCGGCTGGTCAACACGCGAAACACCACGTCAGCCGCGTGCGGGAGGGCGAGGATCACCAGATACTTGCCCAGCAGCGCCCCGGTGTCGCGGTCAGCATAAAACGCGTCGTGGTGGTAGATGCAGCCGACGCGCATCGCGTCTAGTGCATCACACCAAGAACCTCGCGCATCGAGGCCTGCTCGTCGGCGTACTCCCGGACCGCGTCGGCGTGGGGATCGTCATCGCGGATGGCTAGAGAGTAGGGAATGTGCCGGTTGAAACCACGCCCGGATTCCCAGATTTTCGACCAGGGCCCTTTCTCGTCATGGGTGAAACTCACAAGCGGCTTCGAGAGTTCATCTCGGAAGCGCTGCGCCAACTGCTGCATAAGTCGCAGCTCACGGCGCGTGAAGTGCCCGTCGTCGAATTCGACCCGGGGGACAACCTTCTGCAGGTCGTAGTCGAAAACCCGTTCAGGCTGGATCTCGATCGCGTCGGCAAAGTCCTGCTGCCATTGCTCCCACTCCTGGAAGAACGCGGCTGGGACAGGACCCAGCTTCCATGCGCTGTAGTCCAGGCCCGTGACGCTGAGGCCCGTTTGACGAAAGTGTTCGAAGTCAAGCAAGTAGAGCAGCTTGATCAGCTTGATCTTGCCGCAATGTGCCGTGTTGGAAGCGAAATAAACGACAGCGTTGATCAGCTTTTCGCGTTCGCGGGGCTTCAGCATCTCGTGGCCCTCCGGGCGAAGCATGTGCAGAGTAATCCTCTGCAGAATCGGCCGCAAGCTGGTTCGAATCTGATTGCACCCAATGAAAAGGCCCGCGTGAGCGGGCCTTTTCGGTGATGCGATGTTGCGTGACGCGTGTTGCGAAGCGGGGCGCTGGATCAGAAATCCATGCCGCCCATGCCGCCGCCGCCGTGGTCATGGCCGCCGCCGCCGCCTGCCGATTCCTTCTTCGGCAGCTCGGCCACCATGCCCTCGGTGGTGATCATGAGGCCAGCGATCGACGCGGCGTTCTGCAGCGCGTAGCGCGTGACCTTGGTGGGATCAAGAATACCCATCGCGATCATGTCGCCGAACTCGCCGGTCGCGGCGTTGTAGCCGAAGTTGCCCTTGCCCTCGAGCACCTTGTTCAGCACCACTGACGGCTCTTCGCCGGCGTTGGCAACGATCTCGCGCAGCGGCGCTTCCATCGCGCGACGCGCGATGACGATGCCGTGGTTCTGATCCTCGTTGTCACCCTTGAGGTTCTTGACCGCCGCCATCGCGCGGATGAGTGCCACACCGCCGCCGGGCACCACGCCTTCTTCGACCGCCGCACGCGTGGCGTGCAGGGCGTCTTCGACGCGCGCCTTCTTTTCCTTCATCTCGATCTCGGTGGCTGCGCCGACCTTGATCACCGCAACGCCGCCGGCCAGCTTGGCCACGCGCTCCTGCAGCTTCTCGCGATCGTAGTCCGAGGTGGTGTCCTCGATCTGCGCCTTGATCTGCTTGATGCGACCTTCGATGCTGGCCTTCTCGCCATTGCCGTCGATGATGGTCGTGTTCTCCTTGGTGATCACGACCTTGCGCGCCTGGCCCAGGTCCTTGAGCGACGCCTTCTCGAGCTGCAGGCCAACCTCTTCCGAGATCACGGTGCCGCCGGTGAGCAGCGCCATGTCCTCGAGCATCGCCTTGCGACGATCACCGAAGCCCGGCGCCTTGACGGCCGCGACCTTGACGATGCCACGGATGGTGTTGACCACCAGCGTCGCGAGCGCCTCACCCTCGACTTCCTCGGCCACGATCAGGAGCGGCTTGCCGGACTTGGCAACGCCCTCGAGCACGGGCAGCAGCTCGCGCACGTTCGAGATCTTCTTGTCGTGCAGCAGGATGTAGGGGCTGTCGAGCTCGACGCTCATGCTCTGCTGGTTGTTGATGAAGTACGGCGACAGATAGCCGCGGTCGAACTGCATGCCCTCGACGGTGTCGAGCGAATTGTCCAGGCCCGAGCCTTCCTCGACGGTGATGACGCCTTCCTTGCCAACCTTGCGCATCGCCTCGGCGATGATCTGGCCGATCGACTCATCGGAGTTTGCGGAGATCGTGCCGACCTGCGCGATGGCCTTGTCGTCCGCCGTCGGCTTGGAGAGCTTCTTGAGCTCTTCGACCGCCGCGATGACGGCCTTGTCGAGACCGCGCTTGAGATCCATCGGGTTCATGCCGGCGGAGACCGCCTTCATGCCGTCACGGATCATCGCCTGCGCGAGCACGGTGGCGGTGGTGGTGCCGTCACCGGCGACGTCGGAAGTCTTGGAGGCGACTTCCTTCACCATCTGCGCGCCCATGTTCTCGAACTTGTCGGCGAGCTCGATTTCCTTCGCGACGGACACGCCATCCTTGGTGATGGTCGGGGCGCCGTAGCTCTTCTCGAGCACAACGTTGCGGCCCTTCGGGCCGAGCGTCACCTTGACGGCGTTGGCCAGGGTGTTGACGCCTTTGAGGATGCGCGAGCGCGCATCTTCGCCAAAACGGACTTCTTTAGCTGCCATGTGTGCAATTCCTCATTGATATGCATGCGTCCGGGCGGCGCCCGGAACGGGTATTCGAAGCGGGTGGCAGGCCTGCGGGCGGATCAAAGGGCGGATGCCCTGTTCCGGCGCCGTGCGGCCCGGCTGGATCAGCCGATGACGGCGAAGATGTCGTCCTCGCGGACCACCAGGTAATCGGTGCCGTCGACCTTCACTTCGGTGCCCGAGTACTTGCCAAACAACACCTTGTCGCCCTTCTTGACCTTGAGCGCGCGGACCTGGCCGTTGTCGAGCGGCTTGCCCTCGCCCACGGCGACGATCTCGCCCCGGATCGGCTTCTCGGCCGCCGAGTCGGGAATGACGATGCCGCCAGCCGACATCTTTTCCTCGTCCATGCGCTTGATGATCACGCGGTCGTGCAACGGTTTCATGTTCATGATCGAACCTCTGTTGGGTGAACGTGGAAGAAAATCCGGGTCCGGCCTGTTGCCGTTTGGCAGTCTCATGTCACGAGTGCCAGTACCGGATCGTAAAAAAACGCCCGATACCGGGGCGGACGGTCCAAGGATGGGGGCCGTCGGCGTGGTTTCAAGCGAGGGCGCGCATTCTGCCGCGCCGGGCTGCGCTCGCGCAACTGCAAAGGGCACTATCGCAAGGCGCCAGGTGGGTCCGATTATTCTGGCGGCCCCAACCCGCTGGAACCGGACATCGCCGCCGAGATGCAGCAGCGCATGGACGACTGGATGAAAGATCAGGACTGATCCGGCAGGCGTGCAGCGACAGGGGCTTCACGCCGACTGCGTCGCCGTCGCAGGGCAAACAGGCTGACCGCACACCCGCGGGCCAATGCCGGAGCGTGCCCGCGCGCTCCTACAAGGGCTCCATGTGGGTCGCAGGAGCACGGCAAGCACCACTCTTCGCGCATTCGCCCCAGAGTCGTGTACGAGCGTGCGCGCGCGCGATGGCGTCATGGTCGGTGGGGCGTAAGGCCCGATGTTGCATGGCGCCATCGCGCGCCAGCGCGCTCCTACAGGGCTCCATGTGGGTCGCAAGCGCACGGCAAGCACCACTCTTCGCGCGTTCGCCCCAGACTCGTGTAGGAGCGTGCTCGCGCGCGATGGCGTCATGGTCGGTGGGGCGTTAGGCCCGATGTTGCATGGCGCCATCGCGCGCCAGCGCGCTCCTACAGGGGCTCCATGTGGGTCGCAGGCGCACGGCAAGCACCACTCTTCGCCTACGCGGCGCGCACGCTCGATCTTGAGATCGCCTGGCCCGATCCAGCGGTCACCCGCCATACCTGCGGCCTGTTC
>JBBQNY010000183.1:0-5820 GCA_038330365.1 Lysobacterales bacterium | reverse complement strand
CGTGGGACTCGTCACTGAAGTCCGCAGCCGTGATCTGGCCAAAGGGAAAGCTGAGGAGATTCCAACTAACGCCGCCATCCTGCGTCCGCACCACGCTGCCGATGCTGCCCAACTCCGTGGTGATACCGCCGCTTGCATAACCCACTTGGCTACTTGGGAAGTGCAATTCGTCGAGGACGACGTCTTGCTGCGCGGCAAAGCCAACCTGCCAGCTTGCACCGCTATCGTTGCTGTAGCGGATGTTGCCGCCCTGCAAGGCGAGGATTCGCGAGCCTTCGAAATACAGGTCAAACACGCTACCGCCATTCGAGCTGAGGTTGCCAACTTCGTTCCAGCTTGCTCCGCCGTTGATGCTGCGATACAGGCCGCGCCGGGCAAGATAAAGCTCGCTCGGCGTGACGGCGTGGGCGACGAGCAGGCTCTGCTGCAGCCCGGTCGGGAAAACATTCCAGGACAGGCCGCCATCGTTGGTTGTCATCGCATCGCTGAACGCGCAGGAGGCCAGGCCATGGGCGCGGTCCGAGAAATCGACGTCGGTGGCAGTGCAGATGCCCGTTCCCTGGCCGACGATCCAGTCGTCGGAGGGTGGCAACGAGGACGTTGCTGCGGAAAAGATCAAGGAAGCGAGAAGCATGGAAATCTCCTGTTAGGGTTATGGAGAGAGGACTGCGAGACGTTGCAAGCGAACAGCTCGTCGCCGCGCGCAGAAGGCTTCGAGCAACGGCACGCTCGAGTTTCTTCCACGGACTGCTTTCCGGAACTGAAAGTTTTGGCTGGCGTTGGGATCAATGTATTCCGCGACCCGTGGCCGGCTTTCAAGGCGTTGTTTCAAACCCATGCAAGAACAGCGACAAGCTGCGTTCGAAACGAATCACGCTGCAGGTCTCATCAGAACCGCAGACAGGGTCATTCGACTCTGGCGCGCCAACGACCAAGCCAGCCGGACTCAAGGCGACGCTGTATCCGGTCCAGTCAAATGGCGCGATGTCGGCGACCGCCAAGCGTCGAATGTGGCGCCAGCCTGCCGACGAATCAGCAAAGAGTTGAATCGTTCCCTGCTCGCAAAAGACCGCGCCGACTCGCGCATAAGGCCATCCGATCAGCAACCAGTTTCCACTCGCCGCGATCGTCTGGCCGAAATAATTCGGCACGATCACGCCTGCTTCTGACGACGGCGCGACGATCCGCTCTGCACCTGTCGTGGACGCCATTTTTCCCACAAAAATTCCGGCCGCCATCATGGCCGCCAGGGTCACTTTGACAAGTTGGGAAGTGAGTACTTTATTCCTGCGCAGAATGCGAATAGCGCGATGTGTTCGATCGGCAAGTTGACGCACGGTTTTTCCTTTGTTGCCTCCAGGCTGGAGAACTCCGCCATCAATCAATGGAGCTGATCGAGGCGAGATCTTGACCACCCTGTTTCAGAAACGTCGAGGCTGTCTGTGCTGCGCTCATTTCCTGGCGCCACCGACGATATCGATGGCTTTCGTTTCGCCTGATCGATCAACTTCAAGGCGCAGGTGGTCGCCCACTTTCAGGCCGCGCAGAATTGCAGAAAGATCGCTGGAAGATGAGCCGCGAATGGGCGTCTTGTTCGCAGTGACGATGACGTCGCCGACGAGCAGGCCGGCGTCTTCAGCCGGGGAGCCCGGCAGGACTTTGGTGACTTTGACGCGCTCAAGCGTCTGGCTGAAGAAGCCGCCCGAGGTGACCGCGTTGATCGCGAAGCCGATGCTGGCGCGTCCCTCGGCCGCAAAAGCGCTGCTGCAAAAGAGAACACCGGTGAGTATCGCGGTGAGACTTCGAAGGTTCGACATGGGGAAGGCAGCCTTTGGTTAAGTTTTTTGGAGGGAGGCCGGCATGGCCAGGTTTCTGTTGGGAATACTGCGCAACTACGCGCGTACAACTCGTGCTCGAAAGTTGCCAACGTCCGACGCAAGCCTGCGGACGACCCATTCCCCCACCGCGATGGTCAGCAGCCACATGCCGACAACCGCGATGTCAGTGGCCAGCCCCATGGGTGGCTCATCGGCGATCAGGAAGATGGGGAACAAGGCCGGCGCGATGGTTCCCGAACCCATGCCAATGGCATAGGCGCGGATCATCCAAGCCCGATGACGAAGCATGTCGTGTGACCGTGCCGCCGCCACCCCCAGCACCAGCGCTGTGATCAGCGCCAGGCCGAAGACTCCGCGTGCCGCATCCAGAAGACCGGTTGCCATGCTCTCGACCTGCAGCAGCATCGCCAGCCCCGACAGCGCCACGCCCGCTCCCGCAAGCGCAAAGACTCGTCCGGCCAGACGGTGCAGAGTCCCGAATCGGCGACGAAGAGCGCGCACAAACTGCAGCGGCCCGAGTACGCCGAACAGCACGCCCGCGAGCGAATGCAGGAACAGTGCAACCGGAACGGAGGCGAGCCGCGGGTTGTTCTCGGGCAATGTCCCAAACGGGATCAGCACCACGTTGGCAGCGGCCAACATCACCGTGATGGAGGTGAAAAAGACCAAGGCCAGAACACGCGGAATCGGTCGGCTGAAAGTGCGGATCATGGCAACGTGGCATGCGCGATCAAGGTGTGATCAAAGGGAAATGATTTAGAACGCATAGGCCACCGCCAGCGCCGCCGACGTTCCATTGCGCCGGCCGACGATCGGGCTCGCCGCGGCATCGTCACCAAGCCGCGAGAATCCCGCGTTGGCCTGCAACTTCCAGTTCGATGTCATGGCGTACTCGGCACCGACACTGGCATCGACCTTGCGACACCCCGACTTCGGCCTGTACGCGGAGAACGATGTAGCCTGCGCCTGGGCTGCCGTCACGCCGAAGTAGGTCTGCATATAGTTCTGATCAGCCCACGTCGCGCCGAAAGCAAAACTGACGCCCAACCGGTCGGACACCGACCACGGAATCTCGACGGTGAGGTCCGCCTGAGTGCGCGTGGGGCCGCTCCCACCCAGCGACTGGCGCGCTATCAGCATCACCGGTCCATAGCCCACACCCACGCCAGCCTCGGTACTGCCCTTCACGTTACCCATGCCGGCCAGGCGATCGTCGCCAGGGGTCGGGTTCAATGTCGTTGTGTCCTTGTCCTTGCGACCGGGATCGAACTGCGCGACCACGCCGAATCGGAATCGGCCCGATTCAACGGCGTTCCAAAGCAGCCCACGCTGACCGAGCTCGATGCTGCCCCAATCGCGGCTTTGATAGCTGAGCGACAGGTCCGGTCCCGCCAGCGTGCGGCGGTTCGGGCTGCCCTCGTAGGTGGGAAGGGTCGCCACGCCCAGGCCGATGCGACCAGTGAGCCCATAGGCCGACGCGTCCGGAACCGATTGCGCCTGCACCAGCGGGCACAGCACCAGGAAGGTGGCAGCGAGTACGGCCTGCAGCGCCGTGACCGAGTTCACGGCGGAGTTGCCGCGTTGATCGTGTTCGGAAGGACGGCCGCCTTCCATGGCATCGATTCGATCCGAACGAGCCTTGCCTCCGTGAAACGCACGGAACGCTGATGCGGCTTGGACGAACAAGTCGAAGTCGGGTACTTGAGAAAGGGTTGGCGAAGCTGGGTGGTTTTGCATGTGAGTCCTAAGTGTCAAAAGATTGGAAAAAGGGAGAGCCTGCAAAAACGCAAGGCGAACGAAGTCCGACCCTGGTCTGCACCAGGGTCTGCTGTGAGAAGGCGAAGTCAGGCCGGCTTGCGGGCTACGATGAAGACGCGGAAGTCCTTGCCGCGGGTGCCGTGTCTCTCGACCGCCACAATTTCCATTCCCTGGTTGGCGATGGCTGACTGCAGCCCCTCGGCGTCGAAACACAGCGCATGGGGTGCCTTGCCGATAGCTCGCATCAAGGGCAGTGCAAGGTAGGGAATCAGCGGGTTCATCTCGGAGATGCAGGCCGTCTTTGAGATCATCAGGCCACCCGGACGCAAGGCTCGCATTGCCAGTTCCAGCGCACGGTCGAGGTCGGTCACCAGATGCAGCAGATTGAAGGCCAGCACCGCGTCGTACTCGCCTTCACTGGCCACCTCCGCTTCGGCGTCGGCAACGTCAAAGCGCAACTGCGGTACCGGCTCGGCGGCCAGTTTCTTGCGAGCGATGGCGATCATGCCGGCCGAGACATCAGTTGCCAGCAGGCGTCGGGTGAACGGCGCCAAGCGCAACGCGGTGGTACCCGTGCCGCAGCCGATCTCGAGCACGTCCTGATCCGCAGAAAGCAGGCCTTGCACGCGGAGCAGGGTGGCCTCGTAGCCTGCCATATCGGCAATCGAGTCGGCAGCGTATTTGACGGCGATACGGTCCCAGAAACGCGCCTTGCGGGCGGCCGACGCTGCCGCATGGGCGGGTGCCGAGTCTTCTGCGAGTGAGGAGATGATGGGTGACGGCATGAGCAGAAAGGTGATTCGTTCAAGGCGGTGCGAGAATGCTATACATGCGCAAACCCGATAGGAATTGCGCTAAATTGCAGGGAACATATACATCCGCGTATGGACAACCTCGACTGGAACCAACTGAAGGCGTTTCTGGAGACCGCTGAAACCGGCTCGCTATCGGCGGCCGCCCGCAAACTGGGTCTGACCCAGCCCACCCTGAGCCGCCAGGTAGCGGCCATCGAGCAGCGCATGGGCGTGACCCTCTTCGAGCGGGTCGGCAAAACCATGGCGCTTACGCCCACCGGGCTGGACTTGCTGGAACATGCACGCGCCATGGGCGCAGCCGCCTCGGGTCTGCGGCTGGCGGCCAGTGGCCGCTCGCAGGCCGTGGGTGGTGTGGTCTCGGTTTCGGCGACCGACGCGGTGGCTACCCACCTGCTGCCCCCGTTGGTGCGGCAACTGCGCGAGAAGGAACCGGGCATTGCCATCGAGCTGATTTCCTCGGATGCGGTCAGCGACCTGCTCCGTCGCGAGGCTGACATCGCCGTCCGCCATGTCAAGCCCGAGCAGCCGGAGCTGATCGCCCGATTGATCCGGGAGCCAGCGGCCAACTTCTATGCGTCCGAAGAGTGGGTGAATATCCACGGCCATCCGCGCCAAGCCATGGAAGCGGCCCATCTGCCCTTCGTCGGCTCGGATCGCTCAGGCCACTACCTGGCTTGGCTGAACCAGCACGGCCTGCCAATCACCGAGGCGAACTTCAGCTGCTATGCCGACCACTCGATGGCCCAATGGGCCTTGGTGCGCAACGGCATGGGCATCGGCGCCATGATCGACGAGATCGCCCACGACACCCCGGGCATCATCCGAGTGCTCGACGACGTGCCGCCCTTGCGCTTCCCGATCTGGCTGGTCACCCACCGCGAACTTCGAACTTCGCCTCGGATCCGCGTGGTGTTCGATGCGCTAGCGCAGGGGTTGGGTTCGCGCGAATAAAAACTCGGGTTTTTGCTGACCCAGGTTTGCGGCACTTCAAGCGCGACATCGCTCGGTCGACGATGCCGGAAGTGACCCTGACACCGTTATCGCGCAATTGCTCACTTCAGCTGTAGGAAAAGTCCACTCTGACCCCTGTTCTGTTTTCGTGGGTTGACAGGGTGGATTCAAGTTTGAAACGCAACACACTCAGCGGTGAGGTGGACCAGGTGACGTAGCCTGGGCCACTACACCGCCAAGTGGAGTTGCTCATGCTCAGAGGTCACCTGACCCAGTCCGAACGATACCAAGTCCATGCGTTGCGCGAAGCAGGACATTCCTTTCGAACCATCGGCGAGCGCCTCGGCCGTGCCGCCAGCACGATTTGTCGTGAGCTGCATCGCAATGGCAGCGCTGCGGGTTACGTGCCTGACCGCGCGCACTCGCGAGCCAGCTATCGACGCCAGCAAGCCAGCGCA
>JBBQNY010000182.1:0-5984 GCA_038330365.1 Lysobacterales bacterium | reverse complement strand
TGCGCATTCGCATGCAGCGCGAACGCTGGCGGATCGAAGTGCTGGATCGCGGCGCCGGCATGAACGCGGCGGTACTCGCCAACGCGCTGCTGCCGTTCTATTCAACCAAGCGGCACGGCACGGGCATTGGGCTTGCCCTCGCACGCGAGATCGCGGAAGCGCACGGCGGACAGATCGCGCTGCTCAACCGCGACGGCGGCGGCCTTTGCGTCGCCCTCACCCTCCCCAACTGATCGTGCCCAGAAACTCCTTGTCTCCCCGGGGATAGAGGAAAGAGACAGCGCGAGGCAAGCATGCGTCCATACGGCAAACGTATGTGTCGCCATAAGCAAGCACCACTCCCGCCGGGAGAGGGGTTGGGGTGAGGATTCCAGGCCCTGCGTCATGTGGGTTGAGCGCGGAGTTCCTGCTTCGATGGGACTTGAGTCGAGCATGAGTCCATGGCATGCGTACGAATCGTGCGGCAGGCATTTGCGACACAATCGCGGGCGCTCATCTTTGCGGACCCTCCATTGATTATCGATACCTGGACGCGGCGTCGCCATGGCGCCGGAGCAATGCTTCTGCTGCTGCTGGTGGTGGCCTTTGCGTGGCCATTCTGGAACTGGCGCATGCGCTCGCATCCATTGATGGGTGCAGACCGGGTAGATCTTTGTGCAGCGTTGCAGGGCATTCCGGCACTAGCGAGCCTGCACACGCGTAGCTATTACCCCACCGATGGGGCAGGTGCCTGCGCGTGGACCGACAATCGCGGCGTCGAGCAGCTCGACATAGCGCTGTACACCGTGCAGACCATGAACACCCGCTACAACCCGCCGCAGAAGATCGAGCGCTACTTCGATCATTGGCTGGAGAGTCTGCGTGGACGCTTGCGGAATGTCGTCCAGTCTGGCGAGCCGGGTGAGCGTACGCTGCGCTACACGCTGCATCCACGCATCGATGTCGTCTCCAGACAGGCAATGATCGAGGACCATGGCACCTTGATGTGGGTGAGCAGCAACACGATGGGCGCAGCGGAATTCGAACCGCTGGCGGGAGCACTCCAGTCGGCGCTGCGCCGGGATTGACGTCTATTGCGTTTGCTTTGCCGGCCGCTTCCAGCCGGGAACCGTCATCTGCGGTGCGCGCGACAGCGTCAGCTCACCCGCGGGTGCGTCGCGCGTGATGACGGAACCCGCGCCCAGGGTTGCGCCGTCGCCGATGACCAGCGGGGCCACCAGCGAGGAATTCGACCCCACGAATACCCGCTCGCCGATGGTGGTGGTCCACTTGTTGACGCCGTCGTAGTTGCAGGTGATGGTGCCGGCGCCGATGTTCGATTCCGCGCCGATCACCGCATCGCCCAGGTAGCTCAGGTGATTGGCCTTGGCGCCGCGTCCGAGACGCGTCTTTTTCATCTCGACGAAATTGCCCACGTGCGTGTCCGCTGCGAGCTCGGTGCCCGGTCGCAGGCGTGCGAAGGGCCCGACACGTGCATCCTCTCCCACCGTCGCACCTTCGATGTCGCAGTGCGCATGCACCACGCTGCGGGCACCGATCTCGACATCCCGCAGGCGCGTGAATGGACCCACGCTGACGTCGTCGCCGAGTACCACGCGACCCTCCAGCACCACGTCGACGTCGATAAAGACATCCCGTCCCACTTCGATCTCACCGCGTATGTCGATGCGGGCGGGATCGGCAAGGCGCACCCCCCGCAATGCCAGCGCCTGCGCCGATCGTCGCTGCAGCGCGCGCTCGATCTGCGCCAGTTGCCAGCGGTCGTTGGCGCCCTGGACTTCATCCAGATCCTGCACGTGGAGCATCTCGCTGGCCTCGAACTCGGCCGCAGCGGCAGCGAATATGTCCGTCAGGTACAACTCGCCTTGCGCATTGTCGGCGCGCAATCCATCCAGCCATCGCCGCAGGGGCGCAGCGTCAGCCGCAAGGAAACCGGTGTTGATGGTGCGAATGCGGCGCTGGTCGGCGTTGGCATCGCGCTCCTCGACAATGGCGGCAATATTGCCTTCAGCGTCGCGCACGATGCGGCCGTAGCCGGTGGCGTCATCTAGATCCGCCACCAGCGCCACCAGCGGCGCCTTGCAGTCAACCAGCGGTCGCAGCGTCGCGGGGCGGATCAGCGGAACATCACCATAGAGAACCAGCACGCGTGCATCGTCCGGGATGGCCGGCATCGCCTGCTGCACGGCGTGGCCGGTGCCGTGCTGTTCGCGCTGCAGTGGCCACTGGATATCGTCCGCGTCGGCGAACGCCGCCCGTACCGCGTCGCCGCCGTGACCATGGACGACGTGCAGCGCGGCGGGGTCGAGTGCGCGTGCGCTCTCCAGCACATGCGCCAGCATCGGCTTGCCCGCGAGCGGGGCCAGCACCTTTGGCAGTGCCGAATGCATGCGCTTGCCTTCGCCTGCGGCAAGGATCACGACGTGAAGTGGGTACGAGCTCATTGGGCAAGAGTAACTTCAACCTGCGCGGTCGTCAGCGTGTCGCTGCCCGTTCCATCCTCTTCATGTCCATGAGCGCGGGAATCCACGCGCTGCATGCGGAGAATCACCGAAGTCCTGCGTCGGCAGAGGCCGCACATCCGGCCGCGCGCCCTCGCTGGGTCGCTCCGGGCACCGGATCAGGAAGCCTGCGCGCCCTGGGCGTGGACGCCGAGTACCGCACGGCCCGAGGGATCGTTGTTCGCGGCAAAGGACTGCGACCACCGGAACGCAGTTGGTGTGGAGCACGCGATGGACGGGCCTGCTGGCACCAGCCGGGCACAGGCGTCGCCGGGAAAGTGACGCGAAAAGAGGTTGCGATAGAAGTAGGCTTCCTTCGAGGCAGGCGGGTTGACCGGAAAGCGCTTGGGCGCCGCGGCCATCTGCGCATCGCTGACCTGCGACTGCGCATGCGCCTTGAGCGAATCGATCCAGGCATAGCCGACGCCGTCGGAGAACTGCTCCTTCTGCCGCCAGAGGATGGACTCCGGCAACAGGTCGCGTCCGGCCTCACGCAACACGTCCTTCTCGATGCGTCCATGGCCGGGACGCTTGCGCGCCGGTGCCATCGACATCGCGACATCGAGGAACTCGCGATCGAGGAAGGGCACCCGCGCCTCGACGCCCCACGCAGCCATCGCCTTGTTGGCCCGCTGGCAGTCGTAGAGATGCAGCGCGTCGAGCTTGCGCACGCATTCCTCGTGGAACTCCCGATCGTCGGGCGCCATGTGGAAGTAGAGATAGCCGCCGAAAATCTCGTCCGCCCCTTCACCGGACAACACCATCTTGATGCCCATGGCGCGGATGCGGCGCGCCAGCAGGTACATGGGCGTGGAGGCGCGGATGGTGGTGGTGTCGTAGCTCTCGACGTGCCGAATGACGTCGTCGAGCGCGTCGAGACCTTCCTGCACGGTGAAATGGAACTCGTGGTGCGCCGAACCGAGATGCTCCGCGACGGTGCGCGCCGCCAACAGATCGGGGGCGCCTTCCAGACCGATCGAAAAGGTATGCAGGCGCGGCCACCACGCCGGCTGCGTGTCGTCGCTCTCCACGCGCCGCGTCGCGAAGCGCGCAGTGATGGCTGCAATCAGCGAGGAGTCGAGCCCGCCCGAGAGCAGCACGCCGAACGGCACGTCGGTCATCAGCTGGCGATGCACGGCGGCGTCGAGGGCTTCGCGCAAGGCGCGGGAATCTACCGGACCCTCCTCCACAATCGCGAAGTCGCGCCACGTCGGCTGGTACCAGGGTTGCGGCACGTCATCGGACGACGTCTGGTAGTGACCGGGCGGGAAGATCTCGACCGCGGCGCAGACTTCCGAGATTGCCTTCAATTCCGAGGCGACCCAAAGGCGACCATCGGCATCGTGACCGCAATAGAGCGGTATGACGCCGATCGGATCGCGGGCGATCAGCCATTCGCCGGTTTCCGCATCCCACAGCGCAAAGGCGAAGATGCCATTGAGCCGCTCGAGCATCGCGGCAAAGGACCTTTCGCTGCGGGCTTCGAGATACAGGGGCAGGATTGGTTCGCAATCCGACTCGGTGGTGAAGGCATACGCGGGCAGGCTGGCGCGCAGTTCGCGATGGTTGTAGATCTCGCCGTTGACGGCGAGCACCTGTGCAGCACCCGGCGACAGCAGTGGTTGCGCACCGTGCGTGACGTCGACGATGGCGAGCCGTTCGTGTGCGATCACCACCCGGTCGTCCGCGTGCACGCCGCTCCAGTCGGGCCCGCGATGGCGAATCAGGCGCGACTGCGCGACCACCTGCTCGCGCAGTTGCCGGGCCCCGCCACTGGGATCGAATACCGCGATGAATCCACACATGGAACTTGCCGTGCGACCAGGGTCGGCCAGACTCGCCGGGATGCTGCATCGCGTCAAGGGCCCGCTCCAGCTCCCTCATCCCGCCGGCTTGTCCCCCACCGCAGTATTCCCGCGAATGCGGCGATGACGAGGGTGCAGGTGAGGCGCGTAGCGGCCATTTCTCGACGACAGCACGGCCCACCGTTGACGAGGTGCCTGGCGAAGGGCGTGTGTTCCGGGTCGCAATTGGACAGGCGCAAGTGGCGCGGGTCCACCGAAGGGGCGATTGCGGCATGCTGTGCGGACGAGACACGACGGAACCGCACATGGCCGCACTGAAGATTGATGCTGCGCTGGCGCGCGACTACACCATCCGCAAGGGCGCGCGCTTCCGGTTGGCAAAGTTCGCTTGCGACGATGCCGGACCGTTCGGTGCCGAAGGCAAGAGCAAGGGCAAGGCGCTGCTCGCCGCCGCGGCCGAAAGGCTGTCGCACCTGCAGGAGAAACTCGCCGCACAGGACCGATGGTCGCTGTTGCTGGTGTTCCAGGGCATGGACGCGTCCGGCAAGGACAGTCTGATGAGCCGCGTTTTCGCCGGGCTCAATCCCGCCGGGTTCCAGGTCACCTCGTTCAAGGCGCCGACCGCGCACGAGCTTGATCACGACTTCCTGTGGCGTCACCAGATCGCATTGCCGCAACGTGGACGCATCGGTGTGTTCAATCGCTCGCACTACGAGGAAACTCTGGTGGTGCGCGTGCATCCCGAGTATCTCGCGGCTCAGCACGTGCCGCCGTCGCTGCTCGGCGCCGACGTCTGGAAGGAGCGGTTCGAAGACATCAACGCCTGGGAGCGCCACCTGACACGCAATGGAACCGCGATCCGCAAGTTTTACCTGCACCTTTCGCATGAGGAGCAGGCGCGCCAGTTTCTCGAGCGCATCGATGATCCGTCCAAGCACTGGAAGTACAACGCCGGCGACGTGGCAGAACGGCAGCACTGGGATGCGTACATGCAGGCGTACGAGGCGACCATCCGGGCCACGGCCACGGAACACGCACCGTGGGTGGTGGTTCCGTCAGACCGTCGCTGGTTCGGTCGGCTGGTGGTGGCCTCAGCCGTGATCGAAGCGCTTGAGTCGCTCGATCTCGCCTATCCCGAGCCCGACGAGAAAACGCGCGTCGCCATGACAACGCAGCGAGCGGAACTGCAGGCCGACCTCGACGCCGCCTGATCAAACCCCATGTGGGGTGCGTAACCCTCGTGTAGGAGCGCGCTCGCGCGCGATGGCGCCATGACCAACATGGAGAGCGCGGCACGTCTTTGCCATGACGCCATCGCGCGCTAGCGCGCTCCTACAACTGCGGGGGCGTCCCGACGTTCTCTGGGCATGGGGTGCAATGATCTTGCAGGCCGATGGCTGCGGATGTGCATGACGCCGTCGCGGCCTTCGTCGCTCGCTACAAAGTCCGGTCTGGTGCGCGGCGCCAGATCAGGCAGCGGTTGTTGGCTGGCATCGTGATGTCATCGATCAATTCACAACCGATTCCGCGCGCCAGTGCGTCGACGGCCTCGAAGTCGCGAATGCCTGATTCGGGATCGCGCGCCTTGAGCCAGCCATCGAAATCGCGATTGCTGTCGCTGGTGAACGCGCCGCCGTAGTTGAAGGGACCATAGACGATCAGCGTTGCCGCCGTGGTT
>JBBQNY010000181.1:0-6055 GCA_038330365.1 Lysobacterales bacterium | reverse complement strand
GCAGGCCGACGCAGTCGGGGTCGAAGCGCTGACGAGAGCTCTGCGCCCGCAGCTTATGCACTGGGGTGCTTGTGCGGGGCAGCGCGCTGAGGCAAGGTACCGGCAGCCGCAGGCTGCCATCGGCAGTCCGTCACAACGGGGCTCGGGTTCGGGCCACTCAAACTGCATGGGGATCAACGCATGGCCAGTGGTCTTTTCCGAATCAAACCCGTCGAACCGGCGCCGCACGTCGATGCCGGCGAACCGGTCGAAGGATCCTTGCAGGGCGAAGCGCAACTCAAGCGGACCCTGACCGCGACCCAGCTGACGCTGCTGGGCATCGGCGCCGTCATCGGCGCGGGTATCTTTGTGCTCACCGGCCAGGCGGCTGCGGAACACGCCGGCCCCGCCATCGTGCTCAGCTTCGTCCTCGCCGGAATCGCGTGCGCCTTCGCGGGCCTCTGCTACGCCGAGTTCGCGGCGATGATGCCGGTCTCGGGCAGTGCCTACTCGTATTCCTACGCCACCCTCGGCGAATTTGTCGCCTGGTTCATCGGCTGGTGCCTGGTGCTGGAGTACCTGTTCGCGGCATCCACGGTTGCGGTTGGATGGTCGGGCTATCTCAACAGCTTCCTCGGCACGCTGGGGATGCCGATTCCCGATGCCTTCTCGACCGCGCCATTCGGAGTGGTCGCCGGTGATCTGGTGCGCACCGGCTCGGTCATCAACCTGCCTGCCGCCTTCATCGTCATTGCGATCAGCGCGCTGTGCTATCGCGGCATCACGCAGTCGGCAATGGTCAATTCCATCATCGTCGCAATCAAGCTCACCGTGATCCTGCTGTTCGTGGGCTTCGGCATGCAGTTCGTCGATACCGCCAACTGGCAGCCGTTCATTCCCGCCAACGAAGGTCCCGGTCGCTTCGGCATGGATGGCGTCGTGCGGGCTGCCGCGATCGTGTTCTTCGCCTACATCGGCTTCGACGCGGTCTCAACGGCGGCCGGCGAGGCGAAGAATCCGCAACGCGACATGCCCATCGGAATACTCGGATCGCTGGTTATCTGCACCATCATCTACATCATCGTCTGCCTGGTGCTGACCGGCATGGTGCCGTACACCACACTCGGCACACCCAAGCCGGTTGCCACTGCGCTTGAGGCCTATCCGAGTCTTCTGTGGCTCAAGACTCTGGTCGAGATCGGCGCCATCGCGGGACTTTCCTCGGTCATCCTGGTGATGTTGATGGCGCAGCCGCGCATCTTCTACACCATGTCGCGCGACGGGCTGATCCCCAAGCTGTTCGGCAAGGTGCATCCGAAGTATCAGACACCACACATCGGCACCATCATTGTCGGTGCGGTCGCCACGGTCCTGGCGGGATTCCTTCCGATCGGACTGCTCGGCGAGATGGTCTCGATGGGTACCCTGCTCGCCTTCGCGACGGTGTGTGCCGGTGTGCTCATCCTGCGCCGGACCCGGCCCGAGCTGCCGCGGCCTTTCCGCGTGCCGTTCGCCTCCGTGATCTGTCCACTCGGCGTCGTCGCCTGCCTGTATCTGTTCTGGCAACCGTTCCGCGAACACTGGGTGCTGTTCGTCAGCTGGACAGCGGTTGGCATGGTTATCTATTTCGGCTACGGCTACTGGCACAGCAAACTGCGCACGGCCTGATGCGCGACGCTTCGCCGTCGTCCGATGAGGTCATCGGCGGCGGCCATCTGCACTCCTGCCACCCGACTGGAACGACCGATGTCGTCTGACACCGCAAAGAAAATCGGTCCGGCGCTGGCGACCTTCGTGGTCGCCAACAACATGATCGGTTCGGGATTTTTCCTGCTGCCTGCAACCCTCGCCAAGTCCGGCGGCGTAACGGCCCTGAGCTGGCTGCTCGGCACCGTGCTGGCAGTGGTACTCGGAGGTGCCTTCGCGCGGCTGGCACGCGAGTATCCGCAGATGCAATCCCCCGATGACTATGTGCGCCCCGCGCTCGGGCGCGACATGGGTTTTCTCGCCACGACGCTCTACTGGATATCGTCCTGGATCGGCAACAACGCGATCGCGGTGGCGGCGTTCGGATACCTCGCGCTGCTGCTGCCGTTCGGCGATGGCTCCGGCACGCGACTGGTGGGACAGATCACATTGATCTGGCTGATGTTCGCGGTGAACCTGATGGGGCCCCGACCGATCGCGCGCTTCCAGTCCTTCTGCGTGGTATTCGGCCTGTTGCCCGTGGCCGCAGTGCTGATCGCAGGCTGGAGCAGTTTCGACGTCGATCTCTACCGCGCCTCGTGGAACGTGACGGACCAGTCGGACCTCACGGTGACCCTGAGTTCGCTGGCGCCGATCTTCTGGGCCTTTGTGGGGCTGGAAACCGGCGCCATGGTCGCGGGCGTGGTGCGTGATCCCGACCGCAACGTGCCGCTGGCAACCATGGGCGGCATCCTCATCGCGGGCACCATTTATCTCGTGTCGTCGGTGCTGGTGATGGGCATCGTGCCGGCGGCAACGCTGGCGGCGTCGGGCGCGCCGTTCGCGCTGGTCGCGGGACAGATGTTCGGTGCCTGGGCCATTCCGGTGATCGCAGCGGCTGCGGCCCTCAAGGCGACCGGAACGCTCGGGGGCTGGATGCTGGTGACCGGCGAAACCGGCGCCCGCGCGGCGCATCGCGGCTTTCTGCCGCGCGTCTTCGGCCGGCTGCTGCCAAACGGCGCCGCGGGTCTGGGGCTCTTCATCATCGCGATCTCGATGAGCGTCATCGCCATGCTCACCCTGGCCCCGACCGTGTCCACGCAGTTCGAGACCATCATCAACATGGTGGTGACGCTGGTAGTGATGGCGTACATCGCCGCCGGTCTTGCGCTGCTGATCGGCACGCCGCAGCGACCGCCAAAGCTGTCTGATCGACTGCTGGGACTGGGAGCACTGACCGCGTGCGCGCTATTGTTGTATTCGACGCCCCTGCCCTCGCTGCTGGGTGCTCTGGTGGGTGCTCTGGTCATCTGGATCGCGTGGCGGCTGTTCCGCGCACCACGCGTTCCGTGAATTTTTTGATCGCGGGCCGACGCGCGTGACGAACCAGCCGCGCTTCAACGAACGCCGCCGCCTGCATGCCGCGGGCGAGATCGTGGTCAATACCCGCGAGCTGGCGGCCGCCGGATACACGCCCGCGACCTCCAGCAATTTTTCGGTGCGGCTGGACGATGCGCACGCCGCGATCACGGTCAGCGGACGCGACAAGGGGCAACTCAACGAGAAGGACATCATGGTGGTCGATCTCGATGGCAACGCCGTCGGCAGCGACCATCGTCCGTCGGCCGAAACGCTGCTTCACACGCAGCTCTATCGACACTTTCCCCTGGTCGGGTGCGTGCTGCACACGCATTCGCGCACGCAGACGGTCGCTTCGAGGTTGTTTGCGGACGAAGGGCGTGTGCGGCTGTCGAACTATGAGCTGCTGAAAGCTTTCGCAGGCAACGCCACGCACGAGGCGACGATGGATGTGCCGGTGCTGCCGAACACGCAGGACATGCCCCACCTCGCCGCGTGCGTGCAGCCATTGCTGGCGACTCCCGGCCTTTGGGGCTATCTGATCGAAGGCCATGGTCTCTACACCTGGGGTCGGCACATGGCCGAGGCGCGGCGACACCTCGAGGCTTTCGAGACGCTGTTCGCCTGCGAGATGGATCTCCGCCGCCTGCAGCGCTGAATGCACGACGTTCACATCCGTTCAGTCTTCGCACGCTCGAGCGAGTCGGGTGCAAGGGCGAGCCGCTAACATCGCAGGTGAACGATTCGCACCGGGGAATACTGCATGAGCCGCCTTCGGATTTTCGACGAGGACGACCCTGAAACACCGCTGACCGACACGCGCAATTTCGACACCATTGCGGAGCAACTGTCTGCGATCAACGTCGGCTTCGAGCGCTGGCAGGCATCCATGCCCATCGCAGCCGGAGATCCACCCGACATGGTCATGGCGGCTTACCGCGCGGACATCGAACGCATCAGCGCAGAACGCGGCTTCCGCAGCATGGACGTGGTCAGCATCGCCCCGGATCATCCGCAGCGCGAAGAGCTGCGCGCGAAATTCCTCAATGAGCATTTCCACAAGGAAGACGAGGTGCGTTTTTTCGTTGCGGGCTCCGGGCTTTTCACGCTGCACGTGGGTGATCGGGTGTTCGAGATCACCTGCGAGAAGGATGATCTCATCTCGGTTCCCGACAGCACCACGCACTGGTTCGACATGGGTCCCGAGCCTGAATTCGTCGCCATCCGGTTCTTCACCGAGCCCGATGGCTGGGTGGGTCATTTCACCGACAGCGACATCGCGCAGCGCTTTCCGCGCTACGCGCCCGCACGGCCGCGTTCGGGTACATGAGCGTTCCTGCCCACATCCTCACGGACATCGAAGGCACGACCAGCAGCATCGCTTTCGTGAGGGACGTCCTGTTCCCCTATGCACATGCCCGCCTGCCCGGGTTCGTCGCCGAACATGGCTCGGAACCGGACGTTCGTCGCTGGCTGGACGAAGCCGCGACCGGGATCGGAGCGCCCTGTGACGACCGCGTCCTCGTGGAGGCTCTGCAGGGTTGGATCGAGGAAGACCGCAAGCACACGGCGTTGAAGGCCTTGCAGGGCCTCCTGTGGCGCGAGGGCTACCAGCGCGGCGATTATCGAGCGCATTTCTACGCCGACGCACCGGCAGCGCTGCGTTCCTGGCACGATGCAGGACACCGCATCGCGGTGTATTCCTCGGGTTCTGTAGCTGCGCAAAAACTGTTCTTTCGTTTCAGCGATTCGGGAGACCTCTCGCCCCTGGTCAGCGCCTGGTTCGATACGGAAATCGGCGGCAAGCGTGAGCGCCCGAGTTACGCGTGTATCGCCGAGTCGCTGCAGCGTGATGCCGGCGGCATCGTGTTTCTCTCCGACGTGGTCGCCGAACTCGATGCGGCGCGTGAGGCGGGACTTCGGACCGTGCTGGTCGATCGCGAGGAAGATTACGCGGAGCCGCGCACCGGCCCCGCCGCGAACGGACACCGCCGTGTCACCGCGTTCGACCAGATCAACCTCGCGGGGTCCGATCAACGATCATCGCAGTGACGTTGCATTGCGCTGCGGACGATGCATGACGCCATCGTGCGCCATGTGTGGTCGTGCATTGCGCTGCGGACGATGCATGACGCCATCGTGCGCTAGCGCGCTCCTACGAGGAGCGGCGCTGCGCCAGCTTGGTTCAGGCGCCAGGTTGCGGCTGCTGCCTTTCGTAGGAGCGGCGCTGCGCCAGCTTGGTTCAGGCGCCAGGTTGCGACTGCTGCCTTTCGTAGGAGCGCGCTTGCGCGCGATGGCGCCATGTGTGGTCGTGCATTGCGCTGCGGACCTTGCATGACGCCATCGCGCGCTAGCGCGCTCCTACGAGGAGCGGCCGTTTGGCTCGTTCGCTGGCTCGGTCGACGCTGCGCGTGCGGCGAGGATTCGCAGGAGACCGTGCAGCGATTCGCCGCGGGCGTGCAGCAAGACCAGCAAATGGTAGAGAAGGTCGGCGCTCTCATCCAGCAGCCCGGTGACATCACCTGCAGCTGCGCCGGTCACGGCAGCCAACGCCACCTCGACGCCTTCCTCGCCGACTTTCTGCGCCATCCGGGGAATACCCGCGTCCAGCAAGCGTGTGGTGTAACTGCCGGCGGGACGCTCGCGAACCCGAGAGGCAATCAGCGCATCAAGTTCAGCGAGTGCGTTCGACGCCGCGCCGGAAAAACAACTGTCGGAGCCCAGATGACAGGTGGGTCCCAGCGGCTCTACGCGCACGAGAAGGGTATCGCGGTCGCAATCCGTATCTATGCTCACCAGTTGCAGAAAATTGCCAGATGTCTCGCCTTTCACCCACAGCCGCTGGCGACTGCGCGAATGGAAGCTCACCCGCCGCGTGCGCAGCGTGACTTCGAGCGCGTCGCGATCCATGTAGCCGAGCATCAGCACTTTCAGCGTGTGCGCGTGTTGCACGATCACGGGAAGCAGCCCGGACTGCTTCTCCCAGTCCAGCGCGTCCAGGTCGAACTCCACGTCAGTTCGGGGAAGCGTT
>JBBQNY010000180.1:0-6066 GCA_038330365.1 Lysobacterales bacterium | reverse complement strand
CACCGCATTGCTCGTCGAATTGCCGAAGGCCAGGATCGTCGAGGACTTCGAGGCCCTGTTGCCTTGGCGCCTCGCACCGGCCGATCGTTGATCATCAGCTCGTACTCGGCACAAGGGCGCAGTCAATTGACCGCTTACGTTTAGGCGACGGGTATCACCGAGTGCCATGCGCCCAAGCATCTGTACCGGACTCCCGTGCAAATCTGCGAGCTGTTTTGCCTCTTCCGCATGCGCTGAGAGCTGTCGCAGGATATCGGCACGCTCTGCCTCGCTCGATTGGATGAGGGTGCGTCGGAACTCACTGATCTGATGCGAAACTCGATGTTGTGCAACTTGCTGAAATGCGCGTCTCGTTTCCGGGTCACTGGCCGAGGCGATCAAGGCGTCAGCCTCGCGGCTGAAACTCGTCGTGGCTTCATCAAGCGTCGCTGTGAGCTTTTCGAGGCGCTTCGCGAACGCCTGGCCTGTTTGGGTCGCTCCGTCGTGCATCTGGCTGATGCGCTCTTCGGAAATAGCGAGACCAGTGGGAATGGATTGAAAGTCGATGTTTTCCATAGGGCTTTTCCTCGTCAAGTAGGGATACTTGCGGAATGAGTTGAGGCCTATAGCGCCAGGGCTCGTCCCGCGCGGTGCGCCGTCGGGATGACGGCGCTGCAACCTATCGTCGTGGAAGCTTGCAAAAGCGAGTTGTTTTCGGATGCACGAGACAACTTTTTCAGCTGTCGTGTGGTCGTTCGGTGGCGGGCTCGCCACGATCAGCCATCGCAGCTTCGTGGCCAATCTTTTCGTACACGGTTATCAGCCCGGTCCCCTCGCGCAGGATCGACGTGATTCGAGTCGCTTTGTCCGTTTCTGCCTCGCACTCAACGACGGTTTCGTCGGCGTTGTGTTGCCACGCCAGAGCATCGAGCAGGCCGAAGAACAGATCGAAGATCGCAGGCAGTTTTGGCTCGTCGTAGGCGGTGTTGCAGACCTGCGCAATCTGTAAGGCATCGCACGCCGAGGCAAAGCCGAAGTGGTTGTCACCGCAGTCATCACAGAAGCCGTTGGCCAGCTCCACCAGCAGCCAGTTAACGTCATCGCCGGACCAGTCATAGAACGTGCCGAAGAATTCGGCCTGCGGCTTCGCCCAGTTGAGCATGCGGTCGTCATAGATCTCATCCGCCCACTCGAACTCGTCCCGCGTTGGGATCGTCTTGCACCACGGTTTAGCGGCAGGCGTCGAGGCTTCCTCGGGAGCGGTCATCGCAGCTTGTTCCATTGCAGTTCTCCTTCAACAAGACCTTTGGGCGACATGCCCGAAAGAGCTGTCTTGTTGAGGTGTACTGTCGCAACGGTGGGTGCTGAACACCACCTCCCCGGCCGAGGTTTTAGAGTTTGTTTGCTGGTCGTCGGATCACACGAGAATGATCCGGTTGCCCGTATCCGGCATCTGCGGAGGCCTGCCCCCGAACGAGGCTTGCGACACGCCGCCGGCGGCCCCGGCCAGACCGTAGCTACACGCATCTAGCCAGTGATCCACAGCCTTCGTGTCCACGTCCTCCGGTAGGCGCGGATCGCGCGGCAAACTCGGCACCGTGCGCAACCATCCCCGGCATCGGCTCGCCACGTAGAACTCGCGTTCGATCATCTTGGTCTTGAGCAACTCGAAGCGCGGCACTCGCGGCCCCTTCTTGGCTGGTGTGACGCGGACCCCTGCCGTGCGGAAGAGGTCGCTGATGCTGTCCTCGGATGTACCGGCAGACTTCGCTTCGGCGGCGCTGTCGATGACCCCGCGCGCTCGAACACCGTTGCGCGCACACATGGCATGTAGGGCGGGGGCGATCTGTGACGGTGAACGCCCGGTGCCGCGGGCCATGTTGAGCGGATCGACCTCGGCGTGTTCGTCGTACACGATGACGCTACCGCGCGGAAGCACACGATCATCAGCCAATCGAACGTCATAGGCCAGCGTGCCCATGAGCAGCGCAACGCAGGGTGCGGCACTGCCCCAGTCGATGGCGAGCTTGAGGCTTGACCAGCACGAGGTCGGAATCTCGTGGTGGTCGATCACCATCTCATCGTGGCGCCACGAGCCGGCGAAGAATGAGCCGGTAATGGCAGACCAATCACCGTAGCGGTGGGCCTTGTAAAGCGCTGGATCGGAAACCGACAGCACCTCGAAATTGTTCTTGTAGACGAGCGGAAGATGCTCGTTGTCGTCGACAGTCGAAGGCGCGTACACCCATGTGTTGCCGCCAAACTGGAAAGGTGCCCAAGGGGTCCGTCCGGTCACGTAGCGGTCGGCGATTGGGGCGTGATTTTGGCCACCAGGATTGCCGGCCGCCACGAGCCGCAGCGGAACGCCTTTGGCACGCAGCGTTAGGGTCAACTGATCGACCGTCGCGAGGTCGGGACCTTCGCCAATCTCGTCGATCACTATCAGCCCAAAGGTTTGCCCCTGCACGGTGTCCTGTAGCGCGCTCGCAGACTCGCAGTGCGTCAGTGCAATGGTCGATCCGGAGCAGAGGCGAAAGACGTTGTCATTGGCGTTGTAGGTAAAGCCGGAACCGTATGCGGCGCGAAGCATGCCGCGCAGCTCTTCGGCGAACTGCTGAAGGGACTTGAGCCGGCGACGCGTGACGAGGATGCGAGCGCGCGGGCCGTACTGCTGGCAGTGCCGCAGGATCAGAAACAAGATCGCATGCGTCTTGCCTCCGCCGCGACCACCACCAAGAAACGTCCAGCACGTCTCGGGGATCGCGAGCACCTTGCTCTGAAACGCGGTCGGCCGCATGACTTCCTGCTTCATGGCTGCTGCACCTGAATGAGTCGGCTGTACTCCTCGGGTGAGAGTGCCGCGTTGATCTGGATGAGGACGCGAGGTTGATCGGCGTTGCCGTCTTCCTTGCCGATCTTGTACAGGCGGTCGCCGATCCACTCTCCGGCGCGCACGTCGCCCTCGCGCATCTTGAGTTTGAAGAAGGCCACGAGGTCATCGATGCCGGCCGCGCGGCCCTCTTCGAGCGCGAGCCCAAGCGGGCTAAGGTCGCTGTCGCCGGTGTCGTCCTTGAGCGCTCTCCACTGGCTGGGAGTAAGGGACAGCGCGCGTCTGATCGTGTGCTCGCGGGTGCCTTCGGTGGCGAGCGCGCGCACTACGTCGAGGTGCTGCGCCGTGAGGGTCGGCAGCGCGGTTGCGGTGCTGGTTGGCTTGGTCAGGGACTTGGTGGCGCACATGGTGCCAACTCCTTCTTGATGCGGAAGACGACGGACTTGGATGTCTGGGCTAGCACTGCGGTGCGGTTGATGCCGATCCCGGCCTGTAGCAGGTTGATGATTCGACGCTCGGTGGTCTGCGGCACGGTCGGCCGGCCCAGCTTCTTGCCCTGCTTGCGGGCGCGGTCGAGGCCGAGCATCGTTCGCTCGCGGATGACCTCACGCTCGAATGCGGCGAGCGACGCCATCACGCCAAACATGAGCTGGCCGGCTGGCGTCGAGGTGTCCATCGCGAGGTTGTGCACGAACAGGCCGAGCCGGAGCGCTTGCAACTCCTGCATCAGCCCAACGAGGTGTGCGAGGCTACGGCCCAGCCGATCCAGCGCTGTGCACGCGACTACATCAAACTCGCCAATCGTGCCGCTACGCATCATTTCGTCCAGCCCCGGGCGCTTCCCGCGACCTCGGATGCCTGAGATGCCCTGATCGGTGAACTCGCCGATCACCGTGTGGCCCCTGCCCTGCGCCCAAGCTCGTAGTGCCAGCAATTGGTTTCCAACCGTCTGGTCCTTGTTCGTGCTGACCCGTGCATACAAAGCGACTCGTGCCATGGTGGTCCTCCTGTTGTGGCGGGCCGGACCATAGCTGCAAACGCCCGAGAAAGGGACGTTTAACGGGCGCGTGGTTCTTGTCTCACGCGATGGGGCTACAGGGCCAGTGGATAACGTGCACGTTTTCCGACCGGCGATCTTGTTGAGTGGCGTGCCAGCACGAAGGCGTTCAGCCCAAAGAGTCCGATACACCGGGACGAAGGCGGGACGAAGCCGGGACGAAGGCCACGTCCCTGCGCCGGCCCCACTCCCTATTGGCCTTTTTTGTTCTCGGGACGAAGGGACGAAGGAATAAATGGAAAGGGGAGAATTAGAGCGAAGGGGTAGCCCCTGAACGCTTCGCCGCTGGGCTCCCGCCGACCCCGCCGCGTCGTTGCCCGGCACCCCGAGGGGGGTTTTCTTTCGTCCCTTCGTCCCGAAGTCGAGGAATCCAACAACGGGTGGACCTTCGGGACGGGACGCACGGGCGGTCGCCACGTCCCGCACCACGTCCCACCTTCGTCCCGGCTTAGAACGGCGGTTGATCATCACCGTCTCCGTGGTCGTCGGGCTCGGCACGCTTCCCTGCCGGCAGGCCGGTCCCCGCCCACACATAGGCGCGCTGCTTCCTGTCCGACTCCTTATCCAGCCTTACGGGGTGCTCTGTCTTCTTCCAGCCCAACGATTCCATCGCCCGGCATACGTTGGTAGCTGCTTGCCCCTGCCTACGCTCGCGTGGAATGCCGAGATAGTTGTACACAGCCTCCGTCGGCACGGCCGGCGCGTCTTTCAGCGTGTGGTGCCAAGGCAAACAATCGAGCTGCTCGACATAGCCCTCTTCGACCGCTCGCCGGCTTTCCTGCGCTCGTTCCGCGCCCGCCGCTGCGTCGCCCGTCAGGAACAGTCGATAGTCGCCGCCGCGATACCGGTCCAGCGCCTCCGCGAGCAGTTGATCGCGTACCGAAGCGAGTCCAGCGAAGTCCACACGCGACACGTCCACCGGCCAGAACCGGCGGTTGCCCGTGTCATCGTGCAGGAACCTCGCGCTGTTCGTCGTGCCGGCCAACACGAACCGGCGGCGCACCGTCACCGGGTTGCGTGCGTAGGCGTGCCGGCCCTTGTCCTCCTGCTTGGTGATTTCGTACTTGAGTGTCTCAGTGTCCTTGCGCCGCATACCGGCCAGCTCGGCGCATTCGACAATCCATGCGCCGGTCGTTGCTTCCAGCACTTCGCGCGTGTCCTTTGCGCCGAGAAAGTTGGCGTCAGAGAAGAAGTCCGCGCCAGCGATCAGGCGCAGCGCGGTGGACTTGCCGACGCCTTGCGGCCCCACAAGCACCAGCATGTGATCGAACTTCGTCCCGGGCTCGAATGCGCGCACGACGGCGGCCAGCAACCACGTGGCGCCGGCGTCCCTGACGTAGGGCGACGACACCGCGCCGCAGTAATCCGCCAGCCACGTATTGAGGCGCGGCGATCCGTCCCACCCGGGCAGCGCATTGAGATGGTCCGCGAGCGGATCGAATCGATTCAACGCGCACAGTTCCAGCACCGCATCCTTGACGTGATCCTTGCCGGGGTCAAATCCGTACCGCAACCGAACCTCGCGCCGCAAGACCGATTCGGCCTGGTCGGAGAACTCGCCGACGAACTCTTGCAGCTCGTGGAGGCAGATGATGTGCCGACCTCGGAACAGGTCATAACTGCAATTGACGTCCATCAGCCGCAGCGCGGCGACGGTGTTCGGGAAGCTACGGACCGGGTTGCCCTCCTTATCCACGCGATCCCATTTCGGCGCTTTCGCCTTCGTCAGTTCGTCGGCCCGCGCACGGTCGCACTGTCGTTGGGCATAGCGCGCACTCCCCTTCTGGTCGAGTACGTGCGCCGATATCGGGTTGTTTGGGTCGATCAGCGCGCCGACGATCAGCTCATCAGGCATGCCAGCACGAATCAGCCCACAAGCGACCGCGTAGACGGCGCGCGAGCGGTCCCCGGCGTACCTGTGCGGGTCGATTGGATCGGTGCCGGTGGCGACCAGCGCCAGCGTGTGATCGCTGATCGTCCGACCCTGCTTCTCTGCCCATGCGCGGAGGTCATCGACGCCTACGGATGCACCTACGGCCATGGGTGGGCGCTTTGCTGTTGTCACCTTCCGGCGTAATCAGGCCACTTCGTTTCCGGCATAAACAGGCCAGTTGGACGGGGAGTGTTTTCGGCGTAAACCGGCCAGTGCGTTTTCGGCACATACCGGCCAGCTGAGGCAGCAGACGGGCATCTCGAACTG
>JBBQNY010000179.1:0-6097 GCA_038330365.1 Lysobacterales bacterium | reverse complement strand
GTGCTGATCGGGAGCTGGTGCAGGTAACTCAGCGACGAGTATCCGGTGCCGAAATCGTCGATGGCGACACCAACGCCCATGGACCGCAATTCAAACAGGTTGGCGGACGTTTCCCGCACGCTTTGCAAAAGGATGCTTTCGGTGACCTCCAGTTCGAGTGCCTCCGGCGCCAGCTCCGTGTCGTGCAATGCGCGCCGCACCGTGTCGACCCAGTCGCGGCGATTGAATTGCGCGGCCGATACGTTGACCGACATGCGCAGCGTCGTGTGTCCGGCGCCGCGCCACGCCGCCGCCTGCGCGCAGGCACGACGTAGGGCCCACTCGCCCAACGATATGATCAAGCCGCTGTCTTCGGCGATCGGTATGAAGCGCGAGGGCGATACCTCGCCAAGCGTCGGATGCTGCCAGCGCATCAGCGCCTCGAACGCAAGGATCTCGCCCAGCGGGCCGCATTGAGGCTGGTAGGCGAGACTCAGCTGGTCGAGCGCTATTGCATGACGAAGCTGACCCTCGATCTCCATGCGCTCGCGCGCCTGGTGGTGCATTTCGGCGGCGAACCACTGGAAATTGTCGCGCCCCCTGGCCTTGGCGCGGTACATGGCGGCATCGGCGTTGCCCATGAGCACTTCGCCGTCGGTGCCATCGTCGGGAAAAATGCTGATCCCGAGGGACATGGGCACGAACAATTCACGCCCCTCCACCACGAAAGGCTCGCGCATCACCTCGATCATCTTTTGGGCGCCGTGCATCGCGTCGCGCGGGTTCGCCAACTCGGTCAGCACGGCGGTGAATTCGTCGCCGCCGACGCGCGCCAACGTATCGCTGCGCCGGAGGCAGCCTTCGAGCCGCACTGCCGTCTGTCTCAGCACCTCGTCGCCCGAGGAATGACCGAGCGTATCGTTGACGTGCTTGAATCGGTCGAGGTCCATGTAGATGACCGCGACGTATTGCTCGTGGCGTCTGGCGAGCGCCAGCGCCTGGCTCAGGCGGTCCTGGAACAGCAGGCGGTTGGGCAATCCGGTCAATGCATCGTGCTGTGCCTGATGCGACAGCTGCTCGGTGAGCTCGTTGTGGTCAATGGCAACCGCGGCGAGCCGGCACACCGATTCCAGCAGTTGGCGGTCCGCCTCTTTCGCGGCCCTTGGCGTGGCGCCCATGAGGCTCAGGGTGCCGAGCACGCCTCCCGTCGCCGAATGAATCGGCACCGACCAGCAGCACCCGATGGCATGGGTGGTGCGGAGGTGCTGCTGGTGGGTCCAGTTGTTGTCGGTGGAGGTGTCGGCGACCAGCGTCGGCAAGCCGGAGCGTGCTGCCGCGAAGAGTCCCTCGCCATCAACTACCGACAATCCCTCCAGGCTGGAGAAAGCGTCTGCTGTCAGTGAGGGACAGACGCCGCCAGTCGACTTGCCGTTCTTCGCAAGCAACAGGCACGCCCGCATTTCCGGACGCTGGTGCTCGAGCGTTTTGACGATGTGCAACAGGACGACATTCAGCGGCTCGTTCTGCGCGACTTGCTCCAGAATCCGGCTGCGGTCGAGCTCCAGCAATTCCGCGCGCTTGCGGATCGTGATGTCGAGGCATGCGCCTGCTAAGCCAGTGACGGATCCCTGCGCGTCTACCAGGACTTCGCACTGGTCGAAGAGGGTCCTCACTTCGCGATCGGGCCGGACGATGCGCGTTTCGTGGCTGAAGGCCTCCCTTGTCTCGATCGCGCGCGACACGAGATCGGAAACGAACTGACGATCGTCGGGGTGGACGCGACCCAGGAAGTCCTCGAACGAGGGCCGGTGCGACGCCGGGTCAACGCCATACAGCCGGCACAGCTCGTCGGACCAGGTGAGCGTGTTGGTGACGAGGTCGAAATTCCAGCTGCCGACGTGCGCCAGACGCTGCGCTTCCTCCAGCCTTGCCTCGCTCAGGCACAGGGAGTCCTGTGCCTGCTTGCGTTCGATCGCGGCCGCGACCTGGCCCGACACGAACTCCAGCAGCGTCTTGTCCTGCTCGTCGTAGCGCACGTCGCCCGCGTAACTTTGCACGACCAGCGCGCCGATTGTTCCGGATTTGGTCTTGAGCGGCACCCCGAGCCAGTCCAGCGACGGCGTGCCAATCACGACGTCTTCCTTGTCCACTGCTCCGTTCGGCGTCTCGGTCGTGAACAGCAGTGACTCGCCCAGGCGGATCACTCGCCCCGACAGCGTTCCGTCATCGAGCTTGCACGGTGCAGGCGTTTCGTCGAACTCGTCCACATCATAAGGAAAGCTCAACTCATCCTTCGCCCAGTCGTAAAGCGCCACGAAAAAGTTCCGGGCGGGCAGCAGCTCGCCGACAATCTCGTGGATCCTGCGGAACAGTTCCGACAATGTCGCTTCCGACTGCGTAGCTTCCGATATCCGGTACAGCGCGGATTGTGTCCGCTGGTCGCGCCTGCTTTGCGTCATGTCCTGCACGATGAAGGAAAAGCGCGGCTGCCCGGTAGGACCGACGTCGAGGTAGGTCAGCGTCACGTCCCACCACCCGTCGGAGCCTGGCACGCCGCTCGGCTGCTCGAATCTCACGGGCCTGCCCGTCGACAGCGCCTCGCGATATTGCTCGAGCCAAACGCCCTTGCCGGGCCCAGCCAGGCCGAGCTCGCTGAGTCGCTTGCCCTCGACCTCGTCGACCTTCATGCCCAACGCCGCCGCCGCCGCAGGGTTGACGGAGACCAGGATCATGTCCTGGTTCGAGGTCATTTCACTGACGCCCAACTGCAGCGGCGCGCCATAGAAGAACGACCGCAGGGCGTCGCTGGCGGGGATCGAGGCGGCGTCGGGTTCGTGAGGTCCGGTCATCGTGCGCAACACCGTGATAAGCATGAGCAAGGCGACATCGACACATCGCGCCTCGTATTTGGGCCGGTCACCAATGTACTGCACAATTCCGGCGGATCGAATCATGCGACTCGCCCGCACAAGGCGGTATCCAGCGCACTTCGATGGGTGGCAGTAGGCGCAAGAGTAAGGGCCGGGCGGTGGGCGCTTGCCTTTGGCTGCGCGTTCGCTTCAGAGTGCGGGCTCATGAAAGCACTGACACATCTGGATCTGCTCGAGGCCGAGAGCATCCATATCCTGAGGGAAGTCGCCGCCGAAACGGCGCGACCGGTGATGCTGTACTCCATCGGCAAGGACAGTTCAGTGCTGCTGCACCTTGCGCGCAAGGCATTCCATCCGGCGCCGCCGCCGTTTCCGTTGCTGCACGTGGACACGACGTGGAAGTTCCGCGCCATGTATGCGCTGCGCGATCGCGTCGCCGCTTCGAGTGGAATGACGCTGCTGGTACACACCAACCCTGACGCGCAAGCGAGGGGCATCAATCCCATTGATCACGGGTCCGCGATGCACACTGATCTGTGGAAGACCCAGGGGCTGAAGCAGGCGCTGGATCTCCACGGGTTCGACGCGGCGATCGGCGGCGCACGGCGCGACGAGGAGAAATCGCGGGCGAAGGAGCGCGTGTTTTCGTTCCGCTCGGCGCACCACCGGTGGGATCCGCGCACTCAGCGGCCGGAACTCTGGCGCCTGTACAACGCGCGCAAGCTGGCCGGCGAAAGCATCCGCGTCTTTCCCATTTCCAACTGGACCGAGCTCGACGTGTGGCAGTACATCGAGCGTGAAAAACTCGAGATCGTGCCGCTGTATTTCGCGGCGGAGCGCCCTGTCATCGAGCGCGATGGCGCGCTGATCATGGTGGATGACGATCGCCTACCGCTTCGCGAGGGCGAGCAGCCGACGATGCGGCGTGTGCGATTTCGCACGCTTGGTTGCTATCCGTTGACCGGAGCCGTGGAATCCGACGCGACTACTCTGGCCGACATTGTCAAAGAGATGCAGATTGCGCGAACTTCCGAACGGCAGGGCCGCATGATCGACCATGATGCGTCCGCGTCGATGGAACGCAAGAAACAGGAAGGCTACTTCTGATGACGCGCGAGGAGGCGAACAGACCCCACGATTCCGCAGGCGCATCGACGTCGTCAGCAGATGGCGGTAAATCGCTGCTGCGCTTCATCAGCTGCGGCAGTGTCGACGACGGCAAGAGCACGCTGATTGGCCGGCTGCTGTACGAGTGCGGCGCGCTGTTCGACGACCAGATGGACACGCTGGCGGCCGATTCCCGCAAGGTGGGCACGCGCGCGGGCGAGATCGACTACGCGCTGCTGCTCGATGGTCTTGCGGCGGAACGCGAGCAGGGCATCACCATCGATGTGGCATATCGCTACTTTTCCACCCCCGCACGCAAATTCATCGTGGCGGATACGCCCGGGCACGAGCAATACACGCGCAACATGGTCACGGCCGCCTCAAACGCCGAGCTTGCCATGATCCTGGTCGATGCGCGCCGCGGGGTTTCCGTGCAGACGCGCCGTCATGCCTATCTCACGGCGCTGCTCGGCATCCGGCACTACGTGCTGGCAGTGAGCAAGATGGATCTGGTTGACTACGACCATGCGGTATTCGACCGTATCGTCGCCGAGTTTTCGGAGTATGCGGCGGGGCTCGGTGCTCTCCACATCAGCGCGATTCCGCTGTCGGGCACCGCTGGCGACAACATCGTGGAGTGGAGCCCGCGCACCCCGTGGTTCCGGGGAAAGCCGCTGCTCGCGACGCTTGAGGCGGCGCCGTCGACGACGCTCGATTCCGGCCTGCCGTTGCGCATGCCGGTGCAGTGGGTTTGCCGCCCCGACCAGAATTTTCGCGGATTCGCTGGAACCCTCGTGAGCGGAACGGCGCGTGTGGGCGACCGGGTCCGCGTGCAGCCCTCGGGCCGGACCAGCACGATCGCCCGGATTGTCACCTTTGACGGAGATCTCGACAGCGCACCCACGCAGTCGGCGGTGACACTCACGCTGGCGGACGAGATCGACATAGGGCGTGGCGACGTCATCTGCGCGGCAGATGCGCCCGCGTTGACGGGCCGCCAGTTCGAGGCCACGGTTGTGTGGATGCATGATGCGCCGCTGTTGCGTGGCCGCGAATATCTCGTGAAGCTCGCGGCCCAGACGGCGACTGCGACCCTGTCGCCGATCAAGTACCGCATCGACGTCAATACGCTCGAACACCAGCCCGCCGAAGAACTCGGGCTCAACGAGATCGGCGTGGTGGAACTCGAGCTTGATCGTGTCGTGGCATTCGAGCCTTATGCCGACAATCGCGATCTGGGAGGCTTCATCGTCATCGATCGGTTGACGGATCACACGGTCGGTGCCGGCATGCTGCACTTCGCGCTGCGGCGCTCGGACAATCTGCACTGGCAACCGATCGATGTGGATCGGCATGCGCTTGCGGCGCTCAAGCGCCAGCGCCCTTGCGTGGTGTGGTTCACGGGTCTTTCGGGTGCAGGCAAGTCGACCATCGCCAACATCGTGCAGAAGCAGTTGCACGCGCTGGGCCGGCACACCTATCTGCTGGATGGTGACAACGTGCGCCTTGGTATCAACAAGGATCTTGGCTTCAGCGATGCGGATCGGGTTGAGAATATCCGGCGCGTGGCTGAAGTCGCGAAACTCATGACTGACGCAGGTCTGATCGTGCTCACGGCGTTCATATCGCCCTTCGAATCCGAGCGCGCGATGGCTCGCGCTTTGTTCGCTGATGGCGAGTTCATCGAGGTGCATGTCGATACGCCGCTCGCGGTCGCCGAAGGGCGTGATGTGAAGGGGCTGTATCGCAAGGCGCGCAGCGGCACGCTTGTGAATTTCACGGGCATTGATTCGCCCTACGAGGCGCCGCAGCATCCGGAGCTGCGCGTCGACACCACCACGCTCGATGCGGATCACGCAGCCAATCGCATCGTCGAGTACCTGCAGGAGCAGGGCCGCCTGGCCTTCTGACGCAAGCGCGATGCGCACCCCGGATGTACACCGCAGGGATGCCTGCGTGCCTCCTCAACAAGTTTTTCCCTTCTCCCGGCGGGAGAAGGTGGCGCGCAGCGCCGGATGAGGGTGCGAGGCTAGTGCAATGTCCAACCATGACGCGGAGCGCGCATTGCGCAGTTCCCAGAATGACGCAGGGACTCGGACCCTCTGCAACCCCTCTCCCGGTGGGCGAGGGGCCTATCTGTG
>JBBQNY010000178.1:0-6098 GCA_038330365.1 Lysobacterales bacterium | reverse complement strand
ATTCGCGAGATCAGCAAATCCCCCCGTGGCGTCCTGGCCGGCCGAAGCCAGCACGATCAGCTTTGTGCGCCTGCGGATCAATTCGTAAGCGCCGGTGTTGTCGAAATGCCCGCCATCGGTCAACTCGAGAAAATAGCTGCGTTCGTCGAGCTGTCGTCCGAACAGCCCGGAGACGATGCCGGGAAACAGGAAATTCGGGCGTTGTCCCATGACGCGCGTGACCCATCGCTTGCGCCATCCGACCCGACTGTCTTGCGTCGCGGCCGGCCGATAGAACGGGTTGCGAACCCAGAGTCCGAGTCGCGCCTGCATCAGGAACATGAGAAAAGACACCAGCCGGTTGCGCGTCAGGCCTTGACCGGCAGGACCGGCATTGGGGTTGGCCGCAGCACCGGAAGCTGCCATCGCGGTCGCTGCAGCGAGTTCGCGATCGGCGAAAAGTCGCGTGTCGATCCACTGCGTGGCATCGCTGCCGCAGGCGTACGGCGCGAGGACGAAGCTGTCGCCCCCACGGCCGCGCCAGGTGTCGACGTTCGAATCGACCAGCACAACGTTGGTATTGATCAGCGGATAGAGCTGCCGCCGGGCCTCGACATCCTTCGCAGCGGGCCAGAGGTTCTGCAGGAGTCCGAAACGGTTTCCGTCCGCGTCCAGCGCGCAACTCCACTGCGTGTGCTGGATGCTGAGCAGGTCGGGCATAAACGTTTCCATCAGCCGATCGCGGTACATGCGCGCCAGACCGAACTGATTGAGGTTGGTGCAGAACGCGATCAGAAAGACCACCAGCGCGAGCAGTATCCAGACGGTTGGCGAGGGCAGCCAGGCACGCGCCAGTGCATAGGCCACGAGCACGGCGGCCGCCACCACCAGCCCGGCCGTGACCAGTACGCGCACGCGGCTCGCCACCGGCCCCGAGAGAGAGCGCGTGCGGGACCAGAACGCCTGGTAGGCCGCCGCCAGCGCCGCCAGCACCGAGATCGAAATCGTGCCGACGCCCTGTAGTGCTTGCCACGCCCAGGGCAGACTCACGATCCCGGCGAGCACCAGCGCGAGCGCAAGCAGCGAACCGGTAAGTATCTGCAGGTTCACACGCATGCGATAGACGCGGCTGCTGTCGCCGGATGGCGCCGCGCTCGGAACTGCTTTCCGGCGCGTTCGCCATGCGGAATACCGGGGCCGGAACGAGATTGCGCACAACTTCATTCCCATAACTACAGCAAACGCAGACGCGACCAGCGCGCAACATCGCAACAAGCCTGCGAGGTCCGTGAAGACGAATTGCGCCGTGTGCGGACCGGTCGGTGTCAGCGACCAGAACAGCAGCCAGAAAGCCAGAGCGGTTGCCACCACGCCGGCGGGAAACACTGCCCGGCGATGAAGACTCAGGACAAAGGTGGCCACGCTGTAGCCAACAAAGAGCACCATCAGGGCAAAACCCACCATCACCAGCAGGGACGGCGCGTCGTAGCAGAGAACGGCTTCGAACCGCCAGAACGGATAGGCGCGACAGAAGGCGCCGACTTCAAATGAAGCCGACGACGACACGATCTGCAGTTGCAACAGCACGGTCAGCACGAGCACGAGAGCGCTGAAGTAGATGCCAAAGCTGAGCGCCGCGTTGCGCAGCGCAACACCCGCGAGCGACAGCGCACCCATGCGTGGCGGCTGCAGGAAGTTGCCGTGCTGGCGGAGGTAATCGAGCCACAACTGCGGCTCGGCGTCTGCGGCGATCGCACCGTCGGGGTCGCGGCTCGGAGGCTTTGATTTCACGCGCGGATCGCCGGGATCCGTAGTTCCAGCCGCAACGCGGTTCGAGTTCTCGACGGATTCGACGTTCGCGGGGTTGTCATTGGCAGGTGACAGCTGGGCCGGGTCCACCGACTCTTTGCGTGCGGTGAGCTGCGGACCTGCATCGGAGGGCGGTGGCGTGGTGCGTGCGCCGGATTCGATTCGGGTCAGCTGTTGCTGCCAGCCCCGGTCGCCGTCGTCCCGGGCGGGCGCGAACTCGCCGCTGCGCTTGCGCAGCCATGCCAACGCGACGGCCATATAGCCACCACCGGAAACACTGGAGAGGTAATGGAACCTCTCCAGTACACCGAAACGCATGAAGGTCTGGATGACGCCGAGCGCGAACGAGGCCGAACGGATGCCGCCGCCTGAAAGCGCCAGGCCAAGCAGGGACGAGCGCAGCTCGTCGACATCTTCTGCAAGGACTGAGGGTTCCTGCAGATCGCCGTTGGCGTCGTCCAGCGAAGAAGTGCCAGCGCGCCATTCGGCGTACTCGGCCGACGAAATGCCTTTGAGTTCCTCGACGAAGACCTCGTCCCATGAGCGTGGACTGCAGTCCTCTACGCGCTTGTTTGCCTTCTGCATCGCCTGCTCCCCCGAGTCAAAGCGCGTATCGCGCCTTGCAACGCTCCGTCATGCACCCCAATGTCGCCGGCCGCAGCCTCACCTGAGGGTGGCTCATAGACTGATACGCGGAAGACGGTCGGGATTTCGATCATCGGAGTTGCCTCGACCCGTAGAAGATCCGTACAGGCCGCTCAGAGGCGGGATCGGCCGGCTTCGGTGTGCCCGCGCCTTGCAGATGCAGGAGCGCGCCAGCGCGCGATGGCGCGGTGCCGGAACGGAGTGCGCATGGCACTCCCTGGCATGACGCCATCGCGCGCGAGCACGCTCCTGCAACGGCGGGGACGGGCCCTCGTCGTTGCGGGATATGCGCTGATCCGGGAGCGTGGATGTCGCGGACGACTCACGGGTCCAAGGCAATCCTGCCGGAGCGGGATTGCCGTAGGCGGCGTGCAGCGCGGATTCGCGCTGCACGCATCCCCTGGTCGATCGGGCTACTTCAGTTTGGCGGCGTCGCGCAGCGCTTCGGCGCGATCCGTACGCTCCCACGAGAACGCGGTCGCGACGTGCGACTTGCCCTTGGAATCCGTGTACGCGACTTCCTTGGGCTTGCGGCCGAAATGGCCGTAGGCGGCGGTCGGCAGGTACACGGGATGGATCAAGTCCAGCATCTGGATGATGCCGTAGGGGCGAAGGTCGAAATGCGCGTGGATCAGCTTCTCGATCTCGTCGTCGGCGATGCGACCGGTGCCAAACGTGGTCACCGAAATGGACGTCGGCCTGGCGACGCCGATGGCGTAGCTCAGCTGCACTTCGCAGCGTTCCGCGAGGCCCGCCGCCACCACGTTCTTCGCGACATATCTGGCTGCGTACGCCGCCGAGCGATCGACCTTGGACGGATCCTTGCCGGAAAACGCGCCGCCGCCGTGGCGCGCCCAGCCGCCGTAGGTGTCGACGATGATCTTGCGTCCGGTAAGGCCACAATCGCCGACCGGCCCGCCGATGACGAACTTGCCGGTCGGGTTGATGTGGTACTTCGTGCCCTTGTGCAGCCACTTGGCCGGCAGCACGGGTTTGATGATGGTTTCCATCACCGCCTCGTGCAGGTCCTTCTGCTTCACTTCGGGACCGTGCTGCGTGGACAGCACGACCGCGTCGATGGCGACGGCCTTGCCGTTCTCGTATCGCAGGGTCACCTGGCTCTTGGCATCGGGACGCAGCCACGAGATCTTGTTGCGGCGTCGCACTTTGGCCTGCTGTTCTACCAGCCGGTGCGAAAGATGGATCGCCGCCGGCATGTAAGTGTCGGTTTCCCTGGTGGCGTAGCCGAACATCAGGCCCTGGTCGCCTGCACCCTGTTCCTCCGGCTTGCGCCGGTCGACACCCTGGCGGATCTCGGGACTCTGCTTGCCGATCAGATTGATCACGCCACAGGTCGCGCCATCGAATCCAACTTCGGACGAGTTGTAGCCGATGTCGAGGATCACCTTGCGGGCGACAGATTCCAGGTCGATCCACGCTTCGGTGGTGATCTCGCCGGCCACGATCGCGACGCCGGTCTTCACCATGGTCTCGCAGGCCACGCGCGCCTTCTTGTCCTGACGCAGGATCGCGTCGAGCACCGCATCGGAAATCTGGTCGGCGACCTTGTCGGGATGACCTTCGGATACCGATTCGGAAGTGAAAAGCGTGCTGGACATGGGCATATATCCTTTGATTCGGATGAAAGGATGGAAAGGCGCGGCATAATAGCTTACCGCTGCCAGAGCGGCCAACCGGCTCCGCTCCCAGAGCAGCGTCGCACCTCTGTCGTTTCGAGGCAGCGTCTCGCCGCAAGGGCGCCTCTGAACAAATCCACGTCGGCGGCATGATGCCCGGAAAGGCCGCAGGCTGGTGGGCGCGTGCCGGCCTGGGCAAGACGCGCCACAGGCATTCAGCTGCTGAGCGCGGCTGTCCGCGGGGTGCGAGGCTGAAGCAGGCTTGAACACCGCAACCGACGTGCCGGCACGCCATTCAGGCCGCTGGCCGAAAATGCTCTGATCGCATCACGCGACGCCGCCGTTGTTCGCGACGGCCTTTCAATCGACGGGGAATTCCAATGAATCACACGACTCGCATCGCCGCCGCCGTGGCAGCCGCCATTTTCGTGGTGGGCAGCAGCGCATCGGCACAAGACAAATCGGCGCCTGCCAATACCGCGCAGGTGCTACAGGGCGGCGTGGCTCGCTGGTCCGGAATGGACGCGAAGGAATGCGGCATCTTCGGTCGGCGCTTCAGCGCGATTGACGGCGTCTGCTACTTCCCCATCGGCATGAAGACCAAGACCGGCGTGCACGAGATCGCACTGTGGAAGGCAGACGGTGCGCGAACGCTCGGTTCGCTGACCGTCAAGGAGCGCGAATGCACTGAGACCGAGATCACGCTGGATAACGAGGACTACATCAAGATCAGTGCGGAGAACGAAACGCGCAGCGCCGACGAGCGCACGCGGATCATCAAGGCAGTTTCAGGCCAGGAGGGCGATCCCACCTTCGCGCTGCCGCTCGGTCCGCCCGCTGCCGGCGTGGCGACCAAGGACCGCAGCGATTTCTGCGAACTGCGCATCTACAACGGCGGCGAAGTGAAAAGCCGTCATACCGGACTCGACTATCCGATCGCGAAAGGCACGGCCGTGGTCGCAGGTGCGGATGGCACGGTGACGCTTGCGGAAGAACAGTTCTACACCGGCAACACGGTCGTTGTGGATCACGGCGGCGGACTGGTCACGATGGTGTTCCACCTCGACACGCTGGCCGTGAAGGAAGGCGACAAGGTCAAGCGCAGCGACAAGGTCGGCACCGTGGGCAGCACGGGCCGCTCGACAGGGCCGCATCTGCACTACGGCGCGCGTTGGCAGAACCAGCGTATCGACGTGGGTGCGTTGATCGGCGATCCGACCAGCCTGCCGGGCGTGGGCGAGCCCATGGCGGCGGTAGCGGAAGACACTGAAGCCGTCGAGACCGACAGCGAACTGCCCAGCAAGGAAGACAAGCTCGGCGAAGACAGCAAGCCCAGCGAAGCCGCCGCCAAGGCGGGCGACAAAGCCGCGGCAGAGACGCAGTCGGCCAACCAGACCGGCGACCCGGAAGCCGCGCACGCGGCTGAGCACAACGAAGACGCCGTACAGGAAGAAAAGGAAAAGCAGGACAAGGACGACGCCGCCGCGCGCTACCAGTAGGAGCGCGCTAGCGCGCGATGGCGTCATGCCTGATCGGAGCGCGCGGCACGTTCTTGCATGGCGCCATCGCGCGCGAGCGCGCTCCTACAGCGGCGCGGCTTCAATTGGCACCAGCCACTTGTAGGAGCGCGCTAGCGCGCGATGGCGTCATGTCTGATCGGAGCGTGAGGCACGTTCTTGCATGGCTCCATCGCGCGCGAGCGCGCTCCTACGACGACGCGGTTTCAATTGGGCGTAGCGGCGAACTCACCAGCCTCGTGTAGGAGCGCGCTAGCGCGCGATGGCGTCATGTCTGATCGGGAGCGCGCGGCACGTTCTTTCAAGGCGCCAACCCGCGCCAGCGCGCACCAAGGGTGCCCGGCAAGGGCTTTGTCCGCGGGCGCACTGAGTTCGGTGCGGACATCGAAGAGTTCGGGGAAGAAGGTCTGATCCAGCGCGCGGCGCAGGAAGGACACGCCGCTTGATCCGCCGGTGCCGGGCTTGAAGCCGATGATCCGCTGCACGGTACGCAGGTGCCGAAACCGCCAGA
>JBBQNY010000177.1:0-6132 GCA_038330365.1 Lysobacterales bacterium | reverse complement strand
GGTGGCGCGGCGTGATGCGGCCAGCGATCCCGTCGCTGCCGTCGAATCAACCAGCTTGCCTGCGCTGGCCGAAAAGGAAGACACCGTCCCGTCATGAGGCGCGTCGCCGTGACCGGAGTGGGCATCGTGTCGCCCTGCGGCAACGATCGGGAAACCTTCTTCGCCAATCTCGTGGCCGGTCGTTCCGGCATCGGTCGCCTGCCGGACGATTTCGAGCCGCGGTTGCGCATGCGCGTGGTTGCGCGCTGCAACTTCGATGGCGCGGAACATTTCGCGCCGCCGCGCCTGCGCATGCTTGATCGCGTCAGCCAATTCGCGCTGGTTGCGGCCGCGCAGGCTGTGTCCGACGCCGGCCTCGTATGCAGCGAAGAAGAACGTACGCGTGCCGGCGTTTTCATCGGTACCGGCATGGGCGGCGCTGCCAGCATGGACGAGGGTTACGCAACGCTCTACCGCGACGCTTCGGATCGCATCAAACCTTTCAGCGTGCTCACAGCGATGAACAACGCCGCCGCTGCGTGGGTCGGCAGCGAGCATGGAATGCTGGGACCCAACTTGACGTTTTCCACCGCCTGTTCGTCATCCGCTGTGGCGATCGGCGAAGCCTGGCGACGTGTGCGAAGTGGCGAAGCCCCGGTGATGCTCGCGGGTGGCGCGGAAGCGCCTTTGACTTTCGGAACGCTCAAGGCATGGGAGGCACTCAGGACACTGGCCAATGAGGATCCAGGCGACCCCGCAGCGTCCTACAAACCGTTCTCGAAGGATCGGACCGGCATGGTGCTCGGCGAAGGCGCCGCCATGCTGGTGCTGGAAGACTGGGAGCGCGCGATGGCTCGGGGCGCACGGATCCATGGCGAAGTGATCGGCTACGGACTGTGCACCGACATCGCGCACATCACGCACCCCAGCGTCGAAGGGCAGGCACGGGCCATGCGCCTGGCGCTCGACAGCGCTGGCGTGACGCCTGATGCAGTCGCCTACATCAACGCGCACGGCACCGGAACGCCGGCCAACGACGCGGTCGAGACCGCTGCAATCCGCACGGTCTTCGGCGCGCATGCAGATGCGCTGCCCGTCAGTTCTTCCAAGTCCATGCATGGCCACCTGCTCGGCGCTGCCGGCGCCGTGGAGTTCGTCGCGACGCTGATGGCGGCGGCGTCGGAAACCGCACCGCCCACCATGAATCTGCAGCATGCCGATCCCGCATGTGACCTCGACTACGTGGCAAATATCGCGCGCGGCGGACTCGATATCGAAATCGCGCTGAGCAACTCCTTCGCATTCGGCGGCACCAATGCCGTCCTCGCCCTGCGCCGCGTCAACGCCTGATAGCAGCGCCGCTCGCCGGCACTGTCGCCCAGGTGACACGCGATGATCGCGCACGCATGACGTTGCATGTTATCGGCGACTTTCCTCTCGCGGTATTTCGCCCTCGTAGGAGCGCGCTCGCGCGCGATGGCGGCATCCTTCCACATAGCGTTCATGACGCCATCGCGCGCAGGCACGCTCTCATCCAACAAGAATGAGCGATTGATCCGGTTTCGCTTTTTTCAGACTCAGGCGGCGTGTACGGCTCGAAACTCGCGCTATCCAACATGACGCGGGGACTCGCACCCTCACCCCCAGCCCCTCTCCCACTGGGAGAGGGGAGTGCTCGGCGGCGACCCTGCGCTCTTCCCTTCTCCCTGTGGGAGAAGGTGGCGCGCAGCGCCGGATGAGGGTCCGAGGTCGACATAAGTCCCGAAAGTGCGTGGTCAATGGCGCTTCCAGCGGATTCCTCAAGGCATGTCCGCACCCTGTTTGCTACGCGACAGCGCGCCGACGAAGCCGGGGTGGAAGCTCTCATCCAACAATCGCCTGGCCATGTTGGCGAAGCGCGGCATCTGTCCCTCGCCCCGCGACAGCGGGGCGAGGGTGGCGCGCAGCGACGGGTGAGGGGCCGGTTGGATCCGATGTGACGATTCGGTTTTCGAGGGGCATTCCTCTCGCGGTATTTCGCCCTCGTAGGAGCGCGCTAGCGCGCGATGGCGGCATCCTTCAACGGTGCGGCCATATCGCCATCGCGCCTACACACGCTTCCATAAAAAGCGGGACCATTGCGGAAGACGGGTCGGGGACGTACGGGGAGGTCTGCAGCGCGCCGGCGCATTCAAGGCGTGCGGTGGGCGAGTACCTGGCCGAGGCGGACGGGGGTCTCGGCCTCGAGCGATGGATCGAGTTTCGCGACTCCGCGTGGAAGAAGCACCACCACGGTTGAGCCGTAATTGAAGCGGGCCATCTCCGCGAAGCGCTCCAGCCGGATCCCGCGACCGCGATAGTCCCGACGCCGGATGCTGTGACCGTAGGCCGGAATTTCCTCACCACCCCAGACCGTTTCGACGCCCGAAACCAGCAGCGCCCCAACCATCACCACGGCCATCGGCCCGAAGTCGCAATCGAACAGGCAGACCAGCCGCTCGTTACGCGCGAACACTCGTGGCACATGCATTACCGCGTCGGGCCCCACCGAGAACAGCCGCCCCGGAACGTGCAGGGTTTCCCGGAGCGTGCCGCTCCAGGGCATGTGCGCGCGGTGATAGTCGCGCGGACTCAGGTACACGGTGGCGAACAGTCCGTCGTCGAATGCGGCGGCGGCTTCGGCATCGCCAAGCAGCTCGGTGGCAGTGAAGCCCTGACCCTTGGCCTGGAAGATGCGCCCATCGACGATCTCGCCGCACTGGCTGATGCGGCCGTCCGCTGGCATCACCAGGGCATTCGCGTCTGCGGCAGGCGTGCGTGCCCCTGGCGCCAGCGCGCGGGTGAAGAATGCGTTGAAGGTGGGATAGGCGCGTGGATCGGACTCGGCCGCTTCAGAGAGATCCACACCGAAGCGTTCCGTCACTGTATCGATCAGCCAGCGGCTCAGCCGCGGTGAATCAGAGTAGGCAAGCCTGCGCGCAATCGCCGACAGCGCGCGATGGGGGAGCACGTAGGTGAGGCGCGTGAGAAGGTTCATGCGCCGCCTGCCGCGGCCATTCGACGCACATCGGCAAGCACCGCTGCAGGCTCCTGTGGCGGCCGCACGATCGCGTGCAGTCGGCCATTCGGATCGAACAGGGTCAGCTGCGCGCTGTGATCAATGGTGTATTCGCTTTCGCCCTGCGACACCTTTATGAACACGACGCCGGCATCGCGCGCGAAGCGTTCAAGCTCTTCCGGCGTCGAGGTGGCTGCCACGATCGAGGGAGAGAAGTACGTGGTGTAGTCGCCGAGCACCTGGGGGGTATCACGCTCCGGGTCGACCGACACAAACCAGAATCTGAGCGGCAGCTGCGATGCCGCTGCGGCATTGAGCTTTTCGATCTGGCGGAAAGTGGCGAGTGCGGTGGGGCAGACATCCGGACAGTGGGTGAACCCGAAGAAGACCAGTGTCCAGCCACCGCGCAGATCATCGTTGCTGATGACACGGCCGTCGGCGCGCTGCAATGCAAACGGAGCCATGGTGCGGGGCTGCGGATAGATCAGCATATTCGGCGACACGTCCGGCGCGGCGAACCGGGCGGCCCCCTGCGACGCGCCGCCGCCGATTTCCACACGCTTTCCGTGACGCGAAAACCAGTTGTCGCCGAACCAGAGCCCGGCTGCAGCGGCGATGGCCGCGAGCACGATCAGCAGGGGCAGGTGTCGACTGGAGACGGAAGGCATCGGGTGGACCGGCTGCGAATGGGGCGCCAGTGTAAACGGTGGCCGCTGCAGGCTTGAGGAGGGCGCGAACGAGGCGGATGGATCGGCAAACGCGTCGGAACACTCCCAAGGTGCGGCGGACCGGGCGCGCCTGCTTATACTTCGCGCTGAATTGACCAACGGGACATTCATCGCGTGACTGTGGCACTGCGCACCATCATCGACCATATCCGTTACGGCGCGAGCCGCTTCGGCGAGGCCGGCCTGAGCTTCGGTCACAGCTACGACAACGCCCTGGACGAGGCCACCCAGCTTGTGTTGCACGCGCTCTACCTGCCGCACGATCTGGGACCCGCGTGGGGACAGGCCTGCCTGACCGATGTCGAGCGCGACTCCGTGCTCGCGCTGTTCGAGCGGCGGATCCGCGAGCGTGTGCCGGCGAGCTATCTCACCGGTGAAGCCTGGTTCGCCGGGCTCAGTTTCCGCAGCGATCCGCGTGCGCTGGTGCCGCGTTCACCCTTTGCTGAGCTCATCGAGAATGGCTTCGAGCCGTGGCTGGCCGACATTGAAGTGACGCGGGCACTCGACCTGTGCACGGGTTCGGGTTGTATCGGCATCGCGATGGCCCACTATCGGCCGGACTGGCACGTCGACGCGGCCGATATCAGCGAAGGCGCACTGGCGCTGGCCGCAGAGAACCTCGAGCGCATTGGCGTCGGCAACGTGGAACTCGTGAATTCCGACCTGTTCACGGCGCTTGCGAGCCGGCAATACCAGCTCATCGTGAGCAATCCGCCGTATGTCACGCATGCGGAAGTGAACGCGCTGCCTCCCGAGTACGCGCACGAGCCCGAACTCGGCCTGCGCGCCGGCGAGGATGGCCTTGATCTTGTGTTGCGCATCCTGCGCGATGCGCCCGCGCACCTCGATCCGGGTGGCCTGCTGATCTGTGAGGTGGGCGAATCGCAACGCGCCCTCGAAACACTTCTGCCGCAGGTGCCGTGGACCTGGATCGAATTCAAGGTTGGCCAGATGGGCATATTCGTCGTCGATCGTGAAGTGCTGACAACGCACGCCGCTGCAATCGGTGATCTGGCGGCAGCGCGCACCGCGGCATGAACACGTTCGGACACCTGCTCCGCGTCACTACTTTCGGCGAGAGCCACGGACCCGCGATTGGCTGTGTCGTGGACGGCTGTCCACCTGGCATTGCCCTGGCGAGCGGGGACTTTGCAGGCGATCTCGAGCGCCGCGCCAGCGGTCGCAGCCGGCATACCTCCCAACGCCGTGAGCAGGATGAGGTAGAGATCCTCTCCGGTGTCTACGAGGGTGTCACCACCGGCACGCCGCTGGCGCTGCTGATCCGCAATACCGATGCGCGCAGTCGCGACTACAAACGTATCGCCGAGCAGTTCCGCCCCGGTCACGCCGACTACACCTACCAGCGGAAGTACGGCGTGCGCGATCCGCGCGGCGGCGGACGCAGCAGCGCGCGCGAGACGACGATGCGCGTGGTGGCTGGCGTCGTGGCGAAGCGCTGGCTGCGCGAGCGGCACGGTGTCGAGGTGCGCGCCTGTGTGATGCAGATCGGCGATCGCCGTCCGGCCCATGTGAACTGGGATGAAGTGGAAGCCAATGCGCTGTTCTGGCCCGACGCGCAGGAGGTGCCCGAGATGGAGGCGATGCTCGATGCCCTGCGCAAGTCTGGAGACTCACTCGGGGCGCGCATTGATGTCGTCGCGACCGGCGTGCCGGCCGGTTGGGGTGAGCCGGTCTACGGCAAGCTCGACACCGAACTCGCAGCCGCGCTGATGTCGATCAATGCCGTCAAGGGTGTGGAAATCGGAGCCGGCTTCGACTCGGTGTCGCAGCGCGGCAGCGAGCACCGCGACGCGATGTCGCCGCAGGGGTTCGCGTCGAATCACGCCGGCGGCATTCTCGGTGGCATCAGCAGCGGCCAGCACATCCGGTGCTCGGTGGCGTTCAAGCCGACTTCGAGCCTCCGGCTGCCGGTTGCGGGTGTGGACACGCAGGGCCAGGTGGTCGAGATCGTGACTACAGGCCGACACGACCCCTGTGTGGGGCTGCGTGCGCCTCCCATATGCGAGGCGATGGTTGCACTGGTGCTGATGGACCAGGCGCTGCGGCATCGTGCCCAGTGCGGCGACGTACCGCCCACGACCCCTCGGATACCGGCAGGAACTGGATGAACTCGAAAGCGCAACGCATCGCCGTGGTGGGCGCCACCGGACTGGTCGGTGACACCATGCTCTCGATACTCGCGGAGCGGGGCTTCGATCCCCGCAGCATCGTGCCGCTGGCCAGTTCGCGCTCGGCCGGCAATCGCGTGGGCTGCGGCAGAGCGCAGCTGCGGGTGGAGGATCTGGCGGAGTTCGATCCCTCCGGAATCGACATCGCGCTGTTCTCGGCGGGCAGCGCAATCGCGAAGGAATTCGCTCCGAAGTTCGT
>JBBQNY010000176.1:0-6177 GCA_038330365.1 Lysobacterales bacterium | reverse complement strand
GCGGCGATGGCGTCCGCCACGGGCTGCGGCTCGTCGAGATGCAGATGGTGTCCGCCGGGGATGCGCACCAGATGCAGGTCGCGCATCACCGCCACACGTTCGGCGATCGCTGCGGCGGGCAAAAACGTGGCGGCGGGCTCCGCAAGCACGAGCAGCGTTCCGCATTCAATGCCGCCAAGCCAGGCCACGACCTGCGCCTGCGTGGCGCGCTGCGCCGATGCCAGGGTGAGCCGCGAGTCGCTGGACCATTGCCAGCCGCCATCGACAGGCCGGGTGCCGCGCTCCACCAGCGCCATGGCTGCTGCGGAAGAGAGCGCACTCACCTGTAGCCTGGCCGCTACTGCATCCGCGAGGCTTGCGAACGTGCGCAGACCCCGGCTGCCCCGTTCGCGCCGTTGCGCCTGCGAGCGCTGCAGCAGTGCCAGCGACTGGCTGGCTTCCGTGCTGATGGGTCCGAGCGCTTCGATCAGCCAGAGCGCGTCCACGCGGTCCGGGCGCGCTGCAGCGACCAGAGCGGCCGCGGCTGCACCCATGGAGTGCCCAAGCAGCGTCGCGCGCTCCCAGCCCAGCACATCAAGGATTGCGATCACTTCGTCAACGACATCGACGTGGTGATACCAGCAGCCTGCGGGTAGATGCTCCGAGCGACCGTGACCCGTCAGATCCACCGCGATCAGTTCCACGTCCTCGAGCAGTGGTGCGAGCGCGCTGAAGCTCGCCGCGTTGTCGAGCCAACCGTGCAGCGCGAGCACCCGCGTGGCTCCCGACCGGCCGCAGACCAATGCGGCAAGGCGCCGACCCGGAATGTCGATCACAAGGTCGCGCCACGCGTGTCGGCTCATGCTGTCCAGCCTTGCGTTTCGCGCGCGATGAGCGCGGCGAGTGCCGCCACGTGCGCCTGCGAGTCGTTGAGGCAGGGTACGCACCGGAGGTCGCCGCCGCCGGCGTGTTTGAACAGCGCGCGATTGACGATCGCGATCTCTTCGAGCGTCTCCAGGCAATCCACCGCAAAGCCGGGGCAGACGACGTCCACGGTGCCGACGCCCGCGCCCGCGAGCGCGCGCAGCGTGGCGTCCGTGTACGGGGCGAGCCAGCGTGCGCGTCCGAGCCGCGACTGGAAACTCAGCGGCGCGTAGTCGTCGTCGACGCCAAGCCGTTGCCGGAGCGCAGCGGCGCTGGCTTCGCAGCGCCTGCGGTAGGGATCCCCGGCGCGGTCGAACGCCTCGGGTATGCCGTGGAAGCTCAGCAGCAGTCGGTCGCCGCGCCCGTGCTGCTGCCAGTGCACCTCGATGGAGGCGGCGACGGCCTCGACCCACGCAGGATCTTCCGCGTAGTCGTTGACGAAGCGAACGGACGGCATTGAGCGCCATGTCGCAAGCTCGCGCGCCACCGCATCGAAGGTCGCGGCCGTGGTGGTGGCCGAGTACTGGGGATAAAGCGGCAGCACGAGGATGCGCCCGCAGCCCGCCTCCCGCAGCTGCCGCATCACCGCTGCCACGGGCGGGGATCCATAGCGCATCGCCATGCGCACATCGCCGACTGCCACCACTCCGTCGTCGGCCAGCGCTGCGCCGACCCGCTCAACCAGACGCCGGGTCAGGACCTTCAAAGGAGATCCCTCGGGCGTCCAGATACTGGCGTAGGCACGCGCGGATCGTCGTCCCCGCAATGGCAGGATCACGAAATGCAGCAACGGGCACCAGAGCCAGCGGCTGAGCTCGACCACGCGGTGATCGTGCAGAAACTCGGCCAGATAGCTTCGGACCGCAGACGGCGTCGGGGCCTCGGGCGTTCCGAGATTGACCATGAGCACGCCGACGCGCCGCCGCCACGGTGTGATGGCAGGCACGGGCGTAGCGATAACCCCCGCCTCAGTGTGCACCGACCGACCCTCGATGGAGCAACCGGGCCGGAGCCCGGAGGCGCTTGAAAACGCAGGGTAAGCCCTTGAGGCCAGTGAAATTTCTGTTAGGATCGGGCAAGTCGGGCTCAGCCCGGCAGACGATTGTCACAAGAAACCTCTGCGGGAATCAGGGGAAACGATGCACGCAGGGATGCGGCACCAAGGATTGAACATCGATGCGCCCACTCGCCCGTAGGCTTGCCCTGGCCTGCGCGATCCTGCTGCCCTTGGCGGTGCAGGCCGCGCCGTTCGGCTATGTGAGTTCGTTCGATCGACTCTACCGCGTGGATCTGGGCAACGGCCAGCATACCCTCGTCGGCAGCTTCCGGCTTGCCAACAATCAGCCCGTGTACGACGTCGAGGGTCTCGCGTTCGCGCCGGACGGCGCGCTCTACGGAGTGTCCGATGCCAGCGAAGTGCTGATCCGCATCAACACGGCCACCGGCGCGAGCACGGTCGTCGGCAATCTGGGACTTGCGGGGCAAGGCACGGGCAGCGGCAACAATCTCGATTTTGGCCTCAGCTTCACCTGCGACGGCAAGCTCTGGCTCGCTGCCGAGACCGCGCGCAAGCTCTGGGAAGTCACGCCTGCAACCGGCGCCACGCGGCTGGTCGGAGCGACCGGCGTCAAGCTCACCGGCCTCGCGGCACGCGGCAACGAACTGTTCGGCATCGGCGCCAGCGGCGACGAGCGCCTCTATAGCGTTGATACCGCGACCGGTGCCACGACAGCCATCGGCACGAGGCTGGGCACCAATCTCAGTTTCGACGACGGCGGACTGGACTTCGACGCCGACGGCACGCTTTGGGCAGTGTTCGACTATCGACCGACGTCGCCCAATCGCGCGAGCGACCTGGCCCGCATCGATACAGTCACGGGACTCGCGACACTCACGGGCGGTCAAGTCGCCGACGATGGTGAAGGTCTCGCCATCGCGCCACCCGTGTGCGCACCATCACCACCCCCGAGCGGCGGTGGTGCGGCGGCGAATGTTCCCAGTGGCACACCGGCGGGATCCGCGCTGCTGATGCTGCTCACGGCGATCCTGGGCGTGCTGGTGCTCGGTCGGGCACGTCGCGCCTGATTCGCCGGGAACCCTGCTGCGCGCGCGGGTTCCAATCCATTCCCGACTTCCCCGAGTGCTTTCGCGATGAAGATGACTGCAATCACCCTGCCGTTGACGTATGGACTTCTTGCCATGCTGTTGGCCGCCGCATGGCCGAGCGCCGCGCATGCCAGCCGGGAGTCCGAGCTGGCCGAGAAGGCTGCCACCGTCCTGCGCGACAGCATGGACACGCCGGATCGCCGCATTCCCGACTCTTTGCTGCAAGACGCGGAAGCCATCGCTGTCATTCCGCACGTAGTGAAAGCCGGCTTCGTGTTCGGCGGGCGCCACGGTCGCGGACTCATGTCCGTGCGCATGCGCGACGGCGTCTGGTCCAATCCCATCTTCATCTCGTTGACCGGTGGCTCGATCGGTTTTCAGGCAGGAGTCGAGTCGACCGACGTGATCCTCGTGTTCCGCACCCGTCGCGGCGTTGATTCCGTGGTCAATGGCAAGTTCACGCTGGGCGCCGATGCGTCGGTTGCGGCCGGTCCGGTGGGGCGTACCGCTTCCATGTCGACCGACCATACGCTCGAGGCTGAAATCTATTCGTACTCGCGGGCACGCGGGCTGTTCGCGGGCGTCGCTATCGACGGCGCGGTACTGCGCGTGCGCGAGCGCAGCAACGAGCGTGTGTACGGTCGTGGCGTGACCCCGCGGCGTGTGATCGAAGGCGGCACGCGCGGCACACCGCGTGAAGTCGTGGTTTTTCGCGACCTGATCGAGGAAACAGCCGCGCGCTGAACGCGGCGCAGGCCCGCACACGCGCGGCTGCGCTGCGTTATTCTGGCTTTCTTGTGGTTTCTATGTGGAGTATCAAATGGGCGGCTTGAGCATTGGCCATTGGCTGATCGTGCTCCTGGTGGTCGTACTGGTGTTCGGATCGAGCAAACTCGCGAATCTCGGCGGCGATCTCGGACGCGCCCTGCGCGGTTTCAAGAAGGGCATGAGCGAGGACGAGGACAAGGCCGCACAACTGCGTGCGGATCCTCCCGCCCAGACGGAAACGCCCGAAGCCGCGCGCGATCGCGTCGAACGCTAGACCCGGCGGGATAGAGCCGTGTTCGACGTCAGCTTCTTCGAGCTGGCCGTCATCGGCGTGCTGGCCCTGGTGGTGCTCGGTCCCGAGCGCCTCCCCGGGGCAGCCCGCACGCTGGGCGGGCTGCTGCGCCGCGCCCGTGCGAGCTGGGCCTCACTCAAGAGCGAGATCGAGCGCGAGATCGATGCTGATTCGCTGCGCAAGCCATTCGGCGATGCCCGGCGCGAAGTCGAGGAACCTTTCGATCTGCTCGGCAAGTCCCTGCGTGAAGTCTCCACGCGCCTCGATCCGTCTGCGTTGTCGCGCAAGTCCGGACTGCTGAGCGATGCGCCGGCGACTGCGGGTGCCATGGCTGCCATGGCCTCGGCTCGCGAGCACGATGCGGGCGTGGAACCACAACCCGGTTGCGAATCGACGACCATGGCGGGTGATGGGGTGATGCTGCCGCTGGCGGCGTCGGTCCCTGACCGTGCGTCCGGGGAGCCGGGCAAAGACGGGTCTTCCCTGCTCGCAGACCGCTCCGACGCAGCGTCCGCAGACGGAGCGTTCGATCCGGACGCGTGCCCGCAGCATGCGACGCGTACGGATGGGGACGATGAGCGACGCTGAGAGCGCACCCGAACAGAGTCTCATTGCGCATCTGGTCGAGCTGCGCACACGACTGCTGCGCGCGATCCTGGTGCTGCTGCTGGTCTTCCTGGCGCTCGCACCGTTCGCCAACCGTCTCTATCACCTGCTGGCCGAGCCCGTGCTCGCGCAGCTCCCCGCCGGTACGTCGATGGTGGCAGTCGACGTCACGACCCCGTTCCTGACGCCGCTCAAGCTGAGCTTCTTCGTGGCGGTGCTGGTGACGATGCCGTGGCTGCTCTACCAGATGTGGGCGTTCGTGGCGCCCGGCCTGTACCGGCACGAGCAGAAGCTCGCCACGCCGCTGCTCGCGTCATCCGTACTGCTCTTCTACGCCGGCTGCGCCTTCGCCTACTTCATCGTCCTGCCGGCCGTGTTCGCGTTTCTCACAGCGGTGGCGCCCGAAGGCGTCGCGGTGATGCCGGACATCAACCATTACCTGGATTTCGTGCTCGTGCTGTTCTTCGCGTTCGGGGTCTGCTTCGAGATTCCCGTCGCGGTGGTGATCCTGGTCGCGCTGGGCGTCGTCGACGTCGCGCGCCTGCGGCGGGCGCGTCCGTATGTGATTGTGGGTGCCTTCGTGGCCGGTGCGGTGCTGACACCGCCGGATGTGATCTCGCAGATTCTGCTCGCGATTCCGGTCTGGATCCTCTACGAAATCGGCATCCTGTGCGCCCGCTCGATCAAGGCACCTGCACCACCTGCGACCGACTCACTGCCGTAGCGTGCGCTGCGGCCAGCTGACGGCGTAACCGGGGGTGTGTCGTTGCGGGTTGATGTCGATCCCGCCGCGACGCGTGAAGCGCGCGGCGACCGCCAGTCCCGACGGCCCGCAGCGCTCCTGCACCGCGCAGAAGATCGCCTCCACGCACTGCTCGTGCAGTGCCGCGTGATCGCGGTAGGACACGAGATAGCGCAGCAGGCTCTCCGGATCGATGCGGGCGCCGCGCGCACGGATCCAGATCCGCGCGAAGTCGGGCTGCCCCGTGACCGGACAGTTGGATTTGAAGGCGTCGGTGGTGTAGGTCGTCTCGAAGTCGCTTCGATCATTCGGTTCGCTGCGCGTTCCGAGCAGCGCGGCATCGGGTGCCGGCACACGATCGACGGCGATGCGCAGACTATCAAGATCGATTGGCGACGCACTCGGCAGAGGCTCCAGATCGGATACCACTGCAGCAGCATCGCGCGACACTGCGGCATCCGCCAGCACGACGTCGACGCTCGCGCCTGCATACGTCGAAAGATCACGGGCGATGCGCGTCTGGACCTCATCCGGCTGCGCGAAGCGCTCGGAGCAGAAACCCTGCAGGTAGAGTTTCAACGACTTGGATTCGACCAGGTTGGGCGAGTCCGCCGGCACCTCCAGGGTGGCGATGGCCACGCACGGTTGCCCTGCCGACGACAGCCATGACAACTCGTACGCGGTCCAGCGGTCCGAACCCGTGAACGGCAGTGCCCCACCGGGCGCCAGTCCCAGTGCCGCGCGGCCGGCACTGCGTGGA
>JBBQNY010000175.1:0-6216 GCA_038330365.1 Lysobacterales bacterium | reverse complement strand
GCTGGCAGCGCTCTGCGCGTACTGTGCACGCCGCCGCGCAAGGATGGGTCGGTCGATCCGCTGACCCTGCTCGCAGCGGAGCTGTGCGGTATCTGCCACGTTTTCCGGATCGGCGGGGTGCAGGCCATCGCTGCGATGGCGGTTGGCACTGAATCCGTGCCTGCATGCGACAAGATTTTCGGCCCGGGCAATGCGTGGGTGACCGAGGCCAAGCGGCAGGTTCAGGGCAGCCGCGCCGGCGTCGCGATCGACATGCCGGCGGGACCCTCGGAAGTCATGGTCATCGCTGACTCCGATGCGCGCGCGGACTGGATCGCCGTCGATCTGCTGGCACAGGCCGAACACGGGCCCGATTCGCAGGTGCTGCTGGTGACTGACAGCAAGGAGATACTGGATGCGGTCGAGGACAGCATTGCGCTGCAGATTCAGGCACTGCCGCGACACACGATCGCGGCGGCCGCCCTGCAGCACGCCCGCTGGATCCAGGTGCGGGACATGGCGCAGGCGATTGACGTGTGCAACCAGTACGCGCCCGAACACCTGCTGCTCCAGTGCGCCGATGCCGCCTCCTGGCTTGCTCGCGTGGCAAATGCGGGCTCCGTATTCGTCGGCGGGTGGACACCGGAATCCATCGGCGACTACAGCAGCGGCACCAATCACGTGCTGCCAACCGACGGGTGGGCACGCAGCATGGGTGGTCTTTCGGTAGCCAGTTTCCAGAAGCGCATGACCGTGCAGAGCGCAACACGGGAAGGCCTGGAGCGGGTCGCGCCATCGGTGCTGGCGCTCGCCGCGGCAGAAGGTCTTGCGGGACATGCGCGCGCGGTTTCGATCCGCCTCGAGTCCCGGGAGTGACCGCCGTGAGCGTCGACGCCATGCTCGAACTTGTGCGTCCCGAACTGCGTGGCCTCGCCGGCTATTCGTCCGCGCGTATGGAATCCTCACGCGCCGGAACGCTGTTGAATGCCAACGAATCGCCGTGGCCGCAACAGCTCGATCGGCCACTCAACCGGTATCCGGATCCACAGCCGGCGGCACTGTGTGCGCGACTCGCTGCACTGTACGGCGTCGAGCCTGACCAGATTCTGGCCAGCCGCGGCAGCGATGAGGCCATCGACCTGCTGGTGCGCGCATTCTGCGCGGCCGGGCAGCACGCCGTTGCGCAGCATGGGCCGACGTTCGGCATGTACGCGGTCGCGGCGGCGGTGCAGGGCGCCAGAGTGGTGGATCTTGGGGGCGATGGGGCCGGCCGTGTTGACGCCAGACGACCGGATTTATGGATCGACGCGATCGATGCTTCGGTGCGTCTGGTGTTCGTGTGCGCGCCGAACAATCCTACGGGAGCCCTGGCCGATCCCTTGCATACACTTGCCCTTGCACAGGCGCTGGAAGGGCGCGCGCTGGTAGTGGTTGACGAGGCCTATATCGAGTTTTCCGGCACTCCCGGAGCCTCGCTCCTGGTGCACAAGCAATCCAACCTTGCGGTCTTGCGCACGCTGTCGAAGGCGCACGCGCTGGCTGCCGCCCGTGTTGGCTGCCTGATTGCCGCACCTGCCCTCGTCGCTCTGCTGCGCCGCCTGATGGCTCCCTATCCGCTGCCTGGCCCCTGCGTGGACGCGGCGATGGCCGCGACGACGCGGGCAGCGCTGGCGGCCACGGCCGCCCGTATTGAGCGTCTGATCGCGGAGCGAGAAAGGGTCGCTGACGCACTCGGGAAAATTGCAGGCGTCGTCGAAGTGATGCCATCGCGCGCAAACTTCCTGTGCGTGCGCTTCGACAGCGCCGATACCGCCCTGGCCCTGCTGGCGGAAGCCGGCATCGTCGTGCGCGATGTTCGGCGTCAACCGAAACTCGGCGATGCATTGCGCATCACCATCGGCTCGCCCGACGAGAACGCACGCGTAATCCGTGCGCTGGAGCGTCTCGCGACGCCATCCGAAGCACCAATAGCCGAAGGCGTCTCGCCATGAGCACCCGTCGCATCCTGTTCGTCGATCGAGACGGCACGCTGATCGTTGAGCCCGAGGACCAGCAGGTCGATCGCATTGACAAGATCGCGTTGCTGCCCGAAGTCATTACGTCCCTGCGCCGTATCGTCGATGCCGGCTTCGAGCTGGTGATGGTCAGCAACCAGGATGGGCTTGGCACGGATGCGTTTCCGCAGGCAGACTTCGAAGCGCCGCAGCGCTTTCTGCTCGATCTGCTCGCATCGCAGGGAATTTCATTCCACGAGGTGCTGATCGATCCGCACACGGAAAGCGATCCGGCAGGTCGCGATACGCGCAAGCCTGCGGTGGGAATGGCACTGGGCTATCTGCGCGATCGCTCGGTCGACCTGACGCGCAGTGCCATGGTGGGTGATCGCGAGACGGATATGGCCTTCGCCCGCAATCTCGGCGTGGCCGGCTTCCTGATCGACGGAAATCAGGGCTGGACCGATATCGCGCATGCGCTTTGCGACGCGCCCCGCGTTGCCAGGGTCGAGCGCAGAACGTCAGAGACCTGCATTCGCGTCGAGGTCGACCTGGACCGCGAAGCGCCCGCGCGGGTGGCGACCGGGCTCGGCTTCTTCGATCACATGCTCGAACAGCTGGGACGTCACGGAGGGTTTGCACTGGTGCTCGAGTGCGAGGGAGACCTTGTCATCGACGAGCACCACACGGTCGAGGACTGCGCCCTTGCACTCGGCAGCGCACTGCGCGCGGCCATCGGCGACAAGCGGGGCATCGCGCGCTTCGGCAATTCCGCGCAGGACGCCGACAGCGAAGGAGTCGACCGCCCGGACGCTGGGCAGGATGCGGCCGGACATGCGTCGCTGACCTTGCCCATGGACGACGCGCTTGTCAGCTGCGCGCTGGATTTCTCGGGGCGGCCTTACTTCGTGTTCGACGGCACGTTCGCGCGTGAGCGCGTTGGCGATCTGCCGACCGAACTGGTGCCGCACTTTTTCCGTTCGCTGTGCGAGGCCGCCGGCATGAATCTGCACCTCAAGGTGCGTGGAGAAAACACGCATCACCAGGTGGAAGCCAGCTTCAAGTGTTTCGCGCGGGCATTGCGCGCGGCCAAACGCCGCGAAGGGTCGGCTTTGCCAAGCACCAAGGGCGTGCTGTGAACGCATCCCGCGTGCGCCAGGTAATGGTCGTGGATGCGGGCGGATCCAATCTTGGCTCCGTGCGCTTCGCGCTCGAACGACTCGGGGCCGAGGTGCGTGTGTCGCGTGACGCGGCGATGATCGCCGACGCGGAACGCATCGTGCTGCCGGGCGTTGGCGCCGCTGCTGCGGGCATGACCCGCTTGCGCGAGCTCGGTCTGGTCGACTGTCTGCGCAGCACAAAACAGCCCCTGCTGGGTGTGTGCCTTGGGATGCAGCTGTTGTTCGAGCGCAGCGACGAAGGAGGGGTCGAGATGCTGGGATTGCTGCCGGGGGAGGTGCGGGCACTGTCCGGCTCGCCTGGAATCCGAATCCCGCACATGGGCTGGAACCAGCTGCGTATCGCTCCGGAAGCGCCGCTGTTCGACGACGTGGCGCAAGGCGCCTTCTGCTATTTCGTACACGGATTCGCCGCTCCGGCCGACGGCACTGCCGTTACCGCTGCGAGTACACATGGGCAGGAGTTCGCAGCAGCGGTCTCCCACGGCAACCGTCACGGACTGCAGTTTCACCCCGAGCGATCGGGGGCGGTTGGCGCCCGGATACTGGCGAATTTTCTGGCGTTGCCGACATGACTGCAGCTGCGACATCTTCGGCGGCGCTGTTCACCGTCTATCCGGCCATCGATGTACGCCGCGGCAGCGTGGTCCGGCTTGAGGCCGGCGATTACGGTCGGGAAACGCGTTACTTACACGATCCGGTCGAGCTGGCGTGCGACTTCGCACGCGACGGAGGCGAGTGGCTGCACCTCGTCGACCTTGATGCGGCGCGTTCGGGCGGCTACACCCTCCGGCCGCTGCTGACGGCGATCGGCGCACGTACCGCCATCAGGATCCAGACCGGCGGCGGTGTGCGCAGCGAGGCTGACATCGAGGCGTTGTTGTCGGCAGGTGCGTCGCGCGTGGTCGTGGGTACGCTCGCGGTCACCGATCCAGAGCGCGCACTGGAATGGATCCGTCATTTCGGGCCGGAGCGATTGTGCATCGCCATCGACGTGCGCCTTGATGCGAGTGGCAACTGGGTCGCCGCGACACACGGCTGGACGGAAGGCGAGGGGACGATGGCACTCGAACTGATCCGCCGGCTGCGGGGCGGAGGAATGCGACATCTACTCAGTACCGACATCGCACGCGACGGCATGCTCGTCGGCCCTGCGCTTGACTGGTATGCCGAGCTGGCGAGGGTCGTGCCTGAAGTCGCCGTGCAGGCGTCCGGCGGCATGGCGACACTGGCGGACATCGCCGCCTGCCGCGATGCCGGGTGTTCCGGCGTCGTCATCGGCAAGGCGCTGCTGGAAGGTCGCTTCACGCTGGCCGAGGCGCTCGCATGCTGACCCGGCGCATCATTCCGTGCCTGGATGTTCGCGATGGTCGTGTCGTCAAGGGCGTGCGCTTTCGTGATCACGTCGACGTCGGGGACATTGTCGAGCTGTCACGCCGTTACTGCGACGAGGGTGCGGACGAGCTCGTGTTCTACGACATCACCGCGAGTCCCGAGCGCCGGCGCGTTGAAATCAGTTGGGTGGAGCGCGTTGCCCGCGAGATTGATATCCCCTTCTGCGTCGCTGGCGGCATCGGTTCGGTGGCGACGGCGCGCGCGGTGTTGCAAGCCGGCGCCGACAAGGTGTCTGTGAACTCGCCCGCGCTGCGCGATCCGGAATTGATCGATCGCCTTGCGGCTGCGTTCGGCCGCCAGTGCATCGTAATCGGCATCGATTCGTTGCGCGATGCCGATGGCGAGTGGCGAGTGCGCCGCGACGCGGGATCCGTCGCCGCCCTGAAGGCACTGCCCATGCGCACCCTGGACTGGATCGTCGAAGTGCAAGCCCGTGGCGCGGGCGAAGTTGTGCTGAACTGCATGTCGGCGGACGGCACGCGCGCGGGCTTCGACATCGCGCAGCTTCGAGCGGCGCGTGCCCTCTGCACGGTGCCACTGGTCGCATCCGGAGGAGCGGGATCGGTGGATCATTTCCGCGCAGCATTCGCCGATGCCGACGTTGATGCGGCGCTGGCGGCGTCCGTGTTTCACGACGGTTCCATCCGCATTCCTGATCTGAAGCGACAGCTTTCCGCTTCCGGCCTGTGCATGCGGCCCGTGGAGGGAGGTAGTCGGAATGATGGTGGATAACGAGAGTCTCGACGAGGGAACGCTTCCCCGAACTGACGTGGAGTTCGACCTGGACGCGCTGGACTGGGAGAAGCAGTCCGGGCTGCTTCCCGTGATCGTGCAACACGCGCACACGCTGAAAGTGCTGATGCTCGGTTACATGGATCGCGACGCGCTCCAAGTCACGCTGCGCACGCGGCGGGTGAGCTTCCATTCCCGCAGTCGCCCGCGCCTGTGGGTGAAAGGCGAGACATCCGGCAATTTTCTGCAACTGGTGGACATCGAAACAGACTGTGATCGCGATACCCTTCTCGTGCGCGTAGAGCCGCTTGGACCCACCTGTCATCTGGGCTCCGACAGTTGTTTTTCCGGCGCGGCGTCGAACGCACTCGCTGAACTTGATGCGCGTATTGCCTCTCGGGTTCGCGAGCGTCCCGCCGGCAGTTACACCACGCGATTGCTGGATGCGGGTATTCCCCGGATGGCGCAGAAAGTCGGCGAGGAAGGCGTCGAGGTGGCGTTGGCTGCCGTCACCGGCGAGGCTGCAGGCGATGTCACCGGCCTGCTGGATGAGAGCGCCGACCTTCTCTACCATCTGCTGGTCTTGCTGCACGCCCGCGGCGAATCGCTGGACGGTCTCCTGCGTATCCTCGCCGCACGCGCAGCGTCGACCTAGCCAGCGAACGAGCCAGACGGCCGCTCCTCGTAGGAGCGCGCTGGCGCGCGATGGCGTCATGCAAGTCCGCAGCGCAATGCACGACCACACATGGCGCCATCGCGCGCAAGCGCGCTCCTACGAAAGGCAGCAGTCGCAACCTGGCGCCTGAACCAAGCTGGCGCAGCACCGCTCCTCGTAGGAGCGCGCTCGCGCGCGATGGCGTCATGCCAGTCCCCAGCGCAAAGCACGACCCCACAAGGCGCCATCGCGCGCCAGCGCGCGCCAACCAAAGGCAGCACAC
>JBBQNY010000174.1:0-6346 GCA_038330365.1 Lysobacterales bacterium | reverse complement strand
CTGCGAAGCGGGGAGAAGGTGCCGCAGGCGGATGAGGGGCAGCGTTTCGATTCGTGCAGGACCGAAAAGCGACGGTGTCTTGAAGCGGCCCCTCATCCGGCGCTGCGCGCCACCTTCTCCCCGTTGCCACAGGGAGAAGGGAAGATGCCGCGCCGTGCGAGCCGCGCGGACGTGTTCGCCTGGACTCGGGCGCGTTCCTACAGACCGCTGGCGGCCTGCGCGACGGCGCGCAACAGGGCCCGGCCCTTGTTCATCGTCTCTTCCCATTCGGCGCGCGGGTCCGAGTCGGCGACGATGCCCGCGCCCGCCTGCACGTGCAGACGCCCACCGGAAACCACGGCGGTGCGGATCGCGATCGCGGTGTCCATGTCGCCCCACCAGCCTATGTAGCCGACGGCACCGGAGTAGAGATTGCGCTTCACGGGTTCGAGTTCGCGGATGATCTCCTGCGCGCGGATCTTGGGCGCCCCACTGACGGTGCCCGCGGGAAAGGTGGCACGCAGGACATCGGCCACGCCGCAGCCCGCGCGCAGTTGGCCGCGCACTTCCGAGGCGATGTGCATCACGTGCGAGTAACGCTCGATGCCGAAGTTCTCCACCAGTCGCACGCTGCCCGCTTCGCACACGCGACCGAGATCATTGCGCCCAAGGTCGATCAGCATCAGGTGTTCCGCACGCTCCTTGGGATCGGCCAGGAGTTCGGCCTCCAGCGCACGATCCTCCTCCTCAGTGGCGCCGCGAACGCGCGTGCCTGCGATCGGCCGCACGGTGGCTTCGCGGCCCTTGACGCGCACCAGGATCTCGGGCGAGGAACCGATGATCTGTTCCGATCCGAAATCCAGGAAATAGAGATACGGCGAGGGATTGAGCGCCCTGAGGGCCCGATAGACGTCGACGGGGCGAGCGTGGAAGGGCACGCTCATGCGCTGCGAGAGCACTACCTGGAACGCGTCGCCCGCACGGATGTATTCCTGCACCTGCCGCACCGCCGATTCGAACGCAACCTGATCGAAACCCGACCTGAAATCCGCCTCGTCGATGGCCGTACCGCTCAGGGTTTCGGGATAGCTGCGACCCGAGTGACGCAATCGGAATACCAGCTCGTCGAGGCGCCGCTCGGCCCGCGCGAGCGACTGCGGGAGAGCCGGATCGGCGTGCACAATCAGGTACAGCCTGCCCTTGAGATTGTCGAACACCGCTACTTCATCGGATAGCAGCAGCGTGGCATCGGCCGATCCGATCTCGTCAGGCTTGCCGTCGCCGGCCAGCCGCTGCTCGATCCAGCCGATGCATTCGAAGCCGAAGGTGCCGACCAGTCCGCCGGTGAAGTCCGGCAGCCCTGCCACGCGAGGGACGCGAAAACTCTTCTGCAGTGACTCGATGTACGCCAGCGGATCCTCAAGCGTCTCGCTTGCAGTCGCCACCCCGTGTTCGCTGATGACGAGTTGCCGGTCGCGGAACTCATAGACGCGCCGCGCCGGCAACCCGATGATCGAATACCGTCCCCAACGCTCGCCACGCTCCACCGATTCGAATAGATAGGTGTAGGGGCCATCCGCCAGCTTCAGATAGACCGAGAGCGGCGTATCGAGATCCGACAGCACCTCGCGGACCACCGGAACGCGGTTGAAACCCTCGTCGGCGTACTTCGCGAATTGCGCAGCGTCCAAAGACCACTCCTCGTATCGGGCACGCGATTATCGCGGACATTTCCGCGTCTGCGCGGATGCGCGCGTCGGCGCCCCGAACGTACGCGCTGGGCGACGGGATCAGCTGGCCGCGCGCCGCCGGGGCATTGCGCGCAGCCGCAGCGTGAACTCGACTCCGCTGCCGTCCGGCAGATTCAGGGCACTCGCCTCGCCGCGGTGAAGCTCGGTGATTGCGCGCACGACAAAGAGCCCAAGCCCAAGATGCGGCGCATCGCCCGCGCGCGGCAGGTTGGCATCACGCAGGCTCACCAGCGAATCGAACATGCGTTCCTGGAGTTTTTCCGGCAGACGGGGGCCGGCGTTCGCGACGCGCAGCAGCGCGCCCTCGGGCTGCGCTTCCACGCCAATGCGCAGCCAGCCGTCTTCCGGCATGAAGGAGCGGGCATTGTCGAGCAGCTTGTCCAGCGCCTGTGCAATGAGATCGGGCGCGCCGTGGAAACCGATGCGTCCGGGCGGAATCTGCAGCAACAGAGTGCGCGGCGCGACCAGATCCCGCGCCGAGTCCGCGTAGTCGCGCACCAGCGCGGCAAGGTCGAAGTCTTCGCCCTCGGCGCTGGCGATGGCACCCTCGATGCGGTTCGCCGCGGCCATCGAACGGAGAATACTGGTCAGCCGTTCCGCCCCGTCGCGCGCGCGCTGCGCATAGACGCGGGCTTCCGCGCCAAGCGGCTCATGGTCCATGTTGTCGAGCGACGAGCGCACGATCGCCAGCGGCGTATGCATCTCGTGCGAGAGCTTGCTGGCGAGCGAACGCAGATATTCGTTGTAGCCCCCGATCTCGGCGAGCAGCCGCGCGAAGCTGCGCGCAAGATCTCCAAGGTCGTCCGCGGCGCCCAGATGCGGCAACTGGAGTTCCAGTCGCCCGTCAATGCCAAGTGCCTGCTCAGCGGCGTTGCGCAGCGTACGGATGCGCAGCGCCTGCCGTCCTGCATACGTGAGCAGCGCCACGCCGACGAGAAACAGCAGCAGCAGGCTGGAAGCCAGCACGAGGAAAAATGCGCGGTTGGTCAGCACCAGCAGCGCATCACTGCCCTGCTCCAGCAGCAGAGCGCCGTTGCTGGCACCCACCGCGGCCGCGAGCGGCACCGCCGCGGTCACGATCACGCTGTCGTCCGTCGCGGACGTGCGCACGCTGCTGGCGGGTACTCCGGAGAGCGCCTGCCACAGCACAGGCGCGTCCAGTCGCGGCAGGTCGCCATCGAGCTCGCCCGCATCCCCCGGCTCGAGCAGCAGGCGGTACAGCCAGGACGCCGGGCCACGGTGTACGGGCGCCACGCTCTCTCCTTCCGGCACACCGAGCTCGCCGGCGCCGGCAATCACCCAGCCGTCGCCATTCACCACCCGCATGCGCGCGCCGACCGGCGTGAGCTGCGCAAGCGCGCGATTGCGCGCGGCATCGGGCCGCAGCAGCGCCAGCGCCTCGGGTTCCCCGTGCAGCGTAAGGATGCGCTGACTGCCGTCGTCGGCGACGTCGCGCACGCGCAGATCCATGCGCGCGGACGCGCCGGGCAATGCCATGCGCATCTCGATGCGGTAGCCCATGGGCGTTTCCACCCATTCGCCGCGGGGCGGTGAGGCGCGTCCACTGACGCTGACCCCCTGCAGTGCGCCGGGCGCCTCGTTGCCGAGCAGCCAGACCTGCGTGGCGGTGGTGTCCGCCAGGATCAGTTCGACCGCATCGCCGTTGCCGCTGACCGGGTTGTCGGCGTCCGCGCGTTGCCGCGTGGTGTCGGTGACTTCCAGCAGCAGGTACAGCGAGTTTTTGTCAGCGGCCGCGCGCAGGCGCAGGCGACCATCGCGCGATCGCTGCGCGGTGGTATCGGCCCAGTCGTCACCGGAGCCATCGACCAGGATGCGTCCCTGCAGGGGGTGCACGTACAGTCCCGACCCGGTATCGCGGCCAAAACCGGGTTCCTCCGCCAGTGCGTGCGCGATGGCCTGGGCCGCGTCGATCTGCGCGCTTTCCTGCACGTCGCGCAGCAACTGCTCCATCTGTTCAATCAGCAGCCATGCACCCACCGGCAACAACAACGCGGCCAGGACGGCGAGGGCGAACAACAGACGGTTATGCATGCCGCAATATTAGGGAACCCCTGATCAATGTCACGTCGGCGTCTGCGCTTTGTCTGCGCGCGCAGGACCCTCAGAGTTTCCAGCGGTAGCCCGCGCCGTGCACCGTCTCGATCTGGTCGAATGCAGGATCGATGGCGATGAACTTCTTGCGGATGCGCTTGATGTGCGAGGTGATGGTGGCGTCGTCTACGACGACCTGGGCATCGCGCATCAGCTGGTCCCGATTCTTGACGTGCCCCGGATGCCGCACCAGCGTGTGCACCATCCAGAATTCGGTAACCGTCAGGGGTACTTCCTCGCCCTTCCACGCAATGCTCATGCGCTCCGCCGCCAGTGTCAGCGAGCCGTGGGTAACGGTCGCTTCCTCGGAAGACGGGCGCCGCATCGCATCGACGCGACGGAACAGGGTGTTGATGCGTGCCGTGAGATGCGGCAGCGACACATCCTTGGTCAGATAATCGTCGGCGCCCAGACGCAGGCCCGAGATAATGTCGAAGTCGGAATCGCGTGCGGTCAGGAAGATGATGGGCAGCTGCGGCGCGCGCGCGCGCAGATTGCGGCAGAGATCAAATCCGCCCTCGGGCTCGTCGCCCAGCCCGATGTCGATCAGGACCAGATCCGGCAGCCGCAGCGCGAATGCTTCCTCGGCGTCGCGACGACGGCCGTATTGCAAGACATCGAATCCAAGCCGCTTCAGCGCATCGGTGTAGTTGGCGCGGATTGCGGGTTCGTCCTCGACGATGGCGATGTTGCGGGCCATGTGCTGCTCCTCAGGAGTTCATGCCCTCGACCTTCCCACCGCTGGACGCCCTGCGCAACGCTTTCGCGGGGCCGCCCGGAAATCGCCCGGCTGCGGACGCCGCGCGAGCCGATGGCGTCAGGGTTGCGCCATTCCCTGCACTGCCGCCGCACGCATCGCGGCGATGGTGGCGGGGTAATCCGCGCTGCCAAAAATGGCGGACCCCGCCACGAACACGTCGGCGCCGGCAGCTGCGATCGCGCCGATGTTGTCGGGCTTCACGCCGCCGTCGATCTCGAGGCGGATGTCACGGCCGCAGGCATCGATGCGGCGGCGCACTTCACGCAGCTTGTCGAGGCTGGAGGAAATGAATTTCTGGCCTCCAAAACCCGGATTGACGCTCATCACAAGCACCAGATCAATATCCTCCAGCACATGGTCGAGCACTGTGATCGGGGTTGCCGGGTTGAGCACCAGTCCCGCCTTGCAGCCGGATTCGCGGATCAGTCCGATGGTGCGATGGACGTGCTCGCTGGCCTCGGGATGGAAGCTGATGAGACTGGCGCCGGCGCGCGCGAAATCCGGAACGATGCGGTCGACCGGCTTCACCATCAGGTGCACGTCGATGGGGGCCTGGACGCCGTGCTTGCGCAGGGCTGCGCAGATCAGGGGGCCAATGGTGAGGTTCGGAACGTAGTGGTTGTCCATGACGTCGAAGTGGACCCAGTCGGCGCCGGCTTTGATCACGTCGTCGACTTCCTGTCCGAGCCGCGCGAAGTCCGCCGAGAGGATCGACGCCGCAATCAGGGGCCTGCGGACCTTGCCCGCCATCAGTTGAACCCCCGCTGCAGCTTTATCTGTTCCCACGCGGCGTTGATCGTGCGCGCGGTGGCCTCGGCGATGACGAGTGCTTCGCCGGCAACGCCGCGGGCCTGCATCTTGTCGGGATGGTGCTGCGTCATCTTCTTGCGATAGGCGCGGCGGATTGTGTCCTCATCATCCGAGCGCGCAACGCCGAGGATCTGGTAAGGATCCGGTGGCGGCGTCGCCAGCGGCGGCCGCGACGGTCCGCGGCCGCGGGTATCGGTGTTGCCGCCCCGCGCCGGGCCTCCGGGCTCGCTGTGCCAGGCGCTGCCGGGCGGACGGCGCGCGTGCAGGATGCTCGCTGCCAGGTCGCGATCCACACCGATATCGGTCGCGATGCGGGCAAGCAGGGAGTCGCCTGCCCGATGCAGATGACCGTCCGCCGCGCCGATCTCGGCCAGCACCTCGATCACCATCAGCTTCATCTCTGCGCGGAATCCCGCGAATACCCGCAATCGCTGCGTGGCGTCGCGGACATCGACTTCGGTTTCCTTGCCGGCATTGAAGGAACGGATCGCGAGCTGGCGCTTGCTCTCGTCAAGGTCCAGCCGCCGCATCAGACGCTCCGCACCCTCGATTTCCGCCGTTGACACACGCCCATCGGCTTTGGCGACGGCGCCGGCGAGTCCGAACAGGGGCTCGAGAAAGGCACCGTGCGGGGTCGCGCCCGGCAGCAGCGGCGTGAGCCAGCCCGCGTCCCAGGCATGGCCCATGGCGATGCCGACGCCGCAGCCGATGGGATTGCGGGTGGCGAACAGGCCGAGCAGGCCGCCCACCAGTTTGCCGAGGTACTTCATGGTGCGTTGCCGTCCTTGATCGATGCGCGCACGTCGGCCGTGGCGGAGGGCTGGCGCGCGTACCAAAGCGCGAATGCCGCCACGTCGCCCGCCGAGAGCGTCCCCGCCACAGCCTGCATCGCCGCGTGCCGCCGCGTGCCCGAGCGATAGGCGTCCAGCGCACG
>JBBQNY010000173.1:0-6408 GCA_038330365.1 Lysobacterales bacterium | reverse complement strand
GTCAATGACAGCGGCAATCCAGCTGCAATCCACGCGTTGAGCCCGAGCGGAAACCTGCGCGGTTCATTCGTCGTCTCGAACGCCCGCAACATCGATTGGGAAGACCTGGCTTCTTTCAGCTTCGAGGGTCGAGACTATCTGCTGGTAGCCGATATCGGTGACAACGGCGGACTGCGCGCAACGCTGGATCTGTGGCTGCTTGAAGAGCCCTCGTCGCTGAGCCGGAAGACGCTGGTGCCACAGAGCCATCTCGTGTTCCGCTGGCCCGATGGCGCGCGCGATTGCGAAGCCATGGCGGTCGATGTCGAACACGGCGAGATTTTGCTACTTTCCAAACGACGGGTGCCCGCGCAACTGTTCCGGCTGCCGCTCTCCGCACTGTTCGACCGGGGTGCAAGCGGTCGCATCGCGGTGGCGGAAGAAATCGCGCGTCTGCAGCACCTGCCGCAGCCCTCTCCGGGCGAGCTCGAGCGCGAGCCGAAGATGGGTCGCTTCCGCGCGCAGATCACGGCGATCGATCTACGCGATGACGGAGCGCTCGCGGTGCAGACCTATCGGGATACGTATCTGTATCGACGCGGTGCGGGCGAAACGTGGCGAACGGCGCTCGCGCGAGAACCGGTTGCGTTGGGAGCCACATTCCTTCCCCAGGCCGAGGCGGTAGCGTTTGATCCCCGTTCGGACGTCGCATACGTCGCGTCCGAACGCGTTCCGTCGCCGATCGTGCGGCTGCATGTCCCTCGCCAACCCGCTGCGCGGCCATCCGCGAAGACCCCGGCGCGAAAGCCGCGCTAGCGTCCAGCGCGGGTCGCGTGGATCTGCCGAAGAAGCGCGCAAGATCGCGCACGAAGTCGTTGCGCGAGGTCGTGGGTGGACGAGGTCGCGTGCAGTCGTGCGGAGAAGTCGTGGACTGCGCGAAGTCGTGGACGCGCGAAGTCGTGGACGGAAGTCGTGGACACCCACTTCTTCGCGCGAAGTCGAAAAGTCGTGGACACCCACTTCCCTGGACGGAAATCGTGGACACCCACTTCCCCAAGCCCGCGTCCGGCTCGTGCGAAGTCGTGGACACCCACGAAAGTCGCGAAGTCGTGGACACCCGCGAAGTCGTGGACACCCACTTCCCCAAGCCCGCGTCCTGGCGAAGTCGTGCACCCGAAGTCGTGGACACCCACTTCGCCAAGCCCGCGTCCGACGAAATCGTGGACACCCACTTCCCCAAGCCCGCGTCCGGCTGGCTTCGGCACCGCGCGAAGTCGTGGACACCCAATTCCCCAAGCCCGCGTCCGGCTGGCTTCAGCACGCCAGCAGCTCCAGCCCCGGCAATCCGTCAGTCGCGATTCCAGAGATCATTTGCAGTTTGATACTATGATGATATCATTTAGACTCCCACTCGGAGCATCGCCATGATTCAGGAACGGCAAGTCCGCACCACCTCCGGCCTCGGGGTCGTGATCGTGCTTCTTCTGGCTATCGGATTCTCGATTTTCATGCTCACGCGCGGCGTGGTCTGGATGGTTCCGATCATCGCCATCCTGGTCGTGATGCTGTTCGGCCTGTTCATCGTGCAACCCAACCAGGCGGTGGTGCTGCAGTTTTTCGGACACTACGTGGGCACGGAGCGCCTCGAGGGCCTGCGCTGGGCCAACCCCTTCTATTCCAAGAAGAAGGTCAGCCTCCGCGTACGCAACTTCGAGTCCGGCAAGCTCAAGGTCAACGAGATCGAAGGCAGCCCGATCGAGATCGCGGCCGTCGTGGTCTGGCAGGTCCACGACTCGGCCGAAGCGATGTTCGAGGTCGACGACTACGAGAATTTCCTGCATGTGCAGACCGAGTCTGCCGTGCGCCAGATGGCGACGAGCTATCCCTACGACCTCCACGACGAACACACGATTGCGCTGCGTTCGCATTCCACCGAGATCAGCGAGCACCTGCAGCGCGAAGTCCAGGATCGCCTGAGCAAGGCCGGTATCACGGTCATTGAGGCCCGCATCTCGCACCTCGCCTACGCGCCGGAAATCGCGCATGCGATGTTGCAGCGCCAGCAGGCCAATGCGGTTATCGCTGCACGCACCCGGATCGTGGCCGGAGCCGTGGGCATGGTGGAGATGGCCCTGGCCGAACTCGAGAAGTCCGGCGTGGTGAAGCTCGACGAGGAGCGCAAAGCCAGCATGATCAGCAACCTGCTGGTGGTGCTCTGTTCGGATCGTGGCACTCAGCCGGTGGTGAATGCCGGTTCGATCTACTGACACGGTGCTCGAACGCTTCCTGACATCGCTACTGAACGGGTGGCCCTCCAGTGACCGGAGAGGCGCCCGTTCCATTCACGTTGATTCGGGCCGGACCCGTGAGTGAGCGCAAGGCCTACCCGCTGCGCCTGGGCAGCGACGTCATGACCGCGATGCAACGCTGGGCCGACGAGGATCTGCGGAGTCTCAACGCCCAGATCGAGTACGTATTGCGTGAGGCGCTCCGCGGCAGTAGACGCTTGGGCAAGTCGACGGAATCGAGTGATCGGTCCATGCCGGACAAGGACTCATGACCTATATTCGTTTTCTATTTGCCCTACATAACGCGCGCACCAGGATCCGATCACCTGCCTCGAGTCTTGTTCTAAATCAGTTCTCTCGACGCCGTTCTTGGTATCGTCTACTCGCCGTCCTGACATCGAACTCAAGCAAGTCTGATGTGGTTTCATGCATGATCTCCATATGAATGAGCCGCGCCACTTTCTTTACAACGGTTCTCAACTGGATCTGTTTCCTTCCTTGCTGGCGCGAGGGCGGAATTCGGAACTGCGTCGCCTCCTGATATCGGCAGGTTGGTTGCTGCGCCGAAAGACAGACGGGCGCTATCTCGCACTTGGAGAGGATGGCGAAGCGGCAGTCCGGTGGCGTTGGCTGGAGAGATTCCACGACGCGGGGCGGTGGCAGGCGGAGGCACTGCAGCTATCGCGGCTGAAGGACACCGTGAGTAGCTGCGGTATGAGCCACGCACGGATGGCCAGTTACACCAAACCGCTTCGCAATGGAGCGGGATTCGATCGGGACTACGAGGAGCGCACCGGCCTGCGCAGGATCGCCGAGCCGCCCGTGCTGCGATATGCCGGACCGGACCGGTACGCGCGCCCACTGTGGTTGCTGGATGGTGCCGCCCTTGCGTGGCAGCGGATGAGCCGCGCCGCTGCCCGCCAGGGAGTCGCGATGGATGCCATATCCGGCTTTCGCAGCGAGGCATACCAGCGGGGGATTTTCGCGCGCAAGCGCGCACGCGGACTGAGCGATGCCGAAATCCTGGCGGTGAATGCCGCGCCCGGATTCAGCGAGCACCACAGCGGCCGTGCCGTGGATATCGGCGCTCCGGGACAGGCGCCAGCCGAGCCGGAGTTCGAACAGACTCCTGCCTTCGAATGGCTGCAGCACAACGCATCGCGCTTCGGATTCACCCTGAGCTATCCACGCGGCAATCCGCACGGCATCGCCTACGAACCCTGGCACTGGGCGTGGCAATCATCCCGCCGCGCATGAGTGGACGCGCGCGCCGTATCACGCGCCCGCAGTTGAGGTGCGATTGCCACTGACGTTGACCTACCGTGCTGCTGGTCCTCTACAGCTTGCGGCCAGAGTCAGCCATTCGATCTCCCTGAGTTTTGTCGAATTTGATGGTTGAACTCAGCCGGTCCGTTGGCGGCTTACTTGCCATCCTGATTGCGGGCTACCATTGCCGATGAACACGGACCTCACCACGACGCTTAGAAGGCGCCTGGGGCTGGCGGACCCTGCTCCGGTGGAGTTCCAACGTGGCAACGTCGAAGAGTCCGACGGATTCGACCGGGAAAGGCTCGAGTACCGGGGACTCGAAGGTGACCTCATTCCGGCTTTCCTGTTCACGCCAAAGGGGCGCGAAGCGCTCGGCGGAGTGGTTGTCTTTCACCAGCACAACGGGGAGTTCCACTTCGGCAAGAGCGAAGTAGCCGGCGAGGTGGGCGACGCATTTCAAGCCTTCGGCCCGGCGCTCGCTCGTCGAGGCCTCGCGGTCTTGGCCCCGGACTCCATCACTTTCGAGGATCGGCGCGGCGCGGTTCGGGGGGTGGAACCGGATTATTACGATTGGCTGCAGCACTACAACGCCATGAGCTACCGATTGCTCGATGGCGACGTGCTGATGAGGAAGTGCCTGGATGACGCCCAGCGCGCCCTGAGCGTTCTGCTGGAAGCTGCCGTGATGGACGCGCGGTTCGTGGGCGTGGCAGGACACTCGTATGGTGGTTACACAGCCCTTTACCACGCGGCAATTGACGCAAGATGCAGGTTTGCATGCATCAGCGGAGCCGTGTGCAGCTTCGAGGCGCGCCGCCGCGAAAACACCGGGATCACCCTCTTCGAGGCCGTGCCCGGACTCGCTCGCCAGATCGACACGCACGATCTTCTTGCAGCCATTGGACCTCGGCCGACAATGGTGGTGTCGGGTACCAAAGACAAGTATTCACGGGACGCAGACCAGGTCGTGGCCAAGGTCGTCGGCGGCTTCATCACCGAGCTCCGCGTCCCACGCGGGCACGCTCTCGATCAGCATAGATTCGACGCGATCGTCGAGTGGATAGTCGGCCGGGTATCCGATGAGTGAGCTGGCACGAACGATGAGGCTGTAGGAAAAGCAGGGTCGGCGAAAAGGGCGCACCCTCGGCCCGGAAAGTGCTCGCGAGAGTTCGATTCTGAGTGCAGTCATGCGGAATTTCTTCCAGAACGCGACGCACACAGACGTCGCGCATTCCGTTGTTCGCCTGCCGGACTGTTCTTGCAGCCTCAACAGTTGCATCAAGCCGACCCTCATTGCACCGGCGAGCAGCAGTCACCGGCAGGCAATCAAGCGGTGGGCAAAGATCGATTCAATCGGCGACAGCCTGCACTCGCCGAGCGGCCGTCGTGGATCGATATTTGCCGGTCAGTCCATTGCCAGCCACGATCAGTTCCGGCGGCGAAGCGGGTCGGCTCGTGCGATGAAATCGGTCAACACAGCTGGCGAGCCACGGTCAGCTCGTTGGCAAGACACAAATCACCGGAAGCGGCCAGAGACGGCAACCCACGCGACTCCCAACGACATCAGAGCAAGCACCAGATTTCCCATTACGGATGTCGCGGGCACGGCTGCAGCACTTGAACCACTGAGTATCGTGAATTGCGTCGTCAGCGGTGGATAAACGAAATTGCCGCGTGTAGCTGCATAAACCAGTGTGTATTCACCTGGTCCAAACGTGCCGAGAGGCTGGTCGAAATCCGTGGGTGCGGGCGGAACGATTCCGCAGGCGCTAGCGGAATAGTCTTGCCGCATCGTCACCACCGACCCTTGCACCTCCACTGTAGGCGGATGCCCCGCGAGACATTCATAGGTGAAGAACAATCGCGCGGACACTACCGTTCCGGCCGCCGCGGGATTGGGGGTGGCCCGGAGATTTGAGAACGGCTGGGGAGGGCCTTGGGAATGCGCCACGGAAGTGACCATAAACCCGAGAATCAGAGCGACAAGACGAGCACCGCATGCGGACATAAGTGTCTGGACCTGATTTGGATATCGAAACCCGCTTGTTGTCTACTTGACGCGCATGCCCAACACCCGCTCCGGACGCCGCATGATTTCCGACTGAAAAGTTTGCAGAGGCCCCAGGGAGCCAATGATGCGGTCGAGACCAAGGTCTTCGTAGTACGCGCTGAAGAGCACCTGGCCGTCAAGCAATACCTCGCATCCCTTTACAAGGAATACCGGCGGGGCCGGTTCGGTGATCCTTCCCTCAGTGCATCGCATCTCGGCGTTCCGCGACGAATCGCGGTAAACCAGTGTGCTGAGCGGCCGCTGGCAGCCGAAGTCGACCGGAACGGAGACCTCGGTGAAATTGAAGCGCCACGGAGCGCGCGTGGGTGTCGACTGGTCGATGAAAACCCACTCTCCGCGGTAGTCATTGGCGCAAAGACTGGGCGTAAACGCGTTCGCGCCAAAGCCGCCTATGCCGAAGTTCAATCGGTAAATGATGGTCGAGTTGGACCCGATTCTCAGCCAGATCGAATCTTGCGTCAGAAACGTCATCGCAAACGTCGTCACGGGAGCCTGTTGCAAAACCCGACCGGGAGGCAACGGCCCGCTTGTATTGAACTCTCGACCATTGGTGGGGCGCAGCAGCGTCCCTCTCACGTTGTTGATCGGAAACACACCGTGTTGAAAATGGTAGGGGGCTTCCGGCAATTGTCCATCGCTGCGAATCGTGCCGGCACCCGTCAGGAACTCCGGCTCGCCATCGGCTGCATAGGAATACACGATGAGGACCACAACGTTGCCCTGGACGTCGACGGAGTAACCCGTGCCGTTGCTACTTTCGTTCCAGTACAGGCCAGACTCGGGCGTGATCGCGCCCACCAC
>JBBQNY010000172.1:0-6431 GCA_038330365.1 Lysobacterales bacterium | reverse complement strand
GACATCGATGACCTTGGTTCAACCGTTACGCTGGGAAGCGGGGTTGGAGTGCTGGACCTCCGGATATCAGACGAAGGCATTTTCAGAAACGGCTTCGAAACACTCGCGAACTAGGACATCGAACTCACGCGGAGGTCTGCTGAGGAGATCGAAAACCGCGGAAACCCGGTCGGAGTCCGAACCAACGGGGTCGGGCGAACGGGGTCGGCGAACCAAAAAAACCCGGGTCAGTGTCTGAGGTTTCCCCACGTTTTCATGCTGGGACGCCGAGTTGTTCGAGCAGGGCAGAGGTGGGCTGACGTATCCGGGCGAACGGGGTCAGAGTGACTTCCTGAGGCGTTGTGGAGAAATGGGGTCGGGTTGATTTATTGCAGTGCTGCACTGGGCTCAAAGGCGGTAGCCGCTGCCCGTCGCTTCAGCACGCGATTACAGCAACGACGTCTGCTTCGCGAGCTCCTGCGGATCGAGCTGCGAGCGCAGGATGCCGATGAGAAGAACGGAGCCAGAGTCAAACTTGGACACTCACCACACCTGCACACCCGCACACCGGGTCACCCACCACCGCCTGTGTCGTCTTTGACGTTCTCCTCAGTACCTCGCAGTGCGGCGGCGACACGACAGAGCGCAGAGATGTGGGGGTCCAGAATTTTTGTCGGGTGTCCAGAATTTTCCCAGAATTTTCGTCGCCGGCTTCCGCCCATGACTCGGTGCCTCGGTGGATCGCTGGTCCCTGCCGGGTAGAGGAGCTTCCCCTCCAATGTTCTGACGGATTCGTCCCGGCGCTTCTGGGTGCCCACGACTACCTTCCCACGACTACCACGCGACTATCACGCACGACTACGCGACTTCCATTTGCCAGACGGTCCACAACTTCGATCGATTCGCGGAGGTCGGAAAGCTTGAGGCATCAGGACTCGTGCTCCCCCGTGAGGACACGATTGCGACCCTGGCGTTTGGCGTTGCGCAGGCGCTGGTCGGCGCAACGCAGCAGGCTGGAAAGATCGCTGCCATCCTGCGGTACCGCGGCGACCCCGGCGCTGAAGGTGATTGCGGCGGGCGCAAGGCCGTCGTCCGGCACAAACGGCGACGCCGCGAGCGCTACGCGCAGAATTTCGACCCGATCGCGCGCATCCGGCAATGAGCGATCGAGCAACAACACAAATTCCTCGCCGCCGAGGCGCGACAGCGTTTCGCCAGCGCGCAACCGATCGTTGATGAAAGTCGCCACATGGCGCAGCGCCGCATCGCCTGCGGCGTGGCCATAGTAATCGTTGATGCGCTTGAAGTGATCGAGATCGAGCATCGCCAACGACAGCGGCGCGCCGGCGCGCAGCGCATCGTCGATCAGACGCGGCGCCCGGTGCACCAGCCAGGTGCGATTGCTGAGTCCAGTCAGGGTGTCGGAGCCCGACATCGAGACCAGTCGCTGCATGCGGTAGACGATCATCGCCACGATGAGGGTCATCATCACCAGTACCAAAATGCGCTGGATCGCGTTGCTCGCGGATACGGAGCCGTACTCGATAGAGGTGAGTTGCTGCGGCGAGTCGACGCTTGCGAATACGGCGAAGCACAGCAGCGCGTACTCCGCGATGGCCAGCGCGCCGCTCAGAAGTGTCACGCGACCGTCGTTGCGCAGCGCGGTCATCGCGATAGCCAGCAGATACCCGAACCAGACGATCACGCTGTTGATCGAAGCGGCTCGGTCGCTGATCGCGAGCAACGCCAGCACCAGCGTGGTGGCGCTGACATCGAATGCCGCTGTTGCGAATGGGAGCCACGCGCGACGCCGTGGCGCGCGTGCCAGTGCGAGCCAGACGTGCGCGAATGCATTTACCAACAGCGCGCCGACGAGACCGATGGCGCTTTCGGCGCCGCTGCCGCCGGACAGCCAGTTCGCGAGCGGCAACAGCAGGATCAACGCTCCGATGACCACACGAATGCGCGCCACCAACAACTCGCCCCCGGCGCCCACTTCGAGCATGACGGTGTCGGGCCGATCCAGCAGCGAGCCCAGAATGCTGCGCCAACCGCGTACCGCCGAGTGCACTGCGAACCCCGCCCGCTTCCGAGATTGAGCCAGCATAGTCGCCGCCTGTCTGCCGGCGGTGAAATCACGTCCGGCGTTTGCACTCGCGACGGGATCGCGACGGAATCGAAGGAAAAACCCGGGTCAGTGTGAACTTTCCTGTTGCCAGCACGAACGCGGGAGGTTCGATCCCAATTTCACCACCCGCGCCCTCGACAGCATTACCGGAACGATGATTCCGATGCTGCGCTGGACATCGGGGAGCTACGGCTGAAGGCTCGACGACGATGAGGTTCTGCGACCCTACGGCATGCGTGGTGGCGCCGAGCACGCTCGGGGCAGCGCAGCCGTTCGCGCAACTGGAGCTGCGTTGTCCGCGAACGGGGTCGGAGTGCCTTCTGACGGCACGACTACCCGACGATGAGCGCGATGGTGTGGCGTAGTGCGCGCTGATCGTCGTCGCCGAGTCGGCCGAGGCGTTTGCGTACGAGCCGCGCTTCGAGGGTGAGCAGCACCGGCTTGACCACGCCGGGCAGGATGAGCCCGGCGGCTTGCGAGTCGCTGATCGCGACATCGCCAAAGCGCACCCCTTTCGATATCTGGCTGGTGATCGGCATGACGATGAGGTCGGGCCGCTCGCGCTGGTAGCGCTCTGAGCTGACGACGACCGCAGGCCGTTGCTTGCTGCCGGTCTGATCAGTGAAAGGAAACGGCACCAGCAGCACGTCGCCGAAGCTATAGCCGGTCATACACGGCGTCGGCGTCGTTGTCCCAGATTGCGGCGAGGGTCGGTTCGCTGGCCGCTTGCGCGGCGCGCACCAGCGCGCGCTCGTGTTCGCGCTCCGCGACGAAGTCGATGAAATCCTCGACCTCGGCCAGCCGTTGCGGCGAAAGTTGCTTGAGCTTGTCGGCGACGTGATCGATCTGTGCGCTCATGGCGTGGTTCTCAGCGGCTTCCAAAACCCGGGTCAGTGTGCACTTTCAAATTGCCAGGACGAACGCGGGAGAGTTCGAACTTTACTTCCCCGCCAGCGCCCTCCACAACTTCGCCGCGCTGACCTCGGGCACGGACGGCAACAGGTCCGATTGCGATGCCCCTGATCGCTTCACCGCCGCAGGCCAACCCAACACGTTGCTGACCGAAGGAAGTGCCTACCTCGACACCGGCAACCGGCATTTGAGGCGGAACGTCGAGTCGGGCACAGCCGAAGTCTGACGTCCCGCTTGCGGGAAAAGTTCGATGATCCAGTTGGCATCGGTTGTGGGACCCGGCCTGCCGGCGCTAGCGCGTCCAAGTCAGAAGGCAGGATCTGCGAGCCCTGGAGCAGCGCAGAGCTGTCGCTCAGCTTGCACGCGGCGGAGCGGGGCGCTATCTTGTGCGGCCCGATTGCGGCTGCCCAGTGCGCCTGATCGCGGGAAAACCGTAAAGCATCGCGCGCCGAAAGCGCTCGATCCACATCGAAAAGAGCCCGCAGGATACGGGTTCGTGTTCGACCGCAAGGAGGCGCGACTGTGTTGACAGTCCGCGACAGCTGCTGATACATTCCTCCAGCTGACAGGTCGGCAATGCCGATCTGTCTTTTCGTTTCCCAGCTTCAAGGTTCTTACCCAACATGGCGACTGTGAATCAGCTGGTCCGCAAGCCGCGGAGCCCGAAGACGTACAAGAGCGCCTCTCCGGCGCTTGAAAACTGCCCGCAGCGCCGTGGAGTCTGCACGCGCGTCTATACGACGACGCCGAAGAAGCCCAATTCCGCACTGCGCAAGGTTGCCAAGGTGCGTTTGACCAACGGCTTCGAGGTCATCAGCTACATCGGTGGCGAAGGCCACAACCTGCAGGAACATTCGGTTGTGCTGATTCGCGGCGGTCGCGTCAAGGACCTGCCGGGTGTTCGCTACCACACGGTGCGCGGTTCGCTCGACGCGGCCGGCGTAACCAAGCGCAAGCAGAGTCGATCGAAGTACGGCGCGAAGCGCCCGAAAAAAGTCTAATCACGCATTGACTGCGGCCGAGCGGCCGCGTCGAACACCGCCCAGTACGAAGGTCAATCCATGTCACGCAAAGGTTCCACTCCGGTACGCGCGGTCCTGCCCGATCCCAAGCACGGGAGCGAACTCGTGTCGCGTTTCATCAACATGGTGATGATGAGCGGCAAGAAGTCGGTCGCCGAAAGCATCGTCTACGGTGCAATCGATCAGCTGGGACAGAAAAACCCGGAGCCGCTCGGTGTGCTTGAGAAGGCCCTCAACAACGTCGCGCCCGCCGTCGAGGTGAAGTCGCGCCGCGTGGGTGGCGCCACCTACCAGGTTCCGGTCGAAGTGCGTTCCTCGCGCCGCATGGCGCTGGCAATGCGCTGGACCATCGATGCGGCGCGCAAGCGCGGCGAAAACTCGATGCCGCGCAAGCTGGCCGCCGAGTTGCTGGAAGCCTCCGAGAACCGCGGCGGTGCTGTGAAGAAGCGCGAGGAAACACATCGCATGGCCGAAGCCAACAAGGCGTTCGCGCACTACCGCTGGTAAGTACCGCTTGCCGACCGGCAAGCCCCAAGAAAGGACGAGGATTCCAAAGTGGCCCGCACGACCCCCATCGACCGTTATCGCAACTTCGGCATCATGGCTCACATTGATGCCGGCAAGACGACGACGACCGAACGCATCCTTTACTACACCGGCGTCAACCACAAGATCGGCGAAGTGCACGAAGGTGCCGCGACGATGGACTGGATGGAGCAGGAGCAGGAGCGTGGGATCACCATTACGTCGGCGGCGACCACCTGTTTCTGGAAGGGCATGGACATGTCGCTTCCCGAGCACCGCTTCAACATCATCGACACCCCCGGCCACGTTGACTTCACCATCGAAGTAGAGCGCTCACTGCGCGTGCTCGATGGCGCGGTGTTCGTGCTGTGCGCGGTCGGTGGCGTGCAGCCGCAGTCCGAAACGGTGTGGCGGCAGGCCAACAAGTACGCCGTGCCGCGTCTTGCGTTCGTCAACAAGATGGACCGCACCGGCGCCGACTTCCGCAAGGTTGTCGAGCAGCTGAAGACGCGCCTTGGTGCGCGGCCCGTACCGATGCAGATCCCGATCGGCGCGGAAGAAAAGTTCGAAGGTGTCATTGACCTGGTGAAAATGAAAGCCGTCTATTGGGACGACTCGTCGCAGGGCACCAAGTTCGAGTACCGCGACATCCCCGCCAATCTCGCCGACGACGCTGCCAAGGCGCGCGAGTATCTGGTCGAGTCCGCGGCGGAAACCTCCGAAGATCTGATGAACAAGTATCTGGACGAAGGCGATCTGTCCGAAGCCGAGATCGTGGAAGCGCTGCGCGTGGCGACTCTGGACGTTTCGCTCATCCCGGTGTTCTGCGGCTCGGCGTTCAAGAACAAGGGCGTCCAGGCGATGCTCGACGCGGTGATCCAGCTGCTGCCCTCGCCGGGTGACCGGCCGCCGGTTCGGGGCCTCGACGAGGACGAAAACGAATCCAGCCGCAAGGCGACGGATTCCGAGGCCTTCTCCGCGCTCGCGTTCAAGATCATGTCGGATCCTTTCGTGGGTTCACTGACGTTCTTCCGGGTGTACTCGGGTGTGCTCAATTCGGGCGACGCGACCTTCAACCCTGTCAAAGGCAAGAAGGAGCGCATCGGCCGCATCCTGCAGATGCACGCGAACAATCGCGAAGAGATCAAGGAAGTGCGCGCGGGCGACATCGCGGCGGCGGTTGGTCTCAAGGACGTCACCACCGGCGATACGCTGTGCGCGCCGGACAAGATCATCACCCTTGAGCGCATGATTTTCCCCGAGCCCGTCATCGCGATGGCGATCGAGCCCAAGACCAAGTCGGACCAGGAAAGGATGGGCATGGCGCTGTCGCGTCTGGCCCAGGAAGACCCGTCCCTGCGCGTGCGCACAGACGAGGAATCCGGCCAGACCATCATCGCCGGCATGGGCGAGCTGCATCTCGAGATCATCGTCGATCGCATGCGTCGCGAGTTCAATGTAGAGGCGAACGTCGGCAAGCCGCAGGTCGCCTATCGCGAGACCATTCGCAAGGCAGTGCGCGTCGAAGGCAAGTTCGTGCGCCAGTCGGGCGGACGCGGCCAGTACGGTCACGTCTGGCTGGAGCTGGAACCAAGCGAGCGTGGCACGGGCTACCAGTTCGAGAACGGCATCGTCGGCGGCGTGATTCCCAAGGAATACATTCCGGCGGTCGACAAGGGCATCCAGGAGCAGGTCGCCAGCGGCGTGCTTGCCGGGTTCCCGGTGGTCGACGTGAAAGTACGCCTGGTGGATGGTTCGTACCACGAAGTCGATTCCAACGAGATGGCGTTCAAGATCGCGGGCTCGATGGCGTTCAAGGAAGGCTTCCACAAGGCGAATCCCGCATTGCTGGAGCCGATCATGAA
>JBBQNY010000171.1:0-6538 GCA_038330365.1 Lysobacterales bacterium | reverse complement strand
ACCTTCGGCCATCGTGAATTCCGGGGGCCGCAGGAAGACATCATCCGGCATGTGATTGCCGGCAACGATGCGCTGGTGCTGATGCCCACCGGTGGCGGCAAATCCCTCTGCTACCAGATACCGGCGCTGGTGCGCCCGGGTTGCGCCATCGTGGTGTCGCCGTTGATCGCACTGATGCAGGATCAGGTCGAGGCGCTGCGCCAGAGCGGCGTGCGCGCATCGTTCCTCAACTCCTCGCTGGATGCGCGCAGTGCCAGCGAAGTGGAACACGCGTTCCGGTCCGGCGCGCTTGACCTGCTGTACGTGGCGCCGGAGCGTTTGCTCACGCCGCGCATGCTCGAGCTGATCGACAACACGGACATCGCCCTGTTTGCCATCGACGAGGCGCATTGCGTTTCGCAATGGGGCCACGACTTCCGGCCCGAATACCGCCAGCTGACGATTCTGCACGAGCGCTGGCCCGGCGTCCCGCGCATCGCGCTGACGGCAACCGCCGACCGACCCACACAGGAAGAGATCGCAGAGCGGCTGGCGCTCGAGAACGCACACCGCTTCATCAGCTCTTTCGACCGCCCGAACATCCGCTATCGCGTGGAGCCCAAGAACGGAGGTGCGCGGCAGTTGCTGGATTTCATGGCCGGGCACCGGGGTGAAAGCGGCATCGTCTATGCCTTCTCGCGCAAACGGGTCGACACGCTGGCCATGGAGCTGCGCGCCGCGGGACTCGATGCGGTTCCGTACCACGCCGGCATGGACGGCGCGGCGCGCGCTGCCAACCAGCGTCGCTTCCTGCAGGAGGACGGCATCGTGGTGGTGGCGACCATCGCCTTCGGAATGGGCATCGACAAGCCCGACGTCCGCTTCGTCGCGCACGCCGACCCGCCGCGCTCGATCGAGGGCTACTACCAGGAGACCGGTCGTGCCGGACGCGACGGCGAAGCTGCCGACGCGTGGATGTGCTTCGGCCTCGGCGATATCGTCAACCTGCGTCGCATGATCGAGCAGGGCGATGCCGAACAGGGACGCAAGCGGGTCGAGCTGGGCAAGCTCGATGCCCTCCTCGGCTACTGCGAATCGACATCGTGCCGGCGCCAGAGTCTGCTGGCGTGGTTTGGCGAAGCGCACGCCGACAACTGCGGCAACTGCGACAACTGCATCGCGCCACCACAGACATGGGACGGCACCGAGGCCGCACGCATGGCACTTTCCTGTGCCTACCGCGCGGGGCAGGCCTTCGGCGCGGCGCATCTCATCGACATTCTGCGCGGCGTGGTGACAGAAAAAGTGACGCGTTTTGGACACGAGGACCTGAGCACCTGGGGGGTGGGCAGCGCGCTCGATCAGAACCAGTGGCGCAGCGTGTTCCGTCAACTCGTCGCCATGGGGATGCTCGAGGCCGATTCCGCGCGCCACGGGGCACTGCGATTCACGCCCCTGAGTGGACCCGTGCTGCGGGGGCAACGCACCGTGCCTTTGCGCACTCCGGTCAAGAGCCGCAGTCGGGCCGCAAAGAAAGAACGCTCATCCGCCACCAGTCCACAAGGGTCGCCGGCGGAAATGGGCGCGGATGCGGCGGCGCGCTTCGATGCGTTGCGGGCCTGGCGCGCGCGCACCGCTCGCGCGCAGAACGTGCCGGCCTACGTCATTTTCCACGATGCCACGCTGCGTGGCATCGCGCTGGCGAACCCAGCCGATCGCGATGGGCTCGGCCGCATCGCAGGCATTGGGGCGAACAAGCTCGAGCGGTACGCCGATCCGGTGCTGGCCGCGCTCGCCGTAGTCGGTTGAAAACGCGCGATGTTCTTGCGGCCGCTCCGGCTGTGGTTCAGCCGGAGGAGTAGTCTGTTTCGCGGGAGCGCTCCTGAAGGACCCTCCCTGGCAGGCTTGGGAGGTCGGCTTGAGTGCTGGAGAGGATGGTGGCGGAAACGCGCAGGTGACCGCAGGAGCGGTGGTTTGCGACGACCCGGCTACAGGGCAGTGGGACGGCGCGGACGGCGCAGAAGACGTCGCGCGCGCGCTGCTCGGATCGAGTCGCATCGAAGAGGTCGCGTCGATTGGCGTCGCCTACCTCGCAGCTCACGGAGCGCTGCGCCGTTGCGCGCTGTACTGGTCGAGCGCCAAGCTGCCGACGCGCATCCAGGAACTTGAATGCGTTCCCGCCGATGCCGTCGCATGGACAGATCCCGAACTTGCCCTTGCGGCCTGGGGCCAGGCCACCAGCGCTGAAGCCGACGCAGGCGCGGGCACGACGCAGGTCATCCCACTGGTCGCCAACGACGCCTGCTGCGCGGTGTTGATGGCGGAACCGGCATTTCCCGGCGCAGCTTCGGCGACGCTGCACGCGACCTTCGGTACGGCCCTGGCCCTGATCGCGCAGCGCATCAGCGATGTTCTGCATCGCCAGCGCCTCGAAAGCCTGTTGCTCGAAACGCGCGATCGCGAACGTCTGCAGCGCGCGCTGTACGCGATCTCCGACCTTGCCGGCCGTGACATCGACACCGTGCACATGCTGCGCAATGCGCATCGGATCCTGCGCACACTGATGTATGCCCGCAATTTCTTCGTAGCCTTGTACGACAGGGATACGCGCACCATGCGTTTTCCCTATTTTGCGGATGAACACAAGATTGAGCTGCCCGGCCCGGACGAAGCGGTGCCGGAGTCGGCCATGCCCAACTCCCTGACCGTGGCGTTGCTGCACCACGGACGGCCGCTGATGGGGCCCTCGGCCGAGATCAGACGCACGTTCGATATCGAACTCGATCCGCGGCGCGGACCGGAAAGCGTCGACTGGCTCGGCGTTCCCATGATGTCGGACAACGAAGTTCGCGGGGCTGTCGTGGTCCAGAGCTACGATGCGCGCGTTCACTTCACCCCCGCTGATCGCGATCTGCTGTCTTACGTGGCGCAACACATCCTCGTCGCGCTCACGCGCCGCCAGGCGCAAGTCGAACTGGAGCGGCGCGTCGAATCGCGCACGCACGAGATCGAAGTCGCGAACCGCGAGTTGAAGGTGCAGGTGCGTGAGCGGGAGAGTGGCGAACGCCTGCAATCCGCACTGTTCCGGATTGCCGAACTGACGGGTAGCTCCAACAGCATGCACGAGTTCTACGCAGCTCTGCACGCGGTCGTCGGCGAACTCCTTTATGCACGCAATTTCTTCGTCGCCCTGCTGGTGGACGATGACAGCGCCATCGATTTTCCGTACGCCGCCGACGAAGTTGATCCGACCAGCGTCTTTGAGCGCACTCCCCTGCGGCGTGGTCTGACGGATCACGTCCTGCGCAGCGGCGAAGCATTGCTGGCAACGCATGTCGAGATCGAGGGCATGCAGAGCGCCGGCCTCATTGAACGCAAGGGCGCGCCGTCCCGATGCTGGATGGGGATACCCCTGTCGCTGGAGGGTCGCGTCGTGGGCGCGCTGGTGGTGCAGAGTTATACCGAAGGCATCGGCTACAGCAGGCGCGATCAGGAACTGCTGACGTTCGTGTCTTTCCATATCGCCAACGCGCTGCAGCGCAAGGGCGCGCTGGACCAGCTCAAGGCCGCCCACGCCGAGCTCGAGCGGCATGTGGATGAATTGCGCCGCACGCAAGCCGAACTGCTGGAAACCGAGAAGATGGCATCGCTCGGACGTCTGGTGGCCGGCGTCGCGCACGAGGTGAACACACCTCTGGGAGTCGCTCTGACCGCCGTGAGCTTCCTGCGCGACCAGGTGCGTGACCTGCGTGTGGATCTTGCCAGCCGGGGCATCGAGCTGGATACCTCGGCACTGGAGTCGGCCGGCAAGATGGTGCAGACCAATATCGATCGCGCGGCGCGTCTTGTCGGCAACTTCAAGCAGGTTGCGGTCGACCAGACCACGAGTCACTTCCGCGTCGTGCGGGTGCGCGAATATCTGGAGGCCACGCTGCAGTCGCTGCAGGCGACACTGCGACAGGCGAATGTCACGGTGGACGTCAATTGCGATCCTGCGCTCGAGTTGTCGAGCCGACCCGATGCACTGCACCAGGTACTGGTGAACCTGGTCATGAATGCCGTGCTGCACGCCTATCGCAACAACCGTGGAGGTTGCATCCGGATCACCGTGTCGCAGCAGGAGGAACGCATCCTGTTCGTGATCGCCGACGAGGGCGAAGGCATGTCTGCCGAAGTTGCGGCGCAGATGTTCGAGCCGTTTTTCACCACCCGGCGTGAACAGGGCGGAACCGGGCTCGGGCTGCACATCGTCTACAACCTGGTGACACAGGCCCTGGGCGGACGCATCGGCTGTGAAACCGCGCCAGACAAGGGCGCGCGTTTCGAGATCGTGCTGCCGGCCCTGCATCCCGATTTTCCGGATCGCGCCGCCACCAGGGGGTAGTGCTGCGCTCCGAGGGCACGATGCCCGAGACGGGACGCGCGGCCATACGGTGATCCGGGCACCGCGTCCCGGCTATGCTCGCTTTTTTCGCTGGCGGTGCGCGCGATGCAGGCGATGCTGCGCAATTCGGCCCTGGCCCTGGTCGCACTGACCGGGGCCGCAAGTCTTGGTGTGGTCGCGCTGAACCGTGGCGAGAGCATCAACGCCATGTGGCTGGTGGTCGCCAGCGCCTGCGTATTCATCGTCGCGTTTCGTGTCTACGCGCGATTCATAGCGACACACGCGCTCGGCATCGATCCTTCGCGCCCGACTCCCGCGCTCCGCCGCCCGGACGGCATGGACTTCGTCGCCACCGATCGCAAGGTCGTGTTCGGACACCACTTTGCCGCCATCGCCGGCGCCGGCCCGCTCATCGGCCCAGTGCTCGCAGCCCAGATGGGCTATCTGCCGGGCACGCTCTGGATCCTCACCGGCGTGGTGCTGGCCGGGGCCGTACAGGACATGGTGATCCTGTTTCTTTCCACGCGCCGCGACGGGCGCTCGCTCGGCGACATGATCCGCTCCGAGATGGGCCGCGCAGCGGGCGCGGTGGCGATGGTCGGCATTCTCGCGATCATGATCATCCTGCTCGCGGTGCTCGCCCTCGTGGTCGTCAAAGCGCTGGCGCAGAGTCCCTGGGGAACCTTCACCGTGGCCATGACGATCCCCATCGCATTGCTGATGGGCTGGTATCTGCGCGTGCTGCGGCCCGGGCGCGTGGGCGAGGTCTCGATGATCGGACTGGTACTGCTGCTGGCATCGGTCTGGCTGGGAGGCATCGTTGCCGCCGATCCGGCACTCGCGCGCTGGTTCACTTTCGACGGCCGCACGCTCGCATTCCTGCTGATCGGCTACGGCTTCATCGCCTCGGTGCTACCGGTGTGGATGCTGCTCGCGCCGCGCGATTATCTCTCGACCTTTCTCAAGATCGGCACCGTGCTGCTGCTGGCGGCCGCCATTTTCTTCGTGGCGCCCGAACTCAAGATGCCGGCGCTGACGCGCTTCACCGATGGCACGGGCCCGGTGTGGGCCGGCTCACTCTTCCCCTTCCTGTTCATCACCATCGCCTGCGGCGCCGTATCGGGCTTCCACGCACTGGTGTCGTCCGGCACCACGCCCAAGCTCATCGCCAGCGAAGCCGACATCCCGGCCATCGGCTACGGCGCCATGCTGATGGAAGCCTTCGTCGCGATGATGGCGTTGATCGCGGCATGCGTGCTCGAACCCGGAATCTATTTCGCCATGAATTCGCCCGCCGCCGCGATCGGCGGCGATCTTGCAAGCGCGGCGCAGACCATCAGCAGCTGGGGCTTCACCGTCACCCCGGAAATGCTCGCCGCGACCGCGCGCGAAATCGGCGAGAGCACGATCCTTTCGCGCACCGGCGGCGCGCCCACGCTGGCCGTAGGCATGGCCGAAATCTTCAGTCGGGTCGTGCCCGGCGAGGGCGCGCTCGCGTTCTGGTACCACTACGCCATCCTGTTCGAGGCGCTTTTTATTCTCACGACAGTGGACGCGGGCACGCGCGTCGGGCGCTTCATGATCCAGGACCTGATGGGCAGCGTGCACGCACCGCTGGGTCGCACCGAGTCCTGGGGCGCGAATGTCGCCGCCACCGCACTGTGCGTGGGCGGATGGGGATGGTTTCTCTACGCGGGCGTCATCGATCCGCTCGGCGGCATCAATACTCTTTGGCCGTTGTTCGGCATCGCCAACCAGATGCTGGCTGCAATCGCGTTGATCTTCGCCACCGTCTGCCTGGTGCGCATGAAGCGCGACCGTTTCGCCTGGATCACCTTGATGCCGACGATCTGGCTGCTGACCTGCACCTTGACTGCCGGCTGGCAGAAGATCTTCCACGACGATCCGCGCATCGGCTTTCTCGCGCACGCGCGGCGCTTCTCCGAGGCGCGTGCCGGCGGGGAACTGCTGGCGCCCGCGCAGTCAATGGAGCAGATGCAGCGCGTGATCGTGAACGACTACGTGAACTCCGGGCTCGCGGCGCTGTTTCTGCTGGTGGTGCTGTCGATGGTGTTCTTCGGCCTGCGCGCCGCGCTTGCGGCCCGGCGCAATCCCGTGGCTTCCACACATGAGGTAGGTCATGCCCTCGCCGCCTGATCTCGTCGGCCCTGATCG
>JBBQNY010000170.1:0-6579 GCA_038330365.1 Lysobacterales bacterium | reverse complement strand
CCCGGCGGTCGTTCCGATCCAGACGTTCACGACGGAGACAACATGAATCGACAAGCGAGAGTGGGTTTGGCAGTGCTGGGTGTGATTCTTGCAGCGGCATGTGCGCGCTCACCCGTGCCCGGGCCGGAAGGCGAACAATCTGTCGCTGCGGCAGGCGAGGGTCCCGACGTGGTCGAGCGGGCGCTCCAGCCGGACGCCCGCACTTCGGGCAATGCCGCTGCGTCCGGACAGGATCTGCCCACGGTCCTGGTTCACAAGAGTGCAAGCTGCGGGTGTTGCAGCTTGTGGGTGGACCACATGCGCGCCGCCGGCTTTACGGTCGACGTGCGCAACACGGAGGATCTCACTCCGATCAAGGCCAGCGTCGGTGTACCCGCGGGCATGGGTTCGTGCCATACCGCACAAGTGGGAGACTACTTTGTCGAAGGGCATGTGCCCGCGGCTGACGTCAAGCGTCTGTTGGCGGAAAGGCCCGACGCCAAGGGCCTCGTGCTGCCCGGCATGCCGATGGGGTCGCCCGGCATGGAAACGCCCGACGGGAGTGTGCAGCCTTTCGCGGTGGGCCTCGTGCGTCGCGATGGCTCCACTGAACACTTCGCGCAGCACTGAGTCCGGGCCGAGCGGAATACGCTTGACTCTGGACTCGGGTCCGGGGTGCAGACTGCCCGACGTCACCAGCGAGGAGCGCGCACCATGCCCATGAAGATCGGAGAGCTCGCCGCGCGGGCCCGCGTCGGGATCGACACAGTGCGCTACTACGAACGGCAGGGACTGTTGCCGACACCGCAGCGGCAAGCATCCGGCTATCGCCGTTACGAGTCGGGCGACCTGGCGCGGCTGCAGTTCGTGCGGCGCGCCAAGGCGCTCGGCTTCAGCCTGGCGGATATCTCGGAGCTTCTCGCGCTTTCCGCGCTGCGTGAAGCAGACATGTCCGCCATGAAATCCGCCGCGCTCGCGAAACTCGCCGATGTCGAAGCCAGGCTCGCGGAAATGACACGGGTGCGCGACGGACTCAAGCACCTGATCGATGCCTGTCCGGGACAGGGTGCGCTCGCAAGCTGTCCGATACTGCACGCGCTGGCGGAGCAATCGCCATGACGACCGAAGCCATCGACAGCAAAGTCATCGACCCGGTGTGCGGGATGAAGGTCGATCCCTTGGTGACTGCACATCACGCCACGCACGCCGGAACCGACCACCACTTCTGTTCCGCGCGCTGTCGCGAAAAGTTCGTCGCAGATCCCGACAGGTATCTATCCCCTGCGCCGATCGAGCCGGCTGTCGTCCCGGCAGCAGTCGACGCGACCTACATCTGCCCCATGCATCCGCAGATCCGCCAACAGGGTCCCGGCACGTGCCCGATCTGCGGCATGGCGCTGGAACCGGAGATGCCGAGCCTCGAGGACGAGGAAAACCCGGAGCTGCGCGACTTCACGCGTCGTTTCTGGTGGACCCTGCCGCTCACGGTGATCGTGCTCGCGCTGGCCATGCTCGGTCACCGTGCCGCATTTGTGTCGGTGGAAGCGCGTACGTGGATGGAACTGGTGTTGGCGACGCCCGTGGTGTTGTGGGCGGGCTGGCCGTTCTTCGTGCGCTGCGTCCAGTCGATTCGCAATCGCAGCCCCAACATGTGGACGCTGATCGGCATCGGCGTCGCCGCGGCGTTCGTCTACAGCGTGGTGGCGACGATCGCGCCGGGTCTGTTCCCGGACTCGTTCCGCGAGCACGGGCGCGTGGGAGTCTATTTCGAGGCCGCTGCCGTGATCGTGTCGCTGACGCTGCTCGGCCAGTTGCTGGAACTGCGCGCGCGCTTCAAGACTTCCGCGGCGATCAAGTCGCTGCTGGGTCTTGCCCCGAAGACGGCGCGTCGCGTCAACCAAGACGACAGCGAGGAGGATGTCCCGCTGGATCATGTGCATGTGGGCAATCGCCTGCGCGTGCGTCCGGGCGAGAAGGTCCCGGTCGATGGCACCGTGCTCGACGGCCGCTCCAGCGTGGACGAGTCGATGCTCACCGGCGAACCGATTCCGGTCGAGAAGTCCCCCGGCACGAAGGTCATCGGCTCCACGATCAATGGCACCGGGAGTCTGATCGTCCGCGCCGACCAGGTCGGTTCGGCCACCGTGTTGGCGCAGATCGTGCAGCTCGTCGCGCAGGCGCAGCGCTCGCGCGCGCCGATGCAGCGCATGGCAGACAAGGTCGCGTTCTGGTTCGTGCTGGCAGTGCTCGGCGTCGCGGTGTTGACGCTGTTGGGCTGGGGCCTGTTCGGGCCCGAACCGTCGTGGACTTACGCAGTACTCAACGCGGTCTCGGTGCTGATCATCGCGTGTCCGTGCGCTTTGGGACTTGCAACGCCGATGTCTATCATGGTCGCGACGGGACGCGCCGCGCAGGCCGGCGTGTTGTTCCGCGATGCCGAGGCGATCGAACGGTTGCGCGGGATCGACACGCTGATCGTCGACAAGACGGGCACGCTGACGGAAGGCAAGCCCGTGTTTCGCGAGGCGATCGTGGCGGAAGGCTTTACCTCCGACCAGGTAGTGCAACTGGCGGCCAGCCTCGAACAGGGCAGCGAACATCCACTCGCCGAAGCCATCCTCGCGGAAGCGAAACGACGCAACCTGCCACTCGATCGCACCGAAGACTTCGACTCGATCACCGGCAAAGGCGTGCGTGGCCGCGTCGCCGGCCAGGCGCTGGCGCTGGGCAACAAGGCGCTGATGTCCGAAGTCGGCGCGGATGTCGCCGCGATGCTGGCCAGCGCCGAGCTGCTGCGCAAGCAGGGAGCCGGCGTCATGTTCCTCGCCGTGGAGGGTCGCCTCGCCGGCGCTGTTGCCGTTGCCGATCCGATCAAGGACACCGCGCTGGTAGCACTCGATGCACTGCGTGCGGCGGGGCTGCGCATTGTCATGGCTTCGGGCGACGCTCAGGGTACGGCGCAGGCGGTGGCGACCACGCTCGGCATCGAGGAAGTGCATGGCGAGGTCAAGCCGCAGGACAAGGTCGCGCTGGTGCAGCGCCTCAAATCGGAAGGCCGACGCGTCGCGATGGCCGGCGATGGCGTCAACGACGCACCTGCACTGGCGGCGGCGGACATCGGCATCGCGATGGGCACCGGCACCGACGTCGCGATGTCGACCGCGCAGGTCACGCTGGTCAAGGGCGATCTGCGCAGGATCCTGGATGCGCGCGCCATCTCGGTGGCGACCGTGCGCAACATGAAGCAGAACCTCGGCTTCGCGTTCCTCTACAACGCGCTCGGCGTGCCCATAGCGGCAGGCGTGCTGTATCCGGTATTCGGCCTGCTGCTCAGCCCCATGATCGCCGCGCTCGCCATGAGCCTGAGCTCGGTATCCGTCGTCACCAACGCACTGCGCCTGTCGAAGGCACGGCCCGCCCGAGGCTACAGCTGAAACCGCGGAGAATCCTGCCATGCAAGGCAAAATGCAGCACCCGAAATCCATGAACATGAAGCAATCGCACTACGCGCGCCTGCTCGCGATGACCGTCGTGTCGTTCATTGCGATGTTCTTTCTCATGTACGCGATGGTGGATCGCCTCGACAACGTGGTCCCGAACTTCAATCAGTTCTACATGGCGGGACTCATGACCGCTCCGATGGTCGTTCTCGAACTGATCCTGATGGGCGGGATGTATCCGAACAAGAAACTCAACGCCGCGCTGATCGCGGTCGGCATTGCGGCACTGGCCCTGTTCTGGATCCTGATACGCCAGCAGACGGCCATCGACGATCGGCAATTCCTGAAATCGATGATCCCGCACCACGCCGGCGCGATCCTGATGTGCGAAGAGGCGAAGCTACGGGACCCCGAGGTCCTGGAACTGTGCGAAGGAATCGTCTCGGGGCAACGAGCCGAGATTGTGCTGATGAAATCCCTGCTTGAGCAGGCACCCAAGTGAACCTGCTGGTGCGGATCCAGAGTTGGAGAGACCACGCCGCTCCTCGTATCGGGCGAAGGTGTGCAACTGGTTCGTGGGCAAGGGGAGGTCACACTCGATGAGCTACGTCCCCGCGCCGTGTACGTCCGTCTGCGCGGCACGCAGTCTGCCAGTCGCGATGCGCTGGCTTTTTCGCGCGTCGAGCCATTCGGTTCTGACAAGCCGGTATGCGACTGCGGTTTCACTGGTGTGGTGACCCAGGCTCCCGCCACGTCGGGCCAGTGAAGTCGAATGCTCGATGATCGCCTTAGAGCTGCGCCCCATCCTTCATCTGGCACTGCATGCCGCCGTGCCGGCGGCCGCGGCCGCGATCTGGTATCGCGACCGCTTCCTGCATGCTTGGCTATGGATGCTCGCCGGGTGGATGATCGACCTGGACCATTTGTTGGCGGAGCCGGTGTACGACCCTGACCGCTGCAGCATCGATTTCCACCCGCTGCACACCACGCCGGCGATTCTGGCCTATGGAGCGCTCGCGATTCTGCGACGAACCCGACTTCTAGGAATCGGCTTGGTAATCCACATCGGCCTGGATGCGCTGGACTGTCTGATTTCCTGAGGAGAGTTTCGGAAATCGAGTCGCTGGAAGCGATGATCCCTTTGAAGGCCCCGGCGGCATCACATTCCTCACCAGCCTTCCCCTTACTCATCCCGGTTTTCAAGGAATTGGGGCCCGCCCGAACCGGCGAGCTGCAGATAACGTTCCTGCGGTAAAACGACGCACTCGACAAGTTATTGGATGTGAGGGCGAAACAGCCACTCTTCCATCGAGTTGCGTAGTTTCTTTCGACGCGGAGTTTGTTTCGCGCTCTCGCGGGACGTTGCAGGCGGCCCCAAGAGCTAGCGGGCTAGCATATGATTTGCTGTGTGGCAGCTGCAACGTCGCACCGGGTATCGTCCCTCGACACAAAGGAATCAGCATGTTCACAGCAACAAGGGCCCTCGCGTGCGTGCTGCTCATGACAGCGGCCGGGGGAGCCAGGTCTCACGACCTGTTCGTGTCATTCCCCCGGAACACCATGGGCAAGGCGCATGAACTAACCGCCATCATCAGCAACGGGACGTTTCACGAGAGCGCCGACGCCTTCCCGCGCGATCGCGTCCGCGATGCCTCGCTGCATCAGGCCGGGGAAAAGACCCAACTGGATTTGGCCGGCTGGAAAGCGGCCGGAAAGCAAAGTCAGCTCACCATCCACCCGCCGGCTCGCGGCACCTACCTGGTAGGCGTCTCCACGATGACCTCGTCGAGCACGCGCACGGCTGTCGAGTTCGCCGAGTATCTCAAGCTTGAAGAACTGCCCGACATTTTGGCCACCTACGATGCCGCGAAGTATCCGCAGGGCGTCACCTACAACTACACCAAGCATGCGCTCGCCATCGGACAAGTGGGGAAGGTGCTGACCCAGGACTATTCAGCCTCGTTGGGCTATCCCCTGGAGATCCGACTGCAGCGCAATCCGGGCAGCGCCAAGGTCGGTGAGCGCGTAATGTTCCAGGTGCTGCACAAGAGCGTGCCCGTGCCCGATCTGCGGGTATATGTCGGTTCTGGCGCACACGTGCCACCAAAGTCCGGGCACGACCGTGCGACCGTCGTGCGCACTGATGCCAACGGCCGAGGCGGATTCGAGCTGACTGCGGACGGAACTTGGTACATCCACACGAATCGCATGGTGCCGTCCGACCAGAACGGCGTTGATTTCGTCTCGGATCGTGCCTCGCTGACGTTCGACATCGCTCAACGCGGCCGCCGCCGGTAGGTGCGAGACCCGTTGAATGAATTGCTCGTGGATTATTTGCCCCCTTTTATTCCGACTCGTGCCACCTCCTTGACGGTCGTGACCAGGCGGTCAAGTTCTTTGGTCGTGGCATGCGGACCAGGCGAGACTCTGATTGCATTGGAATAGGGGGAATGGCGCCCGGCTTTGTCCTGCACCAGGATCTTGTGCTGCTCGCGCAGATGCCTGGCGAGCGCTTTCGAAGGAGTGCTCTCTATGGCAAAGGCCGCAGCGGCACACCACCGTTCGGGATCAAGAGGCGTCAGCAGGGTGACGCCGGGAACGTCGCGAAGCTGATCCTGCCAGTACCCGCCGAGATGGCGCAGGCGTGCACGCTTGCGCTCAGCACCCAGCGCACGCTGGAACCTCAGTGCGTCTATCACGCTTGATAGGCCCGCCATGTTGAACGTGCCGGACCACTCGTACTTATCCGTCGGGTACTTCGTCGTATCCCACGACGGCGGGTGAAGTGGCCACACGTCCTTGACGCGCTCGGGCCGCATGATCAGAACACCAGTCGGCGGGGGTGCACCGAGACCCTTGTGGAAGGAGGCGCCGAGGAAGTCACAGCCGATAGCATTAAAATTAACGTCAATGATTCCGACACTCTGCGCGGCATCGACGAGCACGGCGACGCCACGCGAACTCGCCGCCGCTGTCACCTCCGCCACCGGCAGAATCTCGCCGGACCAGGCGCTGACGTGCGAAATCAGCAGCAGCTTCGTACGGGCTGTGATGGCTGCGGCGACTCTGCCTACGAGCGCCAGGCGATCGTCTCCGGGGGAGGACACGCGAACCGTCCGCATCGTCACGCCATCGCGCTTGGCGCGCTGCAGCACCGTTT
>JBBQNY010000169.1:0-6651 GCA_038330365.1 Lysobacterales bacterium | reverse complement strand
GAAGCCGGCGGAGCCACCGAGTTCCCGATAGCCGCCTTGCGAGTGGAGCCGCGCGCCGGAGATGCCATCGTGTTCGAGAACCTCGATGCGCAAGGCACGCCGGACGCGGAGTCGCTCCACGCGGGCCTGCCGGTGGAGCGTGGGGTCAAGTGGCTCGCGACTCTGTGGTTTCGACAACGATCCTATCGCTATTTCTGAGGTTTTCCATGCCGACCTTTACTTCGACCCGCACTCTGACGACCTTGGCGCTGGCTTGCGCGCTCGCTGCGTTGGTCACCGGTTGCGCCACCCGATCCTCCGACGGGCGCGACGCGTCGGCGATCGCGGCTGCCCCGCCCGCCGATGCGGTGCCGGCCTTCGTCGACCCCCGCTGGCCGATCAGCGTCGCGGACTACCGCACCACCAGCGAGGAGGTTTACCTCGGCAACCTCGACGCGCGCATTTCCGAATACGAGCGCGCACTGGCGGGTGACCCGCCGGCGTCGCTGCGCAACCAGCTGGCCTCTGCCCTGTACCACCGCTTCAAGATCATCGGGAAAGTTGCAGACGCCGAGCGTGCGACGGCACTGCTCGACGACGCGGTCCGCCAGGAACCCGAAGAGGCTTCGCATCGCGTGTTGCGTGCCGTCGTGCGCAGCGCGTTCCATCGATTCGCCGAGGCCGAGGCGGACCTCGCGGTGGCCGCGAAATCAGGCGCTGCGCCGGAGATCACGCAGCAGCAGCGCGAAATCGACCTGGCTCTGGGCCGTTACGACCGGCTGGAAGCGGATTTCGGCACGGCCTTGCCGCCGACCTCCGACTTTTACGAACTGGCGCACCGCGCCGACCTCGCCGTCATGCAGGGCGACTTCGACAAGGCCAACCTGCTCATGCGGGCGGCGCAACTCGACTTCCGCGACGTCAGCCCGGTGCCGCTCGCCTGGCTGCACGTGCAGCGCGGTATCGCATCGCTCCGCTTTGGCGACAGCGCCTCGGCCAAGGTTTTCTTCGCAACTGCGCACCAGCGGATGCCGCGCTACTACCTGGCGACGGAACATCTGGCCGAAGTGGAAACGGAACTTGGTAATTTCGAGGTCGCAAGAAAGCTCTATGTCGATGTGATCGAACAGACCGGCAATCCGGAATTCATCGCGGCGCTGGCCGGACTCGAAGCAGCCGCCGGCAACAAGGCCGAGTCCGAACGACTGAATGCCGATGCGAAGTCGGCGTTCGCGGCGCTCTACGCGCGACATCCGGATGCGTATACGCAGCACTACGCCGAGTTCCTGCTCGAAACCGGCGACGCGGACAAGGCGTTTGAACTCGCCGAACGCAATATCGAATTGCGGCAGGACGTTGGCAGCTGGATCCTGCTCGCACAGGCCGCCGAGGCTGCCGGACGCAGCGCGCGCGCCTGCGAAGCCTTGCGCCGCGTCGGTGCCACCGGTCGCTCGCCGCCCGAATTGGCCGAACTGCATGCACTGGCGCCGCGCTGCGCGCAGGTGGGCTGACGCAACTTTTCACACGACCCGCCGGCGGCGGGTCGTTGTGCCTGAATGTTTCACAACATCGCTTCGACATTCCTTGCGCGAGCGCCGAATTGCGCGACAGAATCTGCGCCCATGCCCGCACCGAAGTCCTGCATGAGCGAGGTTCCGTCCCTGCTGACCCATGTGTCCGACCTCGAGGACGTGGCGCGTCCGCTGCTGCGGCTCGTGCAGTACATCACGGGCATGGAGACCAACTTCATCACTTCGATCAACTGGGACACCCAGCGCCAGGAGGTTCTGTTTGCGCTCAACACCGGCGCCATGCAGATCCCGGAGCACACCGACCACGCGTGGATCGACTCGATGTGCCGTTCGATGCTGATCAGCGGCAATGTCTCGAGTATCAGCGTCGGTACCGACGTGCATGCGACCCGCGGTGCCGTCGAGTCCGACGTGCAGAGCTTCGTCGCCCTGCCAATACTGGTGGCCGACCGGCCCATCGGGACCGTGTGCGCCGCCAGCAAGATCGAGATAGAACTCGACAGGCTGCAGCTTGAAGCATTGCAGCTCGTCGCGGATGCCCTGCAGCGGCTGATATCCGCGGATCGCGCGCGCAAGGATGCCGAAGCACGGGCGGTTTCCGCGGAGTGGAAGGCGCAGATCACGCTCGCTGAAGCCGCCCGCGAAAAAAGTGCCGCGCTGCATGCGCCCGCTCCGGCCGCGATCGACGAAGCGACGGGCCTGCCCGATATGCACTCGTTTACCGTGCGCTGGGAGGACGAGCTCGTCCGTTCCGGGCGCCGTCACTATTCGGTAGGGCTCGCGCTGATCGAAATCGACGGCTTTGCCGAAAGCAACGGCCACTCGGGGCGACCCGTACCCGACACGATGCTGAAGGCCATGGCTGCGATCCTGATGGGAGTCGCGCATCGCACCGAGATCGTGGCGCGCCTGGGACCGGCTACGTTTGCGCTGGTCGCCACACACGACGACATGAAAGGACTCAGCGCACTGGCCGAGTTTGTCCGTCGCACCTTCTCGAACGCGATCGCGGATCTCGGATTGAACGCGACCGTCTGTCTCGGTCTCTCCAGCAGCGAAGTCAGTCCCCGTCACCGTCTGCTCGCGGACGCCGAACTGGAGATCTCACGCATCCGGTCGGCAGGCTGCAATCTGGCTGCGGAGTTCGCCGTCGCCGGCTGATGCCTGCAGCGACGGTTCGATTCGCTAGACCACCACCCCGCAGCACACCGCGCCCACATCGCTCGAGCGGCGCCCCATAAACCAGAACGAGGGCGCGTAGACCGCCCTGCGTTAACATTGGCGGTTTGGCGCAAGCCCCACATCCTCCCCTTCGGAGCACCCGATGATTTTTGAAACCATTGCCAGGAGCGGCCACGAGCAGGTCGTGTTCTGCCAGAACCAGGACGCGGGGCTCAAGGCCATCATCGCGATCCACAACTCCGTGCTGGGCCCGGCGCTGGGCGGCCTGCGCATGTGGCCCTATGCGACAGAAGCCGACGCGCTCGAGGACGTGCTCCGGCTGTCGCGCGGCATGACCTACAAGGCCGCGGTCGCGGGGCTCAATCTCGGCGGCGGCAAGGCCGTCATCATCGGCGATCCCCGCAAGGACAAGAGCGAAGCCCTGTTCCGCGCCTTCGGACGCTTCGTCAACTCGCTCGGCGGCCGTTACATGACCGCGGAAGATGTCGGCATCGACGTCAACGACATGGAATTCGTGCTCAAGGAAACCGATTACGTCACCGGCGTCCACCAGGTCCACGGCGGCTCGGGCGATCCGTCGCCGTTCACCGCCTACGGCACGCTGCAGGGCCTGCTGGCCGCGCTCAAGCACCAGTTCGGGCACGAGGAAGTCGCAGCGCACACGTACGCGGTGCAGGGCGTGGGGCATGTAGGCATTGAGTTCGTGAAACTGCTGCGTGAACAGGGCGCAAAGGTCTACGTCACGGACATCAACGCGGAAGCCGTCGAGCGCGCGGTCGACCAGTACGGCGCCGTTGCCGTGGCGCTCGAAGACATCTACGACACCGATGCGGACGTGTACTCGCCGTGCGCCCTCGGTGGAACGGTCAACGAGCAGACTCTCCCGCGACTCAAGTGCAGGATCATCTGCGGGGCCGCCAACAACCAGCTGGCGAATGATGCAATCGGCGACGAGGTGCAGAAGCGCGGAATACTTTACGCGCCCGACTATGCCGTGAACGCAGGCGGTCTGATGAACGTGTCGCTCGAGATCGACGGATACAACCGCGAACGCGCGATGCGCATGATGCGCACCATCTATCACAACCTCGCGCGCATCTTCGAGATCGCCAAGACCGAAGGAATTCCCACCTATCGCGCTGCGGACCGGCTGGCCGAGGACCGCATTGAATCGATCGGCAAGATCAAGCTGCCCTTCATGGGCGGGGCCGGGCCGCGCTTCCAGGGCCGCATCCGCGGTCACTGACCGCATCGAGGACTCCAATGAAGCCCTTTCCGCTCGGCGAAGAAATCGACAGCCTGCGTGATGCCGTGCGCCGGTTCGCGGAGGCGGAGATCGCACCGCGCGCGGCCGACATCGACCACGAGAATGCGTTTCCACAGGATCTCTGGCCGAAGCTCGGGGAAATGGGCCTGCTCGGCCTGACCGTGCCGGGAGAGTACGGAGGCTCGGGGCTCGGCTTCCTGGCGCATCTGGTCGCGATGGAAGAAATTTCACGCGCGTCGGGCTCCGTAGGCCTGTCGTACGGCGCGCATTCGAACCTTTGCGTGCAGAACCTCTTCCATAACGGGAGCGAGGAGCAGCGCAGGAAGTACCTGCCAAAACTTTGCACCGGTGAATGGAAGGGTGCGCTGGCGATGAGTGAACCGGGCGCCGGGTCCGACGTTGTCGGATCGATGGCGTGCCGCGCAGAACGTCGCGGCGACGAGTGGATCGCGACCGGCAGCAAGATGTGGATTACCAACGGTCCCGAGGCCGACGTGCTGGTGGTCTACATGCGGACCGCGCCGAAGTCCGTCGGGTCGCGGTCCATCACGGCTTTCATCGTCGAGCGCGGCATGCCGGGCTTCACGACGGCGCAGAAGCTCGACAAGTTCGGCATGCGCGGCTCCAACACCTGTGAACTGGTTTTCGAACAATGCGCGATCCCGCACGCCAACGTCCTCGGCGAGGTGAACCAGGGCGTGCGCGTGCTCATGAGCGGGCTCAACACCGAGCGGCTCGTCCTGACCGGTGGGCCGCTGGGATTGATGCAGGCAGCGCTGGACGTCGCACTCCCCTATGCCCGAGAGCGCAAGCAGTTCGACCAGCCGATCGGAACGTTCGGCCTCATGCAGGGCAAGCTGGCCGACATGTACACGGCGCTGCAATCCTCGCGTGCGTTCGGCTACGCGGTTGCACAGGCCTACGATCGCGGCGAAACGTCGCGCGTGGATCCCGCCGCGTGCCTGTTGCATGCATCCGACGCGGCGGTTGCCGTCACGCTCGAAGCGATCCAGACGCTTGGCGGCAACGGCTACATCAACGAGTACCCGACCGGGCGTCTGCTGCGCGACGCCAAGCTCTACACAATCGGCGCCGGCACCAACGAGATCCGCCGCATGCTGATCGGCCGCGAGCTCCTGGCCGATTCGTGACCGGCCGGGGCCATCGCCCCGGGAACCTCAACGCGCCTCTGGTACGGCGAGCGCAGACCGGACGGCCGGCGCCGCGGCGGGCGAAGGGCGCGGGGCGTACTTGCGGTCGAGGTACATCCGCGCGGCGATCGCGATCGCGATGGGTGCGAACCATGCGAGTTCCTGCGGCGGCACGATATCGAACGGCTTCAGAAGTCGCGTGAGACCCAGCCCGAGGAACGCGACGTGGGTCGCGATGCCGCTGCCAATCATCGCGCTGTAGTGTTCCTTGAGCCACCAGTTGCGTGCGGTGGGCGGTGCGCGCAGCTGGCGCAGCATGCCGATGCCGGCGAAGATGCCGATCCAGCAGAACACGCTGAGCAGCACGCTCTGGATGGCGATGCCGATCGCGAACACCAGGGCGCCGCTGCCGATATTGACCCACGCCAGCCCCCGGTAATAGGGCGTCAGATACCCGCGCACATCGCGCTTGTTGCGGATCGCGCGCCACCCGCTGGATATAGCGGTGTAGGTGATAACCACCAGGTACCCGAAAAACACGCCGATCCCGTAGCGGCCCTCCATGAGAAATATCACGGCGAAGGGAACGGCGGTCAGCACGATCCCGAGCATCGCGAGCAGGAACGCTTGCCCGACCCGGCGGTGCAGATGCGAGCCCTTGCGCACCGCCGCGGCCGTCCAGAATGTAACGAGCGCAACGGTGCCGGCGGCAACGTGCGCGGCGAGCAGTAATTGGTAGGCGGTCATGGCGGTCTCTCCAGTGAGGACCCAGTGTCGACCGTCGCGCGGGATTGCGCGGGTGCCGGGCGTCCCCCATTCGAGGTGCCATTCGTCACCTTCGCGCGGCAGCGGTGTGCGGCCACGCGGGCGCTGCCTATACTCGGCGCATGGACGACTCCTCCACTCCCGCGGTAGCCCGCGATCGCTTCTGGGGCGAAGGGCTGCTCTCGCCGCTGAGCTGGGCGGCCTATATCACCTGGTTCGCCATCGCCTTCGATGCCGTCGACTACACCGGGCTGCGCGAAGGCAGCGCCCGCACGTGGCTGGGCGCGGCCTTGCTGATCGCATTCCTCGCGCTGTTCTGCTGGCGGAGCGTGCTCGAACAACGCCGTGATTGCAGTCCGCTGCAGGTGGCGCTGGTCGTGTCGCAGGCACTGGCTGCACTGGGCGCGATGTGGACGCTGCGCGAGGGCTCCGGAGGCGTGCTGCTGATCATCGTGGCTGCCCAGCTCATCTCGATGCTGTCGATCCGGGCTGCGGTGTTGTGGCTCGTGGCATTCAATGTTGCGATGTTGTGGATCTGGTCGCACGAACTCGGCTGGGCGACGGCCCTGATACGCCTGCTCCCGCTGATGGGCTTCCAGGCATTCGCCGCCGTGACCGGGTTGTACGCGGTCCGCGCCGAGCGAGCGCGCGAAGCACTGGTGATGGTGAACGGCGAACTCCTCGCGACGCGCGAGCTCCTTTCGGAAAGCACGCGCAGCGAGGAGCGCCTGCGCCTGTCGCGCGAGCTGCACGACGTTGCCGGCCACAAACTCAC
>JBBQNY010000168.1:0-6672 GCA_038330365.1 Lysobacterales bacterium | reverse complement strand
CACTGATCTGGTCACCGTCGGAATCCCCGTGCGATGTGCTTGTCCCGATCGCATGCTCTAGGGCATCGACAAGACCGTCCGGCTCCGCATCACCAGAAGCGTAGGCGTAGCCAAGCACGGTGCTACTGCCGCTGGGATAGGCATTCGTGTACCCCGCGCTCTCGAACGCCGTTCGCTGGAGCTCTCCGAACACGGCGCAGTCGTCGTTGCCGAAATTGCACTTCCGATACACCTTGACAGTGCCCGGCGGCATGCAATTCCATGAGCAAGCCAATGGCGTCCATGTGTTCAATTGCGATCAGCCAAAGGGCACGCGCCATCCGAGCCCTGCGCGAATCGCCGTCATTACGGCCATGAACGGCTGCCATCGCCGCCTCGCAGAACGCCGCAACACTTCGGGCTTTTCAAAGCGAACGCCGTCCAATGCGTCGGACCGACCAAATTTACAGTTTCTCTGCATGCTCCTCGGATCTCAAACTTAGAGCCCAAAGCTTGAATAATCGCCGAGCCGACGCGTCCCGTGGCGCCGGTGATGAAAATCATGACGGCACTCTCGATTTCTGCACTACCAAGCGCTCGTTGCGAACTCGAAACCTGACCTCGATGCGGATTGGGGTAGGCACGTATGAGTGTGAGGTGTTGCTCGCTGTTGTCGCCGGAGCGTCTTGTGCATGGTCATGCCCTCCGGGGCCGAATGACGCTGCGACGGTTTGCGGTAGTTGTCCGGCGATCACGGAGTCGCACCTACGGCTGGATCGACGTGAAGGACCGGAAGCAGTTGTTTCGCGACCGATGACTTGCCGAGGCGCAATGCGTTGGTCACGACGGACACCGAACTCAGGCTCATGGCGAGCGCCGCGATCATCGGACTCAGCAGCAAACCGAACACGGGATACAGGAGGCCTGCGGCGATCGGCACGCCGATGGCGTTGTAGAGGAACGCGAAGCCGAGGTTCTGCTTCATGTTGCGGACGGTCGCGTCAGAGATCGTGCGGGCATCGAGGATCCTGCCGAGATCGCCCTTGACGAGCGTGATCTGCGCGCTCGACATCGCGACGTCCGTGCCGGTGCCCATCGCGATGCCGATGTCCGCTGCGGCAAGCGCCGGCGCATCGTTGATTCCGTCGCCCGCCATGGCCACGCGCCCACCTTCCGACTTCAGGCGCTGCACCAGAGCGACCTTGTCCTTGGGCTGGACCTCGCCGTGTACCTCCTCGATCCCCAACGTGTTGGCCACCGCTTGCGCGGTCGCCTGCGCGTCGCCCGAAGCCATGACGATTCGCAGGCCCGCTGCGCGCAATGCCTCAAGCGCTGGCAGACTGCTCGCCTTGATCGGATCGGCAACGGCGACGGCACCGGCGAGTTGTCCATCGACTGCCAGGAACATGACGCTCGCGCCTTCGCCGCGGAGCAGATCTGCGCCGGCCGCCATGGCGGAAATATCGGCACCGACTTCGGCCATGAGCGCCTGGTTTCCCAGAGCCAGTGCTTTTCCCTCCACTCGGCCGCGCACACCCTTGCCGGTGACGGAATCGAACTGTTCGGTTCGATCGAGCGTCAGATTGCGTCGCCGCGCTTCCGCGAGGATGGCCTCGGCGAGTGGATGCTCGCTGCCCTGCTCGAGGCTTGCGGCCAATCGCATGACCTGGTCGGAGGTAAATCCGTCCGCAATGATCGCGTCGCGAAACGCGGGCTTGCCCATCGTCAGCGTGCCGGTCTTGTCGACGATCAAAGTGTCGATCTTGCGCAACAGTTCGATCGCTTCGGCATCGCGAAACAGAACCCCGTGCTGAGCCGCGCGTCCGGTAGCGACCATGATCGACATCGGCGTCGCCAGCCCCAGCGCGCAAGGGCACGCGATGATGAGCACCGACACCGCATTGAGCACCGCGTAGGTCCACGACGGCTCGGGACCAAACAATCCCCAGCCCAGCAGCGTGAGCACCGCCACGCCGAGAACCGCCAGCACGAACCAGTAGGCGACCTTGTCGGCCATGCGCTGCAGCGGCGCACGCGAGCGCTGTGCCTGCGCAACGAGCTGCACAATGTGCGCCAACACGGTGGCCGAGCCGACCTGATCCGCGCGAATGATGAGGCTGCCGGTGCCGTTGATCGTGGCGCCGATCACACGTGCCGACAGCGCTTTCTCCACGGGTATGGGCTCGCCCGTCAACATCGATTCGTCGACGCTGGAGTGGCCGTCGAGCACGGTGCCATCCACCGGTATTTTTTCGCCGGGACGCACGCGCAGTCGATCGCCAACATGCACGTGATCCAGCGGAATGTCTTCCTCGCTCTCGTCGGCTTTCACGCGACGCGCGGTCTTCGGCGCCAGACCCAGCAGTGCCTTGATCGCTGCGGACGTCTTGAAACGCGCCCGCAGTTCGAGCAGCTGGCCGAGCAAGGTCAGCGACACGATCACGGCCGCTGCCTCGAAGTAAACACCGACGCGCCCGTGCTCGCGGAATGAATCCGGAAACAGGCCCGGCGCGATCGTGGCGACCACGCTGTAGCCAAACGCTGCGGCGACGCCGATGCCTATCAGCGTCCACATGTTCGGGTTGCGACTGCGGATCGACGCGACGCAGCGCACGAAGAATGGCCACCCTGCCCACAGCACCACCGGTGCAGTCAGCGCAAGCTCGATCCAGGTACGTGTTTGCGTCGGCAGGAAGGTGACGCGATGGCCGAGCATCGCCAGCGCAAGCACGATCACCGTCAGCGGCAGCGTCCACCAGAAGCGGCGCGCGAAGTCGCGCAGCTCGGGATTGTCCTCGTCATCGAGAGTGGGCATCTCGGGTTCGAGGGCCATTCCGCATATAGGGCAAGTGCCAGGACCGATCTGGCGGATCTGCGGATGCATCGGGCAGACATACATCGTGCCCGCCACTGCGATTGGCGCGACTGGCGCGACTGGCGCCGCCGGCGCTGGGGCCAGGTATCGCATCGGATCCGCCACAAACTTTTCGCGGCAGCGTGCGGCGCAAAAATGGTATTCGACTCCGGAGTGCGTGGCGTGGTGCTTCGAGGCGACGGGATCTACCTGCATCCCGCAAACCGGATCGGCCACTGTTCCGGCCAGCTGCGCGAGTTCACGAATTCTCATGTGCGTCCCGTCGAGGTCCTGGAGTCCGCTGAGCGGCAGTTTCCAGTCTGGACTCAAGGCCGGAATGAAGTGTTGTAGGCGCCTATGCCTGAACGGCAGTCGTGCGCGTCACCGGGCCTTGACCCGTCGCCTGCACTAATGCGCCTCCACGCGAATCACCAAGGATCTGAATATGCACACGAATCTGAAGAATCTGCGGCTCGCTGCCGCCTTTGCCACGGCGTCGCTCATGGCACTCACTGTCAGTGCGAACGACGACAAGGCCAAGGGCATGCAGGGACACGACATGTCGAGCATGCAAGGGCACGACATGAAGGGGCAGAACATGAAGGGCCACAGCGCTGGGTCGATGGAAATGCACCAGGTCATGGCAGACGGCATGAAGATGCCGATGAAAATGAGCGGCAATGTGGACAAGGATTTTGCGACCATGATGACCATGCATCATCAACAGGCGATCAAGATGGCGGATGTGCAGCTCAAGAACGGCAGCAACGCCGAACTCAAAGCCATGGCCCGCAAGATCAAGACAGTGCAGCAAGCCGAGATCAAGCAGCTGGCCCCCTACACGAAATAGGTACCTCACGCGGTACGCACCACCTTAGTGCCTGTGGCGGTGCGGTCGTGGGTGCTCAGCAGGTTACGCCGCCGCGTCGGATTCTAACTGCTGGGGCCTCACCGCCATCGAGGGGCCTGGTCCGTGCTTGCCACGATCAACGGGGACGAGCGGCGGGCCATCTTGGCCGACAGGTTCTCGGCCAGGTTCGATTTGCGGATCGCGCCACGGGCGCCGATACGATCATCGGGATTGACCGTCAGCCATTCGCGATCTGAGCGGCCTCGCGCGTCATGCGTGCGAGGCGCGCGTTGGTCTTGACGCGGGCGACCTCGTCGCGGGACTAGGCGTCGTAACTGCGGTGCCGACGAGCATCGCTTGCGCGGTACGTTCAGGCTGATGCGCGGTCGCGCCATTCGCGTCGTTGCAGTAATGCGCATCGAATGCGGACAAGTCCGGCCGATCGACCAGATGATGCCCCGCGTGCGCAAACGATCCCGGCACCAGTTGCGACTCAAGGTCCACCGGCAACAACCGCGGACTCATCTCGACATGCTTGTAGCGCGCCATCGAAAACCTCCTTGTCCGCTCCGCCCCATGCGAGCAAGATCAGGGCCAGTTTTTCTACAGCCTCGTTAGGCGTCGCGGGGAGCGTTCAAAACTCATGCAAGCACAATCTGGAATCGTGGGCTTACCTGAGCTCAATGTGGCGATTTTTTCCTTTCTTCTCAACTTCGTCTGGGAGATGTGGCAAATACCCTTCTTTGCGTCGATGCCGAGCGATCCGCATTGGGTTGGTGTCGCGGCCTGCACTCGGGCAAGCTTTGGAGATGCTGCCATATCCCTTGTCGCGTTCTGGTGCGTGGGAGCGCTCGCGCGATCACGCTGGTGGATCATTAATTCGAAGCCTTCTCAGGTTGTGGGCTTTGTAGCGGTGGGGGTGGTCATCACGATCATTCTCGAGGCTCTGGCCACCGGCCCCTTGGAGCGATGGAGCTATACGCCATCGATGCCAACGCTACCGGTCCTGGGAACTGGGATTCTTCCGCTATTCCAGTGGATCCTGTTGCCACCGTTGACGATTTGGTTTGTCCGTCGCCAACTTACATGAGGTGCAATGTGGAGATCACGAGCGCGCCGCCCAACAATTCATCTATGGAGTCCTCCGTCAAGTAACCGGGACAAGACGTCTCCTGTTATGTGGGCAGTGTGTGAGGCGTGGCGGCCGCGGTGTCCTGTCGCGTTGCGAGTCGCCACGTATGCCTTGCGATCTGTTCGTTTTCCTGCGACGGCATTACGCGCGGGACACCGTGCGATTCGCTGGGACCAACGGCGTCTGAGGCAGGCTCTCGCGCGGACTGCGCTCGCTGCGCCGCCGACACGGATTGCGCGGGAATACCCAGCGCATCCAGACCCTCGCAAATCGACGCACGGGTAGTCGCGTCGTTCTCGCCGATGCCGCCGGTGAAAACCAGCAGGTCGACGCCACCGAGTACCACCGCCATCGCGGCGATCTGCTTGCGCACCGAGTAGCAGAACATCGCGATCGCCAGGCGTGCTTCTTCGTTCGATGCAGCAGCCGCGCGCAACTCGCGCATGTCGCCGCTGATCCCGGAGATTCCGCGCAGTCCCGACTGCTGGTCGATCATCGCGCCCAGTTGCGCCGCGTCGTAGTCCAGTTCGCGCACGACGTACGACAGCACACCCGGATCCAGGTCGCCGCAACGTGTGCTCATGATCACGCCGCCGGTCGGCGTCAATCCCATGCTGGTATCGATCGAGCGTCCGTCGGCGACCGCAGTCACGCTTGCACCGTTGCCCAGATGCGCGATCACCAGCCGCAGCGGCGGATCCATGCCAAGTTGCCGCACGATCGATTCGTACGACAAGCCGTGAAACCCGTAGCGTTCGATGCCCTGCGTGTGCAGCTCGCGCGGAATCGGCAGCGTCCGCGCGACGTCCGGCAAGTCGGCATGGAACGCGGTATCCAGGCACGCGGACTGCGGAATACCTGGAAAGCGCGCTTGCGCAGCCCGTACCAGCGCCAGGGCCGGTGGCACATGCAATGGCGCGAACACTTTCGCGGCTTCGAGATGCCGCAGTACCGTCGCGTCGATCAGCGCGTGCCTACGGCAGAGCGGGCCACCATGGACGATGCGGTGGCCGACCGCGCGCGGCGCGGGCAAGCCCTGTTTCGCCAGCAACTCGGCGATACGCGCAACGGCAACCTCCGGCGTCGCGACCGGCCCCGCCTCCCAGTCCAGTGCGTTGCCGGCGGCGTCGTGCGCGCTGGATGCTTTGTCGCGATCGCCTGCGGTCTCGGCCATGCCGGACACCATCATTCGGCAACTATCCGCGTCGACCTGATACAGCCCGAACTTGAGCGACGACGAGCCGGCGTTCAACGCCAGCACCGGCAAGCCCGGATCGCCGCTCATGTCACTTCCACCCTGCCCCCAGGCATCCAGCGACGTGCGGACGATGCCGTCATGCGCTCGACCCCGCCCAGCGCCAGTCGCGGATTTCCGGAAGATCCTCGCCGTGTTCGCTGACATACGCCTTGTGCCGCGCGATGGACAGGTTGTAGCGCTCGGTCGCCTCGGCGACGAGGTGTTGCAGCCGCGGAACCCGCCTGATCACGTCCAGCGCGAGCTGGAAGCGATCGATATTGTTCATCACCACGATATCGAACGGGGTGGTGGTCGTGCCCTCCTCCTTGAAACCGCGCACATGCAGGTTCTGGTGATTGTGGCGCCGATAGGTGATGCGATGGATCGTGCCGGGATAACCATGGAACGCGAACACGATCGGCCGGTCGCGAGTGAACATCGCGTCGAAGGCATCGTCGTCCAGCCCATGCGGATGCTCGGACTGCGGCTGCAGCGCCATCAGGTCGACGACGTTGACGACGCGGATGCGGATGTCCGGCACGTACTCGCGCAGCAGCATGACTGCGGCCAGTGTTTCCAGCGTCGGCACGTCGCCGGCGCAGGCCATCACGGCATCCGGG
>JBBQNY010000167.1:0-6679 GCA_038330365.1 Lysobacterales bacterium | reverse complement strand
CGGAAGCCGGCCGAAGTCTATGTTGGCGTTGGCGGCGAGCCACGCGAGCGCTGCCCACGCACCTACGTTCTGGTGCAGCGCTGCCGCATCGATCTTGTCGAGTGTGTCGTTGTCAGTGTGGTGATAGTCGAAGTAGTCACTGCCGTCCTGCGCCAGCGAAAACCAGGGCACGCCGTTCGCGATCAGCGGTGAGATGTCGGAACCGGCACCACCGCCCTCCGCCCACTCGACACCGATCGGAGCCAGTACTGCCGCCATTTCTCTCAGCACCGGTGCAACCGCCTCCGGCACGCCGGCGCGAAGCGCGTACACCCGGCCCGCACCGAAGTCCGATTCGCCGGCCAGCACGTGGCGCTCGCCCTTTTCCTGCGCCTGCGCGGCGTAGGTTTTCGCACCCCAGATGCCCTGCTCTTCATTGGCAAAGGCAACCACCCGGATCGTGCGTGCGGGTTTGTGACCGGATTTGAGGATGGTGTGCGCCGCAGCCATGGTGATGGCCACCCCTGCGCCATCGTCGAGGGCGCCGGTGCCGAGGTCCCAGGAATCCAGGTGCGAGCCCAGCAACACGATCTCGTCGGCGCGCGCAGCGCCAGTGATCTCTCCGATCACATTGTGCGAATGCGCCTCGCCCTTGAGCCCGACGTCGAGCTTGAGGCGCAGGCGCACGCTGCCGCTGCGCTCGAGCATATGCGAGAGCAGGTCCGCGTCCGGGTTCGACAGCGCAGCTGCCGGAATCGCGGTCTCCAGCAGTGGAATTCCCGACGCTGATCGGGGCGCCGCCGCGACGCGCTCCGCATCCTGCAGGGCGGCGGAAATCGACAGGCCGATTCCGGTATGCGGCAAGCGGTTGTCGTCGGTTCCGATCGAGCGGATCAACAGCGCCACCGCACCGAGCTTCGCCGCGACAGCGGCACCGCCCGAGCGTGCCACCACGGCAGTGCCGTAGCCGCTGCCATCGCGCAGTCGCTGCATGCGGTTGCCGATGTAGACGATGCGTCCCTCGACTTCCGCGCGCGTGGCGGCTTCAAGCGCGGCGAGCGTCGAGAACGCGACCACATCGGCCTCGATCGGCGTGTTGCCGGTGCCGCTTGAATAACCAAGCGCCCGGATCACCAGCGGCTGGTGAAACGGGGCCAGGACTTCTGCTTCTTCGGTGCCCCGCAGCCATCGTGGATACACCACTTCCTGCGTCCAGACGCGATCGAAACCCAGCTCCGACATCTTGTTCTGCGCCCACGTGACGGCACGCGCATCGGCAGCAGAACCCGCCATCCGCGCGCCGACTTCGGTCGTCAGGGACTCGACGATCACGAAGGCTTCGCTGCCGCCGGTGGCGCGGTCGCGCAGCTGGGCGGCGATGTCGAGGTCATTGCGGGAGAGCGCAGGGGTTGATTGCGCAGTGTTTCCATCCGCAGCATCCATCGGACTCTCAAGGCCGGGCCCGTTGTCATCCGGGGCGACAGGCTGGGTGCCGGGCTGAAGGTCCTGAGCGACCAGAAACGGCGCCAACGCGAACAGGATGGCAATGCCCACAACAATACGAAAGCGCGATCGAAGCCGGGGCGTGAATCGAAACGCCGAGGACGATGCGGAATCTGGTCCGCGACGGTTGTCGCGCCGGCCGGCGTCTGGTGGGACATGCCTCGTGAGCGGGCGCATCACGCCGCGCGCTGCTTGAGGAGGTCGCGGATTTCCGTCAGCAGTGCCACATCAGCTGCGGGCGCCGCGGGCGCGGCCTCGGGCTTGCGGTGCAGACGGTTCATCAACCGCACGATCATGAAGATGACGAACGCTATGATCGCGAAGTCGAGGATTGTCTGCAGGAACACGCCGTACTTCAGCAGCACCGGCGCGATCTCTTCGCCTGCGGCGCTCACGCCCGCTTGCTTGAGCACCACCACGGCGTCGGAGAGATCGAAGCCGCCGAGCAGCATGCCAACCGCCGGCATGATGATGCCGTCGACCAGCGCGGTGACGATCTTGCCGAATGCGGCACCGATGACGACGGCCACTGCGAGATCCACCACGCTGCCGCGCATGGCGAACTCGCGAAATTCCTTCAACATGGACATGGAGCGCTCCAATCGACTGGTCTTTGATGACCGAAGTCTAGTTCGAGCGGGCATCGTCCGCGAAGTTGGACGATCCCATCGCGTCACTGATGTGGACGCATGTGCGCCCTGACTCGCTTTTTCCTTCTGCCATCGGGAGAGAGCAACTGCCAACGCCGCAGCCGGCTCGCAGAACGCACGCAAAGGGATGTGCGGGCTGGATCACCACTGCAGGTATGCATGCTTGCCGCAAATCACAGCCAGGCAGCGAGCGCATTTCGCGCTGAGCCGCCATGACGCAGGGCCTCGGACCCTCACCCCAAACCCCTCTCCCGGCGGGAGAGGGGCTTGCCTCGTACTCGCGGATGAAATCCGCAGAGTCGAAACTTTGCTTTGGTTCAAATTTCACTCCCCCCCGCGGAGAGGGCTTGTACGCACAAGCGTCGGCTTTTCGGACGAGAGGGGCGCAGCTACGCGGGGGTGCCCGCTGCGATGCGGAATTCCAGTCGCGCGAAGTCGCAGCAGGTGGCGACAACCGCGTCGCCGGGCAGCAGGGGGCCTACGCCGGCCGGCGTGCCGGTGAAGATGAGATCGCCGGGCTCGAGCTCGAACAGTCTTGACAGTGCGTGCACGATGAAGGGCACCTTGAAGATCATGTCGCCAAGCTCGCCCTGCTGTCGCTGCTCGCCATTGACCATGAGCGTCATCTGACCTGAGTCCGGATGTCCGACCTCCTCGAAGCGATGCACAGCCGAGAGCGGCGCCGAGCGGTCGAAACCCTTGGCGGTATCCCAGGGCAGTCGCTGCTCCTTGGCAATCGCCTGCAGGTCGCGGCGCGTGAGATCCACGCCCACGGCGTAGCCGAACACATGATCCAGGGCATCGCCCTCGGCAATGTCGACGCCGCCGAGTCCGATCGCCACGACCAGTTCCACTTCGTGATGAAGGTCGGACGTCGCCTGCGGGAAGGGCAACTCGGCGCCGTCGGCCACCACGGCATCGGCCGGCTTCATGAAAAACACCGGACTGCCACGGTCGACCGGCGCGCCCATTTCACGTGCATGCTCGGCGTAGTTGCGTCCGACGCAGTAGATGCGATGCACGGGAAAGCGCGCGGTGGTACCGGCCACCGCCACGGTCGGAGGTGGCAGGGGGGACAGGGCGAAGATCTGGGACATGTGGAAACAGGCCTGGCGCGGGCGCATCAGTGCGGATTCTGCCATGCGCAACCCGTTTGGGCGGGTGAAGACATCGGAGTACATGACCCCTGTCATATGCGGTTCGTGACTAAAGGCGGGGTGACGCGCTGCGTAGGGGGCGTCAGACTTGTACACATTCCGCACTGTCCTGGCCGCAATGAGCGAAAACCCCGACCTGCTGCATCAACTCCGGATCGATCGAACCCGCGGCAAGACTTCGTCCTCGCGCGGTCCCCGCATGGGCGTCTGGATGGGCGTCATTGTGGCGCTGGTGCTGGTCGCGGGCGGTGCCTTCTGGTGGTGGAGCGTGGGTCGCGCTGTTGAGGTGTCAACCGCCACGGCCAGTACCGTCGCGGGCGCAACGGCGAGCGCCGCTGCTTCTGTTCTGGACGCCACCGGTTACATCACGGCGCGCAGGCAGGCCACGGTTTCGGCGAAGATCACCGGCAAAGTGGCCGAAGTCCTGATCGAGGAAGGGCAGCGGGTCGAAGCGGGACAGGTACTGGCACGGCTGGAACCGATCGATGCCGAGGCGCAGCGTTCGCTGGCCCGTTCGCAGCTGGCGGCCGCCCGCTCCGAGGTCACACGCAACGAGATCCAGCTGCAACTGGCCGAGAAATCGCTGGGCCGGCAGCGCGCACTTCGCGATCGCAAATTGCTCGCGCAGGCGACGCTCGACCAGGCCGAATCCGAGCGTGATGCGCTGCGCGCCGCCGTCAATGCCGCACGCCGCAATGTCGACGTCGCGAGTGACGGTGTTGCCGTGACCGATATCGGTGTCGACAACACCATCGTGCGCGCACCGTTTGCGGGCGTCATCATCGCCAAGGCCGCGCAGGAGGGCGAGATCGTGTCGCCCATCTCCGGCGGTGGCGGCTTCACGCGTACCGGCATCGGCACTCTGGTCGACATGGATTCGCTGGAAGTCCAGGTTGATGTCAATGAGGCTTACATCGGCCGCGTCAAGGCCAGGATGCCGGTCGAAGCGGTGCTCAATGCCTATCCGGAATGGAAGATCCCTGCGGAGGTCATCGCCATCGTGCCCACGGCCGACCGCGGCAAAGCCACGGTCAAGGTTCGCATCGCGTTGCTGGAGAAGGACCCGCGCATCGTGCCGGACATGGGCGTGAAGGTGAGTTTCCTGGAACGGAGCGAAGCGCTGGCACCCGGCGCTGCCAAGCCCGCCGATCTGGTCACGGTGCCCGCGGCGGCGGTTGTGGATCGTGACGATGCCGAAGTCGTGTTTGTGGTGGCGGATCGCCGCGCGCAGGTGCGTCGCGTAACGCTCGGACGCACGCTCGGCGAATCGCGCGAAGTGCGCTCGGGGCTGCGTGCCGGAGAGACGGTCGTGCTCGATCCCGCCGCAGAGCTGAAGGATGGCGCTCGCGTGCGCGAAAGCGCCGCTGCCGATGAGGACAATTCGTGATGTTCGAATCCAGCGCACCACCTGCCGTCGTAGGATCGCGCTTGCGCGCGATGGCGTCATGGACGCCTCGTAGCGAAAAGCCGCCATCGCGCCCAGGGGCGCTCCTGCAAAAGCCGCCTTGCGCGAGCCGTCCAGCATCCGTCGTGATGCGTGCCACCGGGACGCGGCAACGAATTCACATCGACACAAATCCAATGAGGACATTCCAATGAGCGCACTCGTATCCCTGCGCGATCTGACCAAGACCTACACGCGCGGTCCCGAATCGATCCAGGTGCTGCATGGCATCGACCTGGAAATCGAAAAAGGCGACTTCATCGCCTTGATGGGACCGAGCGGGTCGGGCAAGACCACGCTGCTCAATCTCATCGGTGGTCTCGACTCGCCCACGGGCGGCGAGATCCGGGTGGGCGACGAGCGCATCGACCAGATGGGTTCGGGGCAGCTGGCGCGCTGGCGCAGCAACAACGTCGGCTTCGTGTTCCAGTTCTACAACCTGATGCCGATGCTGACTGCGCAGAAGAACGTGGAGCTGCCGCTGCTGCTGACACCGCTGGGTGGTGCGGAGAGAAAGCGCAACGCGGAAATCGCACTGGAACTGGTCGGGCTCAAGGATCGCGGCCGGCATCGGCCCTCGGAACTGTCCGGTGGGCAGCAGCAGCGCGTTGCGATCGCACGTGCGATCGTGTCCGATCCGACGCTGCTGATCTGCGACGAGCCCACGGGTGATCTTGACCGGCACTCCGCGGAAGAGATCCTGGGCCTCCTGCAGCTGCTCAATCGCGATCACGGCAAGACCATCGTGATGGTGACGCACGATCCCAAGGCCGCCGAATACGCGACCCACACCATCCATCTCGACAAGGGCGAACTGGCTGACACGCCGGTTGCGCATTGAAGGCCCGGCGGAGGATCACATCGTGAAGTACTTCTCGCTGATCTGGGCGGCGCTGTTCCGCAGTCGCACGCGCACACTTCTGACCTTGCTGTCGGTCATCGCCGCATTCCTGCTGTTTGGTCTGCTCGATTCGGTGCGGGTGGCTTTCAATGCCGGTTCCGAAGTGGCCGGTTACGACCGTCTGGTGGTGGGCTCGAAGCTCTCCATCACGCAGATGCTACCCCTGCGGCTGGAGTCGCAGATCCAGCAGGTTCCGGGGGTGAAAAAGGCGGTACGCGCCGCCTGGTTCGGCGGCATCTACCAGGATCAACGCAACTTTTTTCCGAACATGTCGGTGGGCGAGGATTTCTTCGCGATCTACCCCGAATACGAGATCAGCCCCGCAGCGCTCAAGGCCTTCAGGGAAACGCGCAACGGCGCGGTCGTCGGTCAGCTGCTGGCCAAGAAACAGGGCTGGAAGATCGGCGACACGATTCCGCTGCAGGCCACCATTTTTCCCACCAAGGGCAGCAACGACTGGCAGTTCAAGCTGGTTGGTATCTACCGGGTCAAGGATGACAAGCGCCAGGGCGAGGAGAATCAGCTGTTTTTCCGGTGGGACTATTTCAACGAGGCCAACGACTTCGTCAAGGAGCGCGTCGGCTGGTGGATGGTCAAACTCGACGACGCCAGCCGCAGCGATCAGGTGGCGCAGGCCATTGACGCGATCAGCGACAATTCCGATCACGAAACCAAGACGCAGACCGAGCAGGCTTTCAACCAGGCGTTTCTCAAACAGTTCGCCGACATCGGTCTGATCGTGACGGCGATCATGGGCGCGGTGTTCTTTACCCTGCTGCTGCTGACCGGCAACACCATGGCGCAGGCCGTGCGCGAGCGCATTCCGGAACTGGCGGTCCTCAAGACGATCGGGTTCTCGAACCAGACGGTGCTGTGGCTGGTGCTGCTGGAGGCGATCCTGCTTATGGTGCTGGGCGGCGTGCTTGGCATCGGACTGGCCGCGTTGATTATTCCCAGCTTGAGCGCGGCGAGCGGCGGCATCATCTCGCTGCCCACCGTTCCCTGGGAAACCTGGGCCATTGGTCTGACGGTGATGTTGGTGATC
>JBBQNY010000166.1:0-6751 GCA_038330365.1 Lysobacterales bacterium | reverse complement strand
CGGCAGGTCATGAAAAGATCCGGTTTCGAGAGTGTATGTCACCGCCTGCGCCAATCCCGGGTTGTGATGGCGTCGCTCTGCCGTCACATTGCGGGCCTGTTGCGAACACGCGCCGCTGCATTGCCATGAGCGAAACCACACCCGATATCCCTGATGCCGACAGATCCGCGTTCGATGCGCGGGTGCGCGACGCTGCCGCCGTGCTCGAGGCGATTGCCGCCGATCCGGCGCTGCTGGAAGGCGTCCCGGCGGAGGCGCTCAAGGGTCTGCGCGCGGCCGTCAACCGGTTCCACAATCCGGATCCACTCGATCATCGCAAGCTCCGGCGCGCACGCAAGCGTGCGCACAGGGAGGCGAGGGTCGAGCGCGAGGAATCCCATCTCAACGCCACCGGCATTCGCGCCCTGCGTGCGCGCGCGGTGTTCACCACACCGAACGTCTTTGCGCCCGAGGTTGTTGGTGGCAACTCCGACGCCATGCAACAGGGCGGGGTCGATGACACGGGCTCCGACCCGCATGCGATCGAACGTCACTGCTATGTCTGCAAGCGGAGCTTCACGCAACTGCATCATTTCTACGACCAGCTCTGTCCCGAATGCGCGGCCTTCAATTTCCAGAAGCGCAGCGAGACGACCGATCTCGGCGGCCGCGTCGCGCTGCTGACCGGCGGTCGCGTGAAGATCGGCTATCAGGCCGGTATCAAGCTGCTGCGCGCGGGCGCCCATCTGATCGTCACCACACGCTTTCCGCGCGACTCCGCGCAGCGCTATGCGCGCGAACCCGATTTCGCCGAATGGTCGCACCGGCTGGAAATCTTCGGTCTTGATCTCCGCCATACGCCGAGTGTCGAAGCCTTCTGCGATGTGCTGATCGCGTCCCACGGCCGGCTGGATTTCATCGTCAACAACGCCTGCCAGACCGTGCGCCGTCCGCCGGATTTCTACGCGCACATGATGGAGGCCGAAAGGGCCGCCGACGCAGATATGCCGGCGTCGGTGCGCGTCCTGCTCGGCAGCTACGAGGGATTGCGCAGTGGGGATCTGATCGCTGCCGCCGCGTCCGGCGCCCTTTCCGATGCGCGTGCTGCGCCCGGAATGCGCGACGCCGCCGCGATGTCGCAGATCCCGCTGCTCGCCGACGACCTGCTGGGACAGAGTCATCTGTTCCCCGAGGGCCGGCTCGACCAGGACCTGCAGCAGGTCGACCTGCGCGGGCGCAATTCGTGGCGCATGCTGATGCACGAGGTGCCATCGGTGGAACTGCTCGAGGTGCACCTGATCAATGCCGTGGCGCCGTTCGTACTCAACGCGCGCCTGAAGCCGCTCATGCTGCGCACGCCGGAACGCGACAAGCACATCGTCAATGTCTCCGCAGTGGAAGGCCAGTTCTATCGCAACTTCAAGACCACACGGCATCCGCATACCAACATGGCGAAGGCCGCCCTCAACATGATGACGCGCACGGCGGCCACGGATTACCACAACGACGGCATCCACATGAACAGCGTCGACACGGGCTGGGTAACGGACGAGGATCCGGTGGAAGTCGCGGCGCGCAAGCGCGTGGAGGAGCGGTTCCATCCGCCCCTCGACATCGTCGATGGGGCGGCGCGCATCGTTGATCCGATCATCGACGGCATCAACACGGGCACGCACGTCTGGGGGCAGTTCCTGAAGGACTATCGGCCCACCGACTGGTAGCTCCGACTTGGCTTCGTCTGGAGTTTGCCTGGAGTACCTCGCGCAACCCGCTGCGGCGGGCGCGCGCTTGCACCTGTCGCCGCGCTCGCGTTGAATGCAGCGTTGGAACTGAATCGGAGCCGGCATCCATGACGATCCTGCGGATGGGCGAGGTCGACATCAACGGCAAACGCGTGCTGATCCGCGAAGACCTCAACGTGCCCATCGACAAGGGTGAGGTCGCGTCGGACCTGCGCATCCAGGCCGCACTGCCCACGCTGCGTGCAGCGCTCGAGGCCGGTGCCGCCGTCATGGTCATGTCCCACCTGGGCCGGCCCACCGAGGGCGTATGGACGCAGGAGGATTCGCTGGCGCCCGTGGCGCGGCGGCTCGGGGCCCTGCTCGGGCGCGAAGTGCCGCTCCGACGCGACTGGGTCGATGGCGTCGCGGTCAAGCCCGGAGAAATCGTGCTGCTCGAGAATTGCCGGATGAATGTCGGCGAATCGAAGGACGATCCGATCCTCGCCGGGAAGTATGCAGCCCTCTGCCATGTCTTCGTGATGGATGCGTTCGGCACCGCGCATCGCGCCCAGGCGTCGACCCACGGCGTGATCCGGGCGGCCAACATCGCCTGTGGTGGCCCGTTGCTGATGGCGGAGCTCGACGCGCTGGAGCGCGCGCTCAAGGATCCGGTGCGGCCGCTCATCGCCATTGTGGGTGGCTCCAAGGTATCCACCAAACTCTCGCTGCTCGGCAACTTGCTGCAGCGGGTGGATGGACTGATCCTGGGCGGCGGCATCGCGAACACGTTCCTGCTCGCGTCCGGCCTTGAAGTGGGACGCTCGCTGGTGGAGGTCGATCTGGTCGACACCGCGCGGCAGATCATCGAGGACGCGCGGGCGCGCGGAGTGGGCCTGCCGCTGCCGAGCGACGTGGTGGTGGCGCGCGAGTTTTCGGCCGGCGCCTTGGCGCTGATCAAGCGCGCGCAGGATGTGGGCAGCGAAGACATGATTCTCGATATCGGTCCCGAGACTGCGGCCCGCCACGCCGCGACCATCGCAGGCGCGGGCACAGTCGTATGGAATGGTCCGTTGGGCGTGTTCGAGTTCCCCGCATTTGCGGACGGCACGCGCGCGCTTGCAGCAGCCATTGCGAAGAGTCGCGCGTTCTCGATCGCGGGGGGCGGCGACACACTCGCCGCCATCGATCGGTTCGGCGTCGCGGACAAGATCGACTACATCTCCACCGGTGGTGGCGCCTTCCTGGAATTGCTCGAAGGCCGCGAGCTGCCTGCCGTCGCGGCACTGCAGGCGCGCGCGCAAGCCTGAGCGCCGCCGCCGATCCATTCGCTGCGCCCAGGGCGCCGAACCATCGCGCGTTACAATCACCGGATCAGTGCGGCCCGATCCGGACCCGCACCCGCCATCAACTCGAGGGGGTAAACGATGGATTTCAACCAGCTGATTGCACGCGTCAAGAACATCCTGCTGACACCGAAGACCGAGTGGTCGGTGATTGCCGCGGAGCCTGCCACCGTCGCCGACATCTACAAGAACTACGTGATCTGGCTGGCGGCGATCGGTCCGGTCGCGGCGTTCATCGGACAGGCCGCGTTCGGCATCAGCATTCCCTTCGTCGGCACCTACCGACCCGGAGTGGGCACCCTGATCCTGCCGCTGATCCTGACCTACGCGGTCAACCTCGGCATGGTCTATCTGCTGGCGCTGATCATCGATGCGCTGGCACCGACGTTCGGCGGCGAGAAGAACTTTCTGCAGGCGCTCAAGACCTCGGCGTACGGCTACACGGCGGCGTTCGTGGCCGGGATCTTCGGCATCGTGCCGGCGCTGGCGATCCTGGGCCTCGCCGGGCTCTACTCGATCTACCTTCTGTACGTCGGTTTGCCCGTCACCATGCGCAATCCGTCGGAAAAGTCCGTCGGCTATCTCGTCACGGTGGGTTTGATCGGTCTTGTTCTCTCCATTGTGCTGCTCGCGCTGGTCGGCTCGATCACGGCCGCGGGCATGCGTTCGGGTCTGGCGGCGAGCAACCCGGTCACTACGCCGTCCTTCGAGGCCAACCCGGACTCGGCCCTGGGTCGCATCGCCGCCATGGGCGCGCGGATGGAAGCACAAGGCGCGAAAATCGAGGCCGCAAACGCCGTGGCGGAAGCGGCACGGGCGCGTGGCGACAATGCCGGGGCGGCAGCTGCCAGTGCCCAGGCCGCGAGCGCCGCGCTGGCGGCGATGGCAGGCGGCAATGCCGGAGCGCGTGCGCTGCCTCCGGACGAGCTCAAGCCCTACCTGCCGGAATCCCTGGCCGGAATGCAGCGCTCCTCGTTCAACTCGTCGCGCAACGCGGCCATGGGCATGGAAGTCTCCACCGTCACCGGCCGCTACGGTGAGGGCGATCGATTGCTCGAGGTCGAAATCGTGGACATGGCCGGCGCTCCCAACTTTCTCGCACTCGCGGGCATGGCAGGGATGGAGATGGAAAACGAGAGTGACACGCAGGTCGAGAAGAGCTATCGGCGCGATGGCAACTGGATGCACGAGACCTGGCAGCGCGACGGCAGCAGCAGCGAAGTACAGATGTCTGTTGGGGACCGCTTCATGGTCAAGCTCAGTGGCACCGGTGTGGACATCGAGACGCTCAAGCAGAGCATGGGCGAGATTGATCTCGCGCGCCTTGCAAGCGTCGCCAAGGGCTGACGCCTCCCGCGGTCACGAACCAAGCCACGTCGCAGCGCAGACCTGCGGCCCGCCGCACAGACGGGCTCAGGGCGGCAGATCGATCAGCAGCAGTCCGGCGCGCGTGTCTGCGCGAACTCGCATCGCAGTGATGTCGGAGACGGCGGCGCCATCGCCGGCGGCAAGCGGCTGCCCGTTGATCTGCACCGAACCGCTGGCAACCTGCAGCCATGCACGACGTCCCGCAGCAATGTCGTACGTCAGCTCGACACCTGCCGCCAGATCGCTGACGTAGACGCTCACATCCTGGCGGATCGGCAGCGATTCTCCGGCGCCCTCGCGCGCGGCGACGAGGCACCAGCGATCGCGGCGCTGCTCGGCCGCGAACGTGCGATCGAGATAAGCCGGTTCCGCGTTCAGTCGATCGGTCTGGATCCACACCTGCAGAAAGTGCACCGACTCACTGTCGTCGCCGTTGAATTCACTGTGCCGGATGCCGTGTCCGGCGCTCATCCATTGCACGTCTCCGGCTGCGAGCACCGCGCCACCGCCCTGATCGTCACGATGCGCGAGGCGCCCCTCGAGCACGAAGCTCAGGATCTCCATGTTGGCGTGCGCGTGCATCCCGAACCCCGCACCCCCCGCGACCTCGTCCTCATTGAGCACCCGCAGCACGCCGAAACCCAGGTGCGCCCGGTCGTGGTACTCGCCAAACGAGAACGTGTGACGGCTGTGCAACCACTCGTTGCGGAACTCGCCGCGGTCGCGCGCAGGGCGAATCCTGATCATCAGCTGCCGGTGTTCCGACCTTGGCGGGTTCGGGTCAGGACTTTTTCTTCTTCGCGGCCTGTTTCGCCTTCATCGCCGCATAGGCCTTGGCCTCGAGCGCCTCGGCGGTGATGCGCAGTTCCACGACATCGCTGACATTGGGCGCGTAGAGACCCACGCCGAAATCGCTGCGCTTGAGCTTCGCCGTCGCATTGAAGCCGGCCGCGGGCGTACCCGACATGGGATGCGGTCCCACCTTCGTGACCACGACGTCGAGCACCACCGGACGGGTGTGATCCTTCACGGTAAGGTCGCCCGTCACCTTGAGCCGGCCCTCGCCAACCTGCTCCACCTTTGTGCTTGTGAACGTGGCTTTCGGATACTTGGCGGCCTCGAAGAAATCTTCGCTCCGCAGGTGCTCATTGAAGTCGGCCACGTGGGCATCGAGTCCCGCCAGGGGCAACACGACTTGCACCGACGATTTTTCCGGTGCGTCGGCGTCGTAGATGAGCGTGCCGTCGATCAAGCCGAAATTGGCGGTCGGGCTTGAAAGCCCGAAGTGCACCCAGGTGGCAGCGACCTGCGAGTGATTGGGATCCAGCGTATAGCTCACCGGCGCTGCCTGCAGTCCGGCGCAAAGGAGGGTGGTGGCCATCGCGGCAAAAAGGCTCTTGTGCATCATTCAACTCCAGGTTGCGTGGGTCATTCGACCCGATTGGCATCGACGAAGTCGAGCCGGGGGGAACGGGGGAAGAGTTTCGAGGCATCGCCGTGCCCGATATTGACCAGAAAGTTCGAACGCAGGGAAGTTCCCTTGAAGTACTCCGCGTCCAGCGCGGCATTGTCGAAACCGGACATGGGCCCGCAGTCAAAGCCGAGCGCACGCGCGGCCATCATCAGATAGGCACCCTGCAGCGTTCCGTTGCGGAATGCCGTGGTCTGGATTTTTTCGGGCTGGCCCGCGAACCAGCTGCGCGCGGTCTGATCATGCGGGAACAGTCGCGGCAACTGGTCAAAGAATTCGAGATCATGCGCGACGATCACCGTCACCGGTGCCGCCCTGGTTTTTTCGACGTTTGAAGCGTCGAGAAACGGCTGCAAGCGCGCCTTGGCAGCATCGCTGCGCACCCATACGAAGCGTGCGGGACAGCAGTTCGCGCTGGTCGGCCCGAACTTCATCAGGGCATAAATCGCCTCGATGTCGATATCGCTGACCTCGCCGGCCTGCCAGACATTGTGCGTGCGGGCTTCGCGGAAGAGCGTATCGAGCGCAGCGGCATTCAGTTGTTCCCGGGGCATGGTGGCTCATATCGGATGGATTACCTCAGAGTCTAGTGGCTGCCCCGTTCACGACATGCGAAGTACCGTGCGCGCGAGCGCGCTCCTGCGAAAGCGGGTAGGCGTGGCCGATTTGCATGCGCGGAGAGGCGTGTTGCGGCATGCTGCGGGTCGTGGCGCGGGTTGCGCCGGACCTGGGGATCCGTGCCAAATTCGAGTGTCACCTGGGTGGTCAGCGACGGGCGGGCGGGCAATCGCCGCCAGGCGCTGGCGCTCGCCGATGCGATGCAGGGAAACGCGCGCGAGTTCTGCGTCGAACTTTCGCGGCCATGGCGG
>JBBQNY010000165.1:0-6761 GCA_038330365.1 Lysobacterales bacterium | reverse complement strand
CGGCCGGGATCAGGCGCAACATGGCGATGGTGCGGTGTATCGGGTTGCTCAAGGGCCTCTCGTTCCGGCGGATGTCCGAGTGTGGGGACGTCGTGCGTCAAACCGCGTCGCTGGCGCGCTCATGCAGCGGCTTGCAAGCCGAGCTGCGTCGCACAGGATTCTGTTGCGTCGACGCCAATACTAGTCTATGCGACACTATATGTCGCATATATCGCGCACCATGGCCATCAGCGCATCAGCAGGAAACGGTCATGAGCAACGGTCGGGTGTCGCGGTCACGGCGTCGCAGCGAAGATGATGAGAGCCAAGCTCTTTCACTGGAAAGGCTGGAATCGGAAGTAGAAAAGGAAGCAGCATTGCTAGCGCTGCGCATGATCGAAGGAGGCCGCTGGCATGGGCGTCTGATCCGGCGGGGCGAGTTTCGCGACTCGGATGTGGCCACGCTGTTCGGGCTGGGGGAGTCTCCCCTCGGCCACCTGATATCGATGGAGTGCCTTCGCGACGCACTGGGAAGTCAGAAGCGCGTCCTCGATTGCTCCGGGAAGCAGCGCAACGGACAGCTGACGCGCAACGTGAGCCGGCTCGGAAAACTGCTGGAGCTGACCAAGGTGGATTGCAGCGTGTTGCGGCTTTCGGTGCTCGCCAGTTCGATCTCGGCGTTTGCCGATGTGCTCGAGCTCATCGTGAAGGCACCGAACGATCTGCTGCGTGCAGTCGCCTATGCAATCGGTACGGATCCCACAGCGGTCAAGGCAGCCCTCAGCGAGCAAGGCACGCTGCGTCGTGCAGGCTTCTTCGAGAACCATTTCTCATCACGCAGCGGACGTGACGCTTTGCAGCTCGACAGCCGCGTGACCGACGAGCTCCTCAGCCCGTCGTTCAATGAAACACAGTTCCTGCGCCGTCTGGTCAAGCCGGCACCACCGTCGCAACTCACGCTCGCGGACTTCACCCATGTGAGGGAATCGGAACTGTTGCACGATTATCTCAAAGCTGCCGTCGCAGGCTCGAAGCGGGGTGTCAACATCCTGCTACACGGTGAGCCTGGCACGGGCAAGACCGAGTTCACGCGCGCCATGGCGGAAGCGCTTGGCGCCGAGTTGCACGAGGTGCCCAACACCGACAGCGATGACGACCCCATTTCGGGGCGCCAGCGCTTTGCCGCCTACACGCTCTGCCAGAGAGTGCTGGCGCGTCGCAAGTCTCAGATCCTGATGTTCGACGAGATCGAGGATGTGTTCGGACGATCGGGGGGCGGTTTCTTTCATATGATGTTCGGAGAATCCAGCGGGGAACTGCGCAAGAGCTGGATCAACGAGACCCTTGAGTCGAACCCGGTGCCTGCGGTGTGGATCTCCAACGACATCGATTCGATGGATCCCGCGTATGTGCGCCGATTCGACGTCACCGTCGAGTTCCGGGCGCCAGGGCGCGTAGCCCGGCAGCGAATGCTCAATCGTTACTTTCTATCCGGTGAGGTTTCGGACGCCTGCGCGAAACGTCTTCTCCACCTCCCCGAACTCGCGCCCGCCCAGATCGAGCGGGCCGCGCGCGTAGTGCGCACGCTCGAATCAGACGACCTGGCGCGTCGGGACTCTGAAGTGCTGCGGGTGATCACCTCGTCGATGCGCGCGATGGGTCATCGTGCAACCGCGCATGCGCCATCGTTGCCGGACTATTTCGACACGGCGTTTCTCAACACCGACATGGACCTGCGTGCGCTGGGCGATGGACTCAAGGCCGGACGCAACGCGCGCATCTGCTTGTACGGACCGTCTGGTACTGGCAAGACCTCATTCGCGCACTTCCTGGGCCAACACCTCGATCGCCCAGTGATCGTGAAGCGTGGATCGGACCTGCTCGGCATGTACGTTGGTCAGACCGAAGCGAAAATTTGCCGCGCGTTTGATCAGGCGCGCGATGAATCCGCGATCCTGCTGATCGACGAAGCGGACGGCTTCCTGCGCGATCGCAAGAACGCCCAGCGCCGATGGGAGGTGACTCAGGTCAACGAATTGCTGACACAGATGGAATCCTTCGAGGGCATCTTCATCGCCTCAACCAACCTCATGGAGTCGCTCGACGCGGCCTCGCTGCGACGATTCGACTTCAAGATCCGCTTCGACTATCTGACGAAAGAGCAGCGCCACGACCTTCTAAGCAAGACTGGAAATGACGTCGGAGCCCCCGCAGACTCCGAAGCCGACGGCAGTCTCGACCGCCTGACCAACCTCACTCCCGGAGATTTCGCTAACGCCATGCGCCAGATCGATGTCATGGGCGCGACTCCAACCACCGAGCGGCTCGTCGCACTCCTCACCGCCGAAGCGGCCCTGAAATCCGACGGGAAGCCGAAATTCCTGGGCTTCGCTCCGACTTGAAGCCCCCCGAGATTCTGCTTGACATACATTCCGCTCCAGGAGGGGCATCCTTCTTGGCCAGCAAATGCTTCGGGATGGCTGTGGCGCCTCACGATCTAGTTCCCTTCAAAACCAATCAACAGGAGAAAAGCATGACCATCTACGACAAGAGCACAATGTCTACCCTGTATTTCTCCAAAGATGAGGCGGAAGAGCATTGGGCATGCACCGTCAAGATCGCCGACGGTGAAATCCTGGTTGAGTACGACGAGGAAGGGCTGGTTCAGTACAAGGGCAAGAGCTTCGGAGAGGGCCATTTCCGGCTGGCGCTGCAGAGTGAAGGAACGGGGACTGCGACGCTCCACATGTTCCCGGATGACGACGTGCTAGAGGGATACTGGCTAGAAGACGGCGTACGCGGAATGTGGCGCATCGATCTGGCCCGATCCGAGCCTGCGTATTCGACCGAAATCCGGATCACTTGACAAGATGTCGGCGGGAAACTCAGTTTGATTGTGCCAACGGTGCCAAAAGGATCTGCTCGCTCGGCAGGATTTTTCGGGGATGAGGTTGCGAACGTCGGACAAGCTCAAGAAGAGGACACTTCAAAGAGCGAAGTTAGCCATAGTGATTGCATTCCTTGGTGATTCCCCGTCGACTGGAGTTGACTGCGCGGCGCAGTGACCGCCTCGCAGCAACCCGTCCATCAACCTTCGAAGCACGTCCTTGCCCACTGTCGTGCTTCTCCTGGACTCATTGCCTGTTCCAGCGGCAGCCATCTCCTTCCTGACCGGGTGGCAACCGACACAGTCAGACGGCCATCACTGCAGAGCGAAACAGCAAGACATCGATGCCGCCTGCCTCGCCACGGATGAAGCGCCCAGATTGTTTGGTAGCGTTTCCGATTGGACGAAGTGTTTGAGGGGAAAAACGGGAACCGACCGGGTCTCTCGAACCGGCCGCGAAGCGCGGCGTGAAGGCTTTCACAAAATCCTCCAGACTATGCGCATCTGCTCCCGCAGGAAAACCCTGCGAGGCATGCGTCCGGAGATTTGGATCCAGTAAGCTAGGAGGATCAGGCAGCCAAGCGACAGATCACGTCGGAATCATCTGCGCTGGTCGTTGCCTCGGATTAAATTGAGCACCCTCACTCCAGCGCTGCGAGTTCCCGGAATGTATGTACTCCTCAAAAGTGGCTAGCCAGCTCGACGCCAGAGTGCGCATCGGCGCCGCCAGCAGGGCTACAATCAGAAATGTCTGACCCGTATCTTCCCCGACGCTGTAGATTTGGTCATGGCCATCGGCCCAAATCGATTGCAACGGACGGGAAACCGACATGAGCGAAAAGGACCTTGAGAACGAACTTGTGGCGAGGATCAAAGCGGGCGAATCGGATCGCTCGCTCTTGTCGCGTATTACGTTTCGACGACCCGCACCCGGGGCACGGAATCTCGGTGATCTCGTGGGAGATCATGCTTTCAAGGTCTTTCAGGACGACACTGATTGGAACCCGTGTAAAGAATTGCTGGTCGATGTCATCGGTGGCATGTGCCCGGATATCGTCATCCACTCTACCAAGCACAAACAGAATCGAATTTATATCGAAGTGAAAAGTACTGCGCAGCTGAGCTACCAAAAGCAGGACTCGCAAGTAGTTCGCTATTTCCTGCACTTGCTTGCGACGACGCAACAAAAACCTTCGAAGTCCTTGGGCGATTTCGGTCGCGCTGTGGTGCTCGCCGCACCCGCCCGCTGGTTTGAAAGTGTTCCGAACAGGGAGACATGGGACTACTTCGTGAACACCTACGAGCCGCTGGCATCAAATTTCGGCATTGCATTGGCTGAAATCGTGCTTCCAGTGGGTGACAGCACTGAGCTTTCTGAGATCGACTGCATTTCGTCGTCGAATGCGCGATGAGGCCAACGAGGTAGCGCGGCGGTACCGCTGACGCGGAACTACAGCTCAGTAGTCACGCTTTCGTCGGCCTCCTAGTAGACCCAGAGCGCGTCGCTGTCGCGATCGATTCCGACAATCTCCGCGTCCCATCCGCCGTTGAACGATCTACTCTTTGTCGTGGCGTCCGATCGGCTGTCCAATACAGATCTCGAGATTCTGGGCCTGCTGATCAAAGGGCGACCCCTCGTGTTGGTGCGACAACCCGTACGGGACATTGACCCGTTTTGCGTCGTGGCCGACGTCAATCCAAACTTGCGCGCCGCGTGCCTACCCCGCCGCTTCCAGCAAAAGTTCGAGTGTCACGGCTAGCAAAAAGTCACAACGGCCATTACTCATTTTTGGGAAATTGGCGAAAACGTTCGAAAAGTTTTGGGCACAGAACGGGCACAAGACCATTCTCGGGGTAGGGCGCTCGAAGGCCTGACCGAGCAAGATGCTGAAAACGGTTCGGAAGTGGTGGCGCGCGCGGAGGGATTCGAACTCCCGACCGCTGGATCAAGCCCGAACAGCGTGATCTGTTCCCGGCCCATGGCATCGATCAACCGCGCGAGCACGCCGCCGTCGAGCAAGCCGCCCGGTAGGCCCAACTCCTTGTAGTGTGATTTCGAGCGCTGCCGCTCAAGCAGATCGAAGAATTCCGCCGCAAACTGCGGAGCTCGGCTTCTGGAGCCCTCGCGTACTATTCATCCGTGAACGTGCGTGTTGCCGCGGCGACCAGTAACGTTTGTCACAACGGCTACTACTCATTTTTGCCAATTGCGCGAAAAGGCGCGCGCAACTTTTGTCCCAGAAGTGTCACAGAACTGTCCCAGGACGAATTTTGGAGGGAGTCGTTCGGAGGGCCACTCACGTAAGGTGTTGAAATTACTTCGGAAAAGGTGGCGCGCCCGGAGGGATTCGAACCCCCGACCAATGGCTTCGGAAGCCACTACTCTATCCAGCTGAGCTACGGGCGCTGCGTGTTGCGTGCCGCTTGCGACCCATCCCTGGTGGTTACGTCCGGTCGGCTTCCTGCCTCCCCCTCGCCGGGCGCAGCCGATGCCATTCAAGTCATCGGCTGGACGCACCCGATTCGACCAGCTGAGCTACGGGCGCCGCGTATTGCGTGCCGCTGTGGGCCCCGGCGGGCGCTGCGGGGGCGCATGGTATCGCCGAATGTCACAGCGTCGCTATAATTCGACGCCTTCGCCTCGCCGTGCCGCCATCGTGCGCGCGTCGGCACAGCAGTCATCCTTCCTGACGGGAACCGCACTCCGTGAAATCCACCGATTCGGTATTCCTCAAGCACTTCGCCATGGTGATCGGCTTTCTGATGGCGGTAACGCTGCTCCTCGGCGGTGTTGCATACGCCATCCACACGGGCCGCCCGCTCGAAGAAAGCTACGCTGCAGAGCGCGCATTGCAGGAGCGGATCACTCCGGTCGGCGCGGTCTACGCCGGCGAAACGGGGCGCGCGTCGATGATCGCCGCGGAAGCTGCGGCGAAGGCGACGGCCGCGGCGCAGGTCGCCTACGGCGGCACCATGGACGGCAGTGTCATCTACGGCAATCTCTGCCAGGCCTGCCACGCCACCGGCGCGGGCGGTGCCCCCATGCTCAACAAGGCGGCCTGGTCCGCGCGCATGGGTCAGGGCATGGATACGCTGGTCAATCATGCGATCGATGGTTACACCGGCGTCGCCGGCATCATGCCGGCCAAGGGTGGCAACCCGGCCCTGACCGACGAGCAGGTCGCCGCGACCGTTGAGTACATGGTCAACAGCATGAACTGAGGCGCTGCGCCGCGCGCAACCGTCTCGGTTGCGGGTGCTGCGCACTCAGGGAATCTATCGCGATGCCGCTCCTCGCCGAACTCCGGTCGAGAAGCGTGCTGACCGCACTTCTCCTGCTGGGCATTGACTGCGGTGTTTCGATCGGGCGTCCGATACGGCTACCAGACACCCTCTCGAAAATCGGGCGACGGCCGACTCTGTCCTGAGGTTTGGACTACGTGCCCGCTGCTGCTACGAGCGGGCGTGCGCGCACCTTGCGCAAGTCGTCGAACAGCTCTGGCAGCGCCGCGCGCAGTTCCGGCATCAGCGGCGCGAGCTCAGTCCACGCGCCGGCCAGAGGATTGCTGCGACGCAGGCGGCGCGACAGGGAGCGGAAGGCGCGCTCGAGGGTGGCGACATCGCCGTATCGCGCCAGCAGGTCCTCGTCCGCTGCGCGCACCGCGAAATACGCGAAGTCTTCCGGAACAAACGGCTCGCGCGACGCGGCGCGCAGCGCCGCGTTCACCGCATCGACGTGCTCGCGCAGGCTGCAGGCGCTGTAGCGCGACCACTCCAGCGTCAGTACATGATCGAACGCCACGTCCAGCGCGATGCCGGCGTAGCGACGCAGTGCGAGCGGCAGCAGGCCGCGCAGGGTCACGAAGGCGGCATGGCGATCGGTGGCACTGTCGAT
>JBBQNY010000164.1:0-6804 GCA_038330365.1 Lysobacterales bacterium | reverse complement strand
GTCGGCTCGCGCGAACAGCCCACCACCAGCGCAATCGACACCGGCAGCAGGGCGAGACCGGACGCTTTGATCCACGACGGGGTATTACGTGGATTTTCCATGATGGGGTTCCCTTAAAGGTCGGACGAACCGCGATGCTGACGCGCATCGGCGCGCCGGAGTATGGCGAGGAGCGTGTTGGCAAGCGGTTAAGTGCGGGAGTGGCGTTCAGGCAAGGGCAAGGCATGCGAGTGCGGTCTGCGTAACCGTGTGCTGTGTCACACGAGGGCAAGGTGGGACAATCGCGGCATGCGCATCACACGTGTCCTGGTTCCCGAACGGCTGCGCTCCGGCGAAGAATGGCCGTTGCCCGACGGCGCTGCGGAGCGCGTCGTGCGTGTGCTCAGACTGGCTGTGGGCCGCGAGTTGCATGTGTTCGACGGCGCGGGCAACGAATTCGAAGCGCTGCTGATCGAGGCTTCCCGCCGGGGCGCGCGCGTCCGTCTGGGGGCAGCCGTGGTCGCTGCGCCCGCGTCGCCCTTGCGCGTGTTGATGGTGCAGGCGCTGGCACGCGGAGAGAAGATGGACCTTATCCTGCAGAAGGCCACCGAGCTTGGCGTGTCGGCGATCCAGCCCGTCAGCACCGAGCGCAGTGAAGTGCGACTGGATGCCGAACGCAGTGGCAAGCGCCTGACCCACTGGCGCGGCGTCATCATCGGCGCGTGCGAGCAGTGCGGACGCGCGGATCTGCCCGTCCTGCACGATCCGATGCCGCTGCGGGACTGGCTGGCTGCGTACGCTGCGGATGCTGAAGCCGCGGGATCATTGCGACTGTTCATGGATCCTTACGGCGCGTCGCTCCCCGATGCACTGCCCTCTGAGCATTCGCAAGTTGCAGTCATCGTCATTGGTCCGGAAGGAGGATTCGGCGCCGCAGACGTCGCAGGCCTCCAGCATGCAGGTTTCAAGCCGTGGCGCCTTGGTCCACGTGTCCTGCGCACCGAAACTGCCGGGCTTGCCGCGCTCGCCGTGCTCCAGTCCCGCTGGGGCGATCTGAAACACGGCGCTGCGAGCTTGTAGATATTCCGTCAGGCCGGGGCGCGTTGGAACCGTCTGCCCAGTGGTGACGAGCACGACGCTAGAATCGGGACCCTGGTGCGGAGAACTTGGTCCAGATGCCCGAGCGGTTGGTCATTCGATACGACGGAGTAGGCCAGCCCTTGCGCGTCTGGCGCACGACGGCGAACGGCGAAGGCTTTGTGGCGGTCCGCCCGGACGCCGCCAGTCGTGCCCCCGGTCTTCCCGTTTGGGTCATCGTGCCCGCCGAGTGCGTGGGCTATGCGCGAACCAGACTGGCCATCCACCAGCGGGATCAGCTGATGCGCGCGGTGCCCTTTGCGCTCGAAGATCAGATTGCCGAGCCCATCGAATCGCTGCAGTTCGCAATATCTTCCGGTGTGGAAGGATCGCAGGAAGCGTGGTGGATTGGCATGGACCGCCTGCGCGCGTGGCTCGAGGATCTCGCATCCCGGTCCGTGCGCCCCGAAGTATTGCTGTCCGAGGCAGCGTTGGCGGCGACCTCGGGGGAATCCGAAAGCCCAGCCATGGATGTCTGGACCGAGGACGGTGGTCGCCGCGTCGTTCTGGTCCAGGGTGAAACGCGGACCGCCCTGCCGCCGGAGATCTGGGAGGAATGGCAGACAGCGAATGCGGACGCGGTTCAAACATCCTCGTCGCCGGCGGGCGAGCCGCTCGAATCGATGCTGCTGCGCGCAGCAGCCCGCGCACCCGTGCGCCCCGATGGCAACCTGTTGGCGGGCACGTTCGCACCGCATCACGCGACCGCCCCGCTCAGACGCCTGTGGCGGGTAGCAGCATTGCTGGCCGTGGCAGCCGGAGCGCTCTGGACGGGCTGGCTGTACGCCGACACGCTGCGCCTCGAGCAACGGCGCGCTGCGCTGACGGAGCAGCAGCGGGACACCTATCGCAGCGTGGTTCCCGGGGCGGTGCAGATCCCCGACCCGGCCGGCCAGATGCGGGCCCTGGTGAACGGACAAGGGGGCAATCAGGACGATTTCTTCGCGCTCACCTCCGAAGCAGCCAGCCTGCTGGGCTCGATGCCGCAGTTGCATCTCGAGCAGCTCGACTGGAACGCCGGCACGCTTGAGTTGACGCTGATCGGCCCCGATGTTTCTACCTTGGATGCCTATCGCGAACGATGTGCGCAACTGCCCGGGCTCGAGGCGGACCTGGGCACCGTCGGCAACGTGCCGGGCGGAAGTCGCGGCCGCGTCTCGGTTCGCAGGAGCGCCACCCGATGAGGCAATGGTGGTCGTCCCGCGCAGTGAGTGAGCAGTGGCTGTTGGGCGCGGGTGCCTGCATCGCGGCGATGTTGCTGCTGTGGGCGTTCGTCGTGAGCCCACTGCAGCGGTCCCGCCGCGCTGCCGTTGACGGGGTCGCAGCAGCGGAGCGCGATCTCGCCTGGATGCGCGACAACGCCAGCGGTCTTGCCATCGCTTCCACCGGCACGGCACAGGCAAGCGGTGGCCGCTCGCTGCTCGCGGAAATCGACTCGAGCGCGCGCACAGCCGGACTCGGCGGCCAGATCGGATCGGTAGAGCGCCAGGCCACTGGCCGGGTAGCGGTGAGTTTTTCCGAAGTTCCATTCGATGCTTTGATGCGCTGGCTGGAACCGTTCGCGGCCACGCAAGGCGCGAGCCTGGAGTCCTTTTCGGCGCGAACCGGCAACACGCCGGGCCTGGTGGATGCACGCGCGACGTTGGTCGAAGCCGGTCGCCAATGACGGCTCGCGGCGGGCGCATCGTGGTCACCGTGGTCGTGGCTTCGCTGCTGTTCGTAGCCTTGGTGCTCGTATGGACCGCACCGGCCGACATTGCCTGGCGCTTCTTCCGCGGACGCCTTGAAGGCTGGCAGGTCGAAGGTCTGAGCGGCAGTCTCTGGCAGGGCTCCGCCGAGCGCGCTTTCATATATGGCGTGCCACTCGGGCGCGTGCAGTGGACCGTGTCGCGCGCAGCGTTTTTCACGGGCATCTCGCGCGGGCACATCGAGGTGGCGGGTCGTGGCATCGATGCCGGACTCGATTTCGAGCGACACGGCAACGAGGCCCAACTTTCCGGGATTCGCCTTTCGATGCCGGCTCGATGGCTCGCGGGCGGCCTTGCATTGCCTGGACTGACGCCTCGGGGTTTGGTTGTCGCCAAGCTGCCGGAGATGCGCCTGGTCGATGGCTATCTGCGCTCGGCAAGCGGCTCTCTCGAGTGGACGGATGCCGGCGTGCAGGGCGTGGCCGAAGGCTCGGTTGGGGACATCGTGGCGGAGTTCGAGCGTACGGATCCCGGCTCTTCAACGGTCGTGTTGCGCGTTGCGGATCGCGGTGCGCGTGTCGGAGTTGCGGGTTCGGTGCGCTTCGACGGTCCCGCGTTCGAGCTCGACGTGGTGCTATCGCCGCGTGGCGCAAACCTGCAGATCTTCGAGGTACTGCGACTGATCGGACAGCGCCTGCCCAATGGCGATACGCGGCTCACGGTGCGCGGCCGCATCGAACCCATGTTTTGAGCATCGATCGCAAATTCCTCGAAGGCGCGCTCGCAGTGGCGCGCGAGGCCGCGGCAGCGGCGGCGACGGAAATCGAGCGCTTCTACCGACGGTCCACGGCAGTGGAGCGCAAGTCCGACGACAGTCCCGTCACCGCAGCGGACCGTGGTGCAGAGCAGGCCATCCGACGCACGATCGAGCGCGCATTCCCCGACCATGCCATCTACGGCGAAGAGGAAGGCGGCAAGGACGAGACCGCCGAGTTCCTGTGGCTGGTGGATCCGCTGGACGGAACGCGCTCCTTCGTGCGCGACTATCCGATGTTTTCAACCCAGATTGCGCTGCGTGCGCACGGAGAGCTGGTGCTGGGCGTGTCGCACGCACCCTGGTGTTCGGAAACGGGCTGGGCCATCCGCGGTGGAGGTGCCTTCGTCAACGATGCCCGCACACGCGTCGGGACGGCCACGACGCTCGAACGTGCCCAGCTTTCGTTCGGCAATCTGCGCTCGCTGGCGGGCGATCCCGTGCGCTGGTCCCGGCTTGCCGGGCTGGTGCGCACGGCCGAACGCACGCGCGGCTATGGAGACTTCTATCACTACCACCTGCTGGCCCGAGGCGCGGTCGACGCCGTGATTGAATCGGATGTCGACATCCTCGACATCGCGGCGCTCAGCGTCATCGTACGGGAGGCGGGCGGCGTCTTCACCGATCTTGATGGTCGCGACATCGGCCTCGAGTCGCGTTCGGTTCTCGCGGCCACACCGGCGTTGTATCCCCTGATCGCCGCCACCATGGGTATCGGCGACACCGTGGACTGACGCCGACCCATACGGCGGTGCGGCGGACTCGCCGCCGTCGCCGTTACAATTGCTGCATGCCGACGTTGCCCGTCATCCACAAACGCAGGATGCTCGATGAGGGCACGCGGTTTCCGGTCGAGGAGCTCGAACTCGAGTTCAGCAACGGCCAGCGGCGCACCTACGAGCGCGTGCCTGGGAGCGGTCGCGGCGCCGTCATCGTGGTGCCCATGCTCGACGACAACACCGTGATCCTGCTGCGCGAATACGCAGCCGGACTGCACGCGTTCGAGATCGGCCTGCCGAAAGGCCGGCTGGAGCCCGACGAGACGCCGCTCGAGGGCGCGAATCGCGAACTCAAGGAAGAGGCCGGTTACGGCGCGCGCCGGCTGCGGCTGATCGGCGAGCTCTCGCTCGCGCCAACCTACATGGCGCATCGCATCAGCGTGGTGCTGGCACAGGACCTTTACCCCGAACGGTTGCCGGGGGACGAACCCGAACCTCCCGAGGTTGTTCCCTGGCGCCTCGATGCGCTGCACGAACTGGTACAGCGCCGCGACTGCAGCGAAGGTCGATCACTCGCGGCGCTTTTCATGGCGCGCGAACTGCTCGCGCACGGTGTGCTGTGAGCGGTGCCGATCAGCATGCCGACTGGCTCACTGGAATCATCGACATCGCGGAACTCGCTGGTGCGGCGATCCTGGATATCTATCGCCGCGACTTCGACGTCGAGTTCAAGCACGACGACTCCCCGCTGACGGCTGCCGACATGGCCGCGCATCGTGCCATTGCGCAGGGCCTCGCGGAACTCACGCCGGACGTGCCGGTGCTCTCGGAAGAGGGCGCACACCTGCCGTGGGACCGACGACGGCAATGGCAGCGCTACTGGCTGGTGGATCCGCTCGACGGAACGCGCGAATTCGTCAAGCGCAACGGCGAGTTCACCGTCAATATTGCGCTGGTCGAAGATGGATTTCCAATCCTGGGGGTCGTGCACGCGCCGGTTACCGGCCTCATGGCCTGGGCGCGCAAGGGCGAAGGTGCGTGGCGACGGGATGCGGCGACGGGCGCGGCACAGCGTATCGAAGTTGCGCCACGGAGCACGCCGCCCTGGCGCGTGGTCGGCAGCCGTTCCCACAGGGACGGGCGCCTCGCCGCGTTTCTGGAATCGCGCGGGCCAGTGGCGATGATGCCGATGGGGTCTTCTCTCAAGTTCATTGCGATCGCTTGTGGAGACGCGGATCTGTACCTGCGGCATGGACCGACTTCGGAGTGGGACACGGCGGCGGGACAGTGTGTGCTCGAGGCAGCCGGCGGCGCTGTGGTCGCACTGGATGGCGCGCCGCTGAGGTGCAATCAGGGCGAGTCGCTGCTCAATCCGTCCTTTCTCGCTTGTGCAGGCGATCCGAAACAGTGGCTGTCCACCACATGACTGGCGACACCCCGATCGAAGCGCTGCGCACCATCATGGCGCGACTGCGTGATCCGGAGACCGGCTGTCCCTGGGACGTGGCGCAGGACTTCACCACAGTGGCGCCCTACACAATCGAGGAAGCCTACGAAGTGGCGGATGCCATCGCGCGCGCCGACCTCGTTGATCTTCGCGATGAACTGGGCGATCTGTTGCTTCAAGTTGTATTCCATTCACGCATGGCGGAGGAGGCGGGCGCGTTCGTGTTCGATGACGTGGCCCGCGCCATCGCCGCCAAGCTTGAGCGGCGGCATCCGCACGTGTTTGCCGATGTGGGCTATGCCGACGACATCGCCCGCAGCGACGCCTGGGAAGCACACAAGCGCGATGAACGTCACGCCCAGGGTGAAGTCGATTCCAGCGCACTGGCCGGCATCGCCCGCGGTCTGCCCGAGTGGATGCGCGCGACCAAGCTGCAGCAGCGTGCCGCACGGGTAGGTTTCGACTGGCCCGCCATCGAGCCCGTACTCGCCAAACTCGAGGAAGAGATCGCGGAGGTGCGCGCCGAGTTTGCCCGGGAACCGCGGGACGCAGTACGCCTTGCCGACGAGATCGGGGACCTGCTGTTCGTGTGCATCAACATCGCGCGGCACGCGCGGGTCGACGCGGGTGCGGCGCTGCGTGGTGCGAACGGCAAGTTCGAGCGTCGCTTCCGGCGGATGGAACAGCTGGCGTCGGCGGGTGATTCGAGGCTCGGAGACATGACGCTGGACGAGCAGGATGCGCTGTGGGACGAAGCCAAGCGGGAAGAGTCGAAGCCGGCCTAGGGCCCTGTCCCGGAGGTACATCGCCAAATTCGCACGGTTTGCGCCGCCGATGCCACGTTCCTCGTCGTCGCCATAGCGCTGCTATGCCTCCTCTTCGCGCCTTGCCTCGACGACGCACCCGCGTCGCGAATTCAGCAACGTACCTCCGGGACAGGACACTGGATCCCCCTGGCGCTTACCGCAGCGCTTGCGGGTACGTCGCTCCTCAGCCAGCATCTGAATCAGGTGCTGGTCT